>JALYYG010000274.1 GCA_030946685.1 Candidatus Dormiibacterota bacterium | reverse complement strand
TCGCCGTGGCGGCGAAGTCGGGGGGCGGTGGAAAGCGGCGTTCCTCCAGCTGCATCGACTCGATCGCGTGCGCGCCGGTTTGCGTCTGCGTGTCGCCCATCCCCATCGAATTTACTCTCCTGAGATCGTTCGGTGCCACTGGGCCATGGCGAAGCCACTTAGGAGGGGCTGAAGCCGGGCGGCCAGCCTGATTCGCCTCCCACCGGAGATCATCGAACGATTCCCACTCCCGAGCCCTGGGCTGGCCGCCCGCCGTCCCTGACAATACGCCGTCTGCGCTTTCTGTCAATACGGCTCTGGCGCTGTCCTACGCCAGGTTTCCAATTCGGGCCTGGGCCACGCCGTAAAGAGCGAAGTCCTGCCGAGATCGAAGACGCCGTCGCGTCGGGCCGGGCGGGGATTCCCAGCGCTCAGTTCGTGCGGACGACGCGGATGAGGAAGCCGGGCACCTCCTCAAAGCCGATAGCGCGACACAGCGCCTCGTCCTGATCGTGGGCGTGCACCAGTGCGACACCTGATTCGAACGCATGCTCCACCGCGAACTGGGCCAGGGCCTGCTCGACACCGTCGCCCTTCCATTCCCCCAGGGCGCCCACCCCAGTGAGCATCGCGGCAGGTCCGGCCCAGTCGTTAGTACGGACCACCTCCGCGACGCCCACGGAGCGGCCACCCGCCATCGCCAGCCAGTGTTCGAACCCTGGCCGCCCAAGCGTTGCTTCCACCCATCGCCGGCTCAGCGCAGGATCATCGCCGAAGACCACGGCGTCGGTCTCGGCGTATTGGTCGAGGTCGGCCGCGGTCGCAAGCCGAATCTGCACGGCCGGGGTGGCCCGCCGCTCGAGCCCCGGTGGTCGCAGGCCCCAGCATCGTTTGACGAACAGAGGATCCCCCATCGGAATATCGAACTCCACGGGTACCCGGAGCCCCCAGGGAAGGTCAAGTTCCGCGTACCAGTGGGCGACCGCGTCCAGGTCCGGGTTGGGAGCGGTGACGTCGGCGTTGTTCCACTTGGGTGTTGGAATGCCCGACGCCATCAGGCGAGCGCCCTGCACCTGGCCGGCTGGCCGCCATAGCTGCCCGCGCCCTCCCCTCGGCCTGCCAGGCGTCACCGTGGGCCGTCCGAACCAGGTCGGTGAGTGATGCCATCTCCCCTCCCGGCAAAGCTAGCCTTGCTCAGCGTAGCGAAGCAGCCAGCGAAGCCAGCCAAGCGTAACGCGGCATAACGTGCACGCTCGCCGGCCGCTTCTGCCCGCCGCGATAAAGCGCTGTTGCGCGAGGTCGCGTAATAGCGGGCACCGTGCATGGCAGAGCGCGATTCTTGATGGCCCATGTTTAGGCCGCGACCGCCGACAGGGAGCCCGGTGGTCCACTCGAATCGATCCGTTCCTGATCGCTAGATGGCGCCCTTATCGCTGCGGAACGAGCTGATTCAAGGACTTGACAAACACCCATCGACCTAATTGACCACGATTGCTCAACCTAACCAGTTGACCCAGGCCATCGCCTTCAACCGACTGGCCCAACGTAAAGAGCAAAGGCGCCACCGTAACGGCGAGCCTGCATAGGACGTTTCCGTCGGGTATGAAGCGGCTGGTCCTTCTGGGAGTCGTCCTGTTCGCCGCCTGCAATCCTTCTGAAAAGGTGGGGGTCGCCGGTCGTATCCGACCCCCCGCACTCATCGGTGTCTACCCCAGCGTCAACTGTCGGCCGTGACCGCGTTTGACCACGCATGGGAGCGATGGGAAGGAGACTGCCATCGAGTGGGTGAGCTTATTCCCGCGTGAGAGTAGGAGATACCACTTGCTTCCGTCGCACGAGTCCGGAGACGATCAAGGCAAGGACGCACGTCACGAATTCGATTAGGAAGCCGACCTCAAGAGTGACAGTCTCAAACAGCGCGAATGAGAACAGGAGCCAGATGACTAAGGCGCTGGCTATGCTTGCTACTAGATACGGAGTTCGTCGATCCCGACCCACGTCGTAGGCCGTCAAGGCCAGCGGGAGGACGACTAGATATCGGCCTAGGGAAAACCCTGTTAGCCAAGAGATCAAAAATCCCGCCGCGACTGCGAGTTTTATAACCATTGAGCGCATCGATTGCTTCCGGCCGAGTATATGCGGGACGACAGAGCTGACCCTCACAGCAGATATGACGCGGGGAGCACGCCAACCCGACGGCCCAAAGTGAATTACGGTCAGGCGACGCTGGAAAACTCGGTCTAGCTGCGTTACATTTCCGTGTCTTCTAGTTGGAAGCTGCCCTCGCTGAGTGCCAAGCATTGGCTTCGCATAAGTGCAGTCGTAGTGATTCTGGTTGCCGTGCTTGCTCTCGTGGTCGGGCAGTCTGCGATTCATCCAAAGGTCAGCCGACAGCAGGCCATTGAAGCGGCGATGAAGTGGGGAGGTAAAACGCCGTACCCACGTATCGAGGCCAAGTACATGCGATATCAGGACTTGTTTAAGGCTGATCCAGAACTCGGGTGGGGCAGAGACGGCAAGACTATTTCGTTTGGGTCGTCGCAGTTTCAGGGGAGTACGGAATTTCTCCTTCGGGGCCATGTTGCTTCATACCCCCACCGACGACTTGGGGAGTCGCCGTCGTGACGGATGACTGGGGAACGGCCAAGGCAACCACTTTTCAGAGCGGAAACAAGGGTAACTGGCCTCCCTTCTTTGACGGCCTCCCTGACTTAGCCAAGGACCAGAAGTAACTTGTTAGGTCAGTCCTGTGCCGCTAGGCTGCGCGCTTGCGGGGTCGTCCGAGCGTCTTAAACCCTATGAGGCCCGTAGCCAGCGGGGCCACAGCTAAGCCGTCACGCGTGCGCTGGGAGATCATCCGCCGTTCAAGCTGAGCGAATGCCATTAGAACGGTGCTCACGCACTCGCCCACCGGGGTTGAGGTGTCTACCCCAAGGTCAAGGGCAACGACTTTCCAGCCCTCAGCTTTTGAGCGCTCAAGCAACCGGGTAAAGTCGCTCACTGACCTAAAAAGCCGGTCAAGCTTGGCGAGCACGTTGACCTTTCGAATACGGGTTTGGGCGGTGAGGGACTCGAACCCCCGACATTCTGCGTGTAAAGCAGACGCTCTACCAGCTGAGCTAACCGCCCGTGGGCGGGGTCAATTATGCAACGCGGGCGGTCTGTCGGCCGAGCCTGGCGAGGTTGGCGCCCAGGCGGGCGATGACCGCCGCTTCGACGGCGACCATTGGTGGGGCGTGGCCGAGCTGGCGCTCCATCGAGGTGACACCCTTGTCCGGGATCCCGCAGGGCAGGATGTGCCGGAAGAGCTCGAGATCGGTCGTGACGTTCAGCGCGAACCCGTGGGTGGTGATGCCGCGAGCCAGCTTCACCCCGATGGCGGCGATCTTTTCCTCGCCTATCCAGACGCCGGTGTATTCCGGCATGCGGCCGGCACTGATCGCAAATTGCTCCAGCACCTCGATCAGGCTCTCCTCCAGCGCGCGCAGGTAGGCGCCGACGTCGGGGTTCGGACCCAGGTCGAGGATCGGGTAGCCGACCAACTGGCCGGGGCCGTGG
>JALYYG010000261.1 GCA_030946685.1 Candidatus Dormiibacterota bacterium | reverse complement strand
CGCCTGGCTCAAGCTGCATCACGCCCCGGCGCTCTACGCCGGCCTGCTCAACAACCAGCCGATGGGGTTCTATCACCCACATGTGCTGGTGGAGGATGCCAAGCACCACGGCGTCAAGATCCTGCCGATCGACATCAACAGGAGCTACATCCGTTGCAGCGTCGAGAACGGCGCGCTACGCCTCGGATTCAACTACGTGCACGGGGTTGGCGACAAGGCGCTGGAAGCGATCGAGGAGGCGCAGATGAAGGGGCCCGTCTCCTCACTGGAAGACTTCTGCCGGCGTGTGCGCCTGACCAGCACTTCGCGCAATGGGCTGACCAGGGCGCAGGTCCAGAACATGATTTTAGCAGGCGCCTTCGATGCGATTGATCCCAACCGGCGCCAGCTGGTCTGGCGCTTCAATGAAAAGGCGGACGACTGGCAGCACCCACCGATGATCCCGGAGCCGGTGGAGGAGGTGAGCCTGCCCTTGATGACGCACCGGCAGCGGGTTGCGACCGACTACAAGCTGCTGTCGCTCTCGACAACCGATCACCTGATTCACTTCTACCGGCCGCAATTTATGCAGATGCGGGTGATCGACTCGAAGACGCTACGCAGCAGCATCCGTGACGGCGCGCGCGTCCGTGTCGGTGGGCTGGTCATCACACGGCAATCACCTTCGACCGGCAAGAACTTCAAGTTCTTCACGCTTGCCGACGAGTTTGGCCACGTCGACGTGATCCTGCGGCCGCCGATCTACCTGCGCTACCGGCAGGTCGCCAACCTGGAGCCGATCCTGATCATGGACGGCACGCTCCAAAAACAGGACGGCGTCCAGAGCGTGCTCGTGGACCACATCGAGGCCGCGCCTGTCCTCCCTGACGAGGACGTCTTTCCGACCTCGCGAAACTATCGATAGCTGCTCCAACACGGCAAAAAATCGACGCGCAATTGCGGAGAAAGGCCCTACCCGATGACGACGTCGATTCCGTACTCGCGAAGCCAAGACGCGATCTCCTCCCGCGTCGCCGACACCAGACGTCCTCCCGTGAAACGTTGATCGCGGGTCACCTCGGCGGCCAGGTAAGCCGGTGGAAGGAACGCCCGCATATCTTCGTCGGACTCAAATTCGGCCTCGGCGATCAGCAGGCCTCTCAACGCGCTCTCGAACACATCGATCCCCATCGGCGGAATGCTGTATCGCGTCTTTTGAAGGACGGCTGCCGGAATGCCGCTCAAGAGGTGATACTCCGTGTCCGACAAATAGATGTTGGTGATTAAACCCTGGCTGGATCGAGAAGGTGGGCCGGGGATCTTCTGCGTCAGCTTATAGACTCGTGCCGGAGGGGCGGACTCGACGTCTTCCATCATCCGGAGTCTGAGCCGGGTGTCAACGAAATATCGATCCACGATCCGTCTTACTCGTAGAGCGCGCTCTGCCGGGAGCGCGTGGACAAGAAACCGCCGCTCACGCTCAATACGGGCGTATTTGTCTCGATGGGTCTCGAGGTCAGTGCGATCAACGTCGGAGCCGGCCATGCGACCTATAGCTTGATAGATTGGTCGCGTGGCGGCAAGAAAGGCGGTCATCAACGTGAGTGGCGAGGCGGTTGAAAGCAGCCTTCGGGCCTTCGCGCTGACCTACCCGGAGGCTCACGAAGACTTTCCCTGGGAAGGTGACCGGGTGATCAAGGTCCGCGGCAAAATCTTCGTCTTTATGGGAAGCGGTATCGGCGTGAAGCTCACGCACTCGAACCAGGCAGCGCTCGGACTGCCGAACGTCACGCCAATGGGCTACGGGCTTGGCCGCTCCGGGTGGGTCACTGTCGACCTGGCGAAGGGCCGCAAGCCGCCAATCGACCTGCTGAAGGCCTGGATCGACGAGAGTTATCGGGCGGTCGCGCCGAAAAAGCTGGTTGCGGGCCTGTGAGCAAGGCCGCCGCGGTCTTCGGCATCCTGGTGTTCGGCGCGTCCGGCGCCTGGGCCTTCGTTGCCCCCCGCGGTTTCTACGACGCGATCGCCACCTACCCGCCGTACAACCAGCATCTGATCCATGACCTGGGCGCCTTTCAACTCGGTCTTGCCGCGGCCTTGATTGCCGGGCTATTGCTGCGTGACGCGCTGCTGGCGGTCCTGGCAGGCGTCACCGTCGGGGCGTTACTCCACCTCATCGCGCACATCGAGGACCAGTCACTTGGCGGCCGACCCACCGACCCGTACACCGTTGGGGCCATTGCTCTCGTTCTCCTCGGCGGCGCGCTGCTCCGCTGGCGCGAGTCCCGGCGTGGCTGAGACGGTCCTCGTCACCGGCGCCTCGGGAACGCTGGGCACGAAGGTTGTCGAACGACTTCGCGCCCGCGGCTACCACGTGCGTGAAGCCGGGCGCAGCGGGCCGGTGCGCCTGGACCTCGCCACGGGGGAGGGGATACCAGGAGCGGTGGCGGGTGCCAGCGTCATCGTGCACGCCGCTACGAACCCGCTCAAGGACAGCTGGAAGACCGATGTTGAGGGAACGAAGGCGCTGCTCGATGCTGCGCGGCAGGCGTCGGTTCGCCACATCGTTTACCCAGGGATCGTCGGCACCGAGCGCGTCCAGGGTTTTCCCTACTACCGGGTGAAGCTCGCCGCGGAGGCGGCGGTCAAGGCTTGCGGTGTCC
>JALYYG010000257.1 GCA_030946685.1 Candidatus Dormiibacterota bacterium | reverse complement strand
CTTCTAAGACTGATCCGAGCGGAGCTTCAGGCCGGATTCAGTCCGGCCGTCACCCAGCCCTCCATTTCGAAACACCTCCAAGCGTGGGGGCTAACAGGTGGGGGTTCCGCGGGGGAGGACTTGCGTCCTCACCCGCGCCTTTATCGACCGACTCGAAAGAAGATCACGTCGCCGTCCTTCACGCGATACTCACGGCCCTCAACACGAAGCTTGCCTGCCGCACGAAGTGCCTCCATCGAACCGGCCGCAACGAGCTCGTCGACTGACGTCACCTCCGCGCGGATGAAATGCTTCTCGAAGTCGGTATGGATCTTGCTCGCCGCGATGGGGGCCGGCGCGTCGCGCTCGCATGGCCACGCTCGGACCTCGGGCTCTCCCGCCGTGAAGTACGTGATCAGGCCGCCCGCCTCCCACACAGCTCGCGCGATCCGTCCCAGCCCCGACTCGTCGATGCCATAGCCCGCCCGCATCTCGGCCTGCTCAACGGCATCGAGCTCTCCGAGCTCGGATTCCAGGCGGGCCGATAGGATGATCGCCGGCGCTCCCTCGGCTTTTGCGTGCTTGACGACCTTGGCAGCCGGCTCGCCCCCTCCGGGCAGCAATTCGTCCGCCGCGTTGGCGACGTACACCCCCGGCTTCATGGTGACCGGGAACACCCCCATCAAGAATGCACGTTGATCCGGCTCGAGGTTGAGGGTGCGCAGCTGCTTTCCGCCATCGAGGTGATCCTTGGCGGCAGTCAAGGCATCGTGCTCGTTCTGCGCGTCCTTCTTACCTGCACGTGCCTCCTTGGCCACGATCTCGAGTCTTCTCTCGACCGAGGCCAGGTCGGCGAGCACCAGGTCGAGGGCGAACTCCTCGAGCTCAGCGGTGGGTTCCGGTTCCGGACCGAAGCACCGCGCGACTTTGACAAGCACGTCGGCCTGGCGAGCAAAGGCGACGCGCTGGGCGCGGCTGCCGGCCGGAGTGTCCTCGACGCGCACCTGCGCGGCTGTCGTTTTGACAGGCTGGACCGCGGCCGCCAAGCGATCCAGGCGTTCGTCGGGGACGTCCACCATGCCGACCCCGTCGGCGCCCCGTCCCGTGGTCAGGGCATTGAACAGCGTGGTCTTGCCCGACCCCGCCGGGCCGACTATGGCGACGTTGACCGGCAACTAGGACTTTTCCAGCTCGAACGTCTTGTGCAGGACGCGGACGCCCTTCTCCACCTGGTCTCGCGCAACCAAGCAGGTGATGCGGATCTCCGATGTGCTGATCATCTCGATGTTGATGCCGGCGTCCGCCAATGCACGGAACATCCGGCCGGCGATGCCTGGCGTGCCCAGCATGCCTGTACCGACGATTGACAACTTCGCAATGCCCGCTGCTGAAGAAACCGACCTAGCCCCCACCTTCTTGATGGCGGCCCTGACCAGCTTCTCCGCCGCCTTGAGGTCCGACTCGGCGACCGAGAAAGTCAGGTCGGTATGTCCTGAGCGTCCGATGTTCTGCACGATGACGTCCACCGAGATGCCGGCCTTGCCGAGAGGCTCGAAGATGGCCGCGGCCACGCCCGGGCGGTCGGCGACACCGAGGACGGTGATCTTCGCAACGTTCGTTTCCTGCGCAATCCCGCGCACGCGCTGTCTTTCTTCCATTGGGACCTGGGCGACGATCATGGTACCGACGCCGTCGTGGAAGCTCGACCGCACGTGAATCGGAACGTTGTAAAGCTCGCCGATTTCCACCGCGCGCGGGTGCATCACGCGCGCGCCGACCGCGGCCAGCTCCAGCATCTCGTCATACCTGATGTGGGTCAGCTTCCGCGCGTGCCGTACCACCTTCGGGTCCGCAGTGAAGATGCCGTCGACGTCAGTGTAGATCTCGCATGAGGCGGCCTTCAACGCCGCGGCGAGTGCCACGGCGGTGGTGTCCGATCCTCCGCGGCCCAGCGTGGTGACCTCGAGGTTTTCGGTCACTCCCTGGAAACCTGCGACCACCGGCACCTTGCCTTCCCTGAGCGCCTCCAGGATGCGGTTCGGGTTGATGTCACGGATCCGCGCCTTGGAGTGATGAGCGCTGGTGCGCACGCCCGCCTGCAGCCCAGAAAGCGATATCGCCGGAACGCCCATTCCCTCAAGGCACATCGCGACCAGCGGCGCCGTGATCGTCTCGCCGTTGGCGACGAGCATGTCCAGCTCCCGTGCAGGGGGTTCCGGGTTCACGCTCTGCGCAAGCGCGATGAGGCGATCGGTGGTGTGTCCCATCGCGGACACCACGGCGACCACCTGCTCTCCTTTTTTGACTGTGGCGGCGATGCGGCGGCTGACCCTCCGGATGCGTGCGGCGGTCCCGACGGAGGTACCGCCGTACTTCTGGACGATCACGGAGTCCTGAACATTCCCTTGTCCGTGACGCGGCTGACCAATCCGCGGCCGTGCTGGGGCGCCGCCGCGGCCATCGCCTTGGAAATTCGCGAGGCGGTCGAAGGAGGGCAGAACGCGAAAACGCTAGGCCCGGCGCCACAGATGGCCGCCCCGTAAGCGCCGGCAGCGTCCGCCGCATGCAGAACGTCCTGGGTCCAGGGGTACAGATGCAGCCGGTGCGGCTGGTGCAGGCGATCCCTCAGGGCGTGCACCAACAGTGATGGGCGCTTGGCCGTGATCGCACGGACTAACAGCGCCACGCGCGCAATGTTGAAAACCGCGGCCTCCCGCGAGACCTCGTCAGGGAGCACCGCACGCGCCTTCTCCGTTGGGACGGGCGCGTGAGCGATGAAGAGGGCCAATCCCCAGCCTGGATTGGGGAGCTTCTCGTCGAACTGGTCCGACACGATTCGGATGCCTCCCGCCGCGGCCGCCGCCACGTTGTCACGATGGCCTTCGTCGGCGCCGGCGTCGATCACATGGCTCTTCACGTCCCACGGGCTCGCAAGCGCCGAAGCGGCCAGGCGCGCGGCGGCGCTGCTGCCAAGCCCCACGCCGATGGGGATCTCGCTGCGCACACGTCCTTTCATGGCGAGATGGGAGAACGGATTGACGTGCGACATGAGGTATTCCGCGCCCTCTCCCTCATAGTCCCAGGCGGGTGATTCCGCCGGGACCGCCTCGACCTCCAGCCAGAGATCGATGGCCATCGCCAGGCAGTCGAAGCCAGGTCCGATGTTGGCGATGGACGCCGGAGCGCGAACGCGCACCTAGTTAAACCCGAACTTCTAAACTCTCTCCCCTCCGGGGAGAGAGCCTGAGAGAGGGGCGTTTTGCGCTCATAGTTTCAAGACCTTAGCGAGTGTGCGCGCGTCGCCGTCGAGCTCGATCGGCGGCTCGACGTTCTTGAGCGCGGCGTCTGGGTCCTTGAGGCCAGATCCGGTGACCACGACCACTGTGATCGAATCTTTTTCGATCTTGCCCTCCCGGACGAGCCGAAATAGGAGGGCGAGCGGTGCGGCCGAGGCCGGCTCAGCGAACAGCCCTTCGCTGCTTGCAAGCTGGATTTGAGCAGAGAGGATCTCTGTGTCGGTGACCGCCGCGATCAGGCCGCCTGACTCGTCGCGTGCGGTGGTCGCCCCTTCCCATGACGCGGGGTTGCCGATCCGGATCGCTGAGGCGACGGTCTTCGGTTGGGCGACAGCGTGCCCGTTCACGATCGGGGCGGCGCCCTCGGCCTGGGCTCCAACCATCCTGGGCAGCCGCGTCGACAGGCCGGCTGCGTGGTACTCGCGGAACCCTTTCCAGTAGGCCGTGATGTTGCCCGCATTGCCGACCGGCAGCAGAAGGTAGTCGGGCGCGTCGCCCAGCACGTCCACGACCTCGAAGGCTGCGGTCTTCTGACCCTCGAGCCGGTTTGGGTTGATGGAGTTCATCAGCGCCACCGGGTAGCGGCTCGTCAGCTCCCGCACGGTTTCGAGGGCCACGTCGAAGTTGCCCTTGAGAGCAACCACCTTGGCCCCGTACATGAGCGCCTGCGACAGCTTGTTGAGCGCGATCTCGCCCGAAGGAACGACCACTATGGCGCGCACACCTGCACGCGCGGCATATGCGGCCATCGACGCGGAGGTGTTGCCCGTGGACGCGCACATGAGGACCCGGCTTCCGGCCTCCAGCGCCTTCGCGACGGCTACGACCATCCCGCGGTCCTTGAAGGAGCCCGTCGGGTTGAGCCCTTCGTACTTGAAATAGAGGTGCTTCAGGCCCAGGGCTTTGCCGATGTTTCGGCTCGGCACCAGCGGCGTCGACCCCTCCTGCAGGTCGACCTCTGGGGTCGCCGGTCCGACGGGCAGGTGCTCGCGATAGCGAGCGATGACGCCCACCGACTTAAGGTCCGGCGAACAGCCGGACCGTTGTCCTCCCCGCTCGGCCAGGGGGGTGT
>JALYYG010000235.1 GCA_030946685.1 Candidatus Dormiibacterota bacterium | reverse complement strand
GACCTGAGGTCGGGTCCGCGGAAGCCGAAGAGTCGACCTACGAACTCGAGAAGCTCTCGGCCCTTCATCCAGCCATACAGCTTCGATTGCTGGTCCTGGTGGCTGATGCGCTGCCGAAGCTGGATTTGACCACGGGCGGGATCGAGTCCCGCCACGACAGCCCGACCGGAGGTGGGCCATGCCAGGCCGGTCAGCAGCCGGATCGTGGTCGTCTTGCCTGCGCCGTTCGGACCCAAAAAGCCGAACAGCGATCCTGCCGGTACCTCAAGGTCGAGACGGTCGAGGGCCGTGATATCGCCATAGCGCTTTACGAGACCGTGACAGACAATCGCGGCTTCCAAATTCCCTAGCTCTGCTTTCGGCCGGCCAACAGGTACACGATGGGTCCGATCGTTCCGACAAGGACGATCACAAGCGCCCAGACCAGCTTGTTATCCCCGATGACGCGCCGTTCTGGCTTGATAAGGTCCGCGAGCGAAAACACGGTAAGGCCGAGCTCGATTACGACGAGGGGGAGGAGGATCAACAGTAGGCTTGCCGAGATGTCGATCCGGGGGATGGAGGCCATGAATTGGATCGTTCCCATGATCGATAACGGTATCATGAATGAGAATGAAACGGGCTGACCTGGTCCTCCATCCCGTTCGGCTGCGCATCATCCTCGCGTTTGCCAGGGGGCGCCGCCTGACGCCACAGGAGGTCGCAGCTGTTTTACCTGACGTTCCGCAAGCGACGCTTTACCGCCAGATTGAGCGGCTCTACCGAGGGGGCGCTCTGGCGATTGCTGCCGAGCGCCGGGTTCGCGGTGCGGTGGAGCGGACCTATGTTCTTGCCGAAGGCGGTGCCTCGCTTTCACCCGTGGACCTCGCCAAGTCATCACGGGACGACCACCTCGGTTACTTCACGGCCTTTGCCGCCGGCCTTATTGCCCAGTTCGAGCAGTACCTGGAACGGTCCGAAATCGACCTGCTTAAGGACGGAGTGGGCTATCGCCAAGTCGTACTGAACCTCACGGACGAGGAGATCATGGAAATGGCCGGCGCGCTCAATGCAGCAGTAGGTCGCTTCTTAGCCTACGAACCTAAGCCGGGTCGCAAACGGCGCATGTTGGCGACGGTGCTCTTCCCGCTCGATGCTGGACCAGAACGGAGCTAGATCCATTCGACGAGCGCTAGCCGGTGAGGCGGGTGATGTCGATAACCGTCTTCTATATCGCTAACGCATCAAAGGACCTCGTAGAGTTCGGCGACCTCCTGGGGAAACCCAGCATCGATCGCCTCGGTGAGAGCGACGACAAACACCTCAGCCAGGCCCCGGGAACATTGACCTCAGTTCCGGTCTTCGAAGAGGCATTTCCTCCAGGGCCCGTTCCTCAGTGCCCAAGAGCCCGAAGGGCAACTGGAGCACGCACTTTGCACTCGAACTCGTGGACAGCCATCTCTCCGAGCGGGGCACGTGCCCAGGCCGCGCCGCAGGTGCCCATTGGCCTAAGTGACCTATCCAGGCACTCTCAGCCTTGAGTCCGGAGGACGTCATTGCAAGAGTCGAACCTGGAACCAGGAAAGGGCATTTGCGTGTGCGGACGCAACCTCGAGGACGCTGACGTTTATGTCTACCGCTCCCATACCGACCGCTGCCTATTCCACCGCTGTGAGTGCGGCGCTGAGTGGACCGAGCACCAGACCGATATCGACCCGACGGATCCCGTCAGCTCTGACGAGGTGATCGATGTCCATATACGCCTGGCCACATTCGAAGGTTCTATCTCCGAGCTGCTCCAGCCGCCCTCGGCCTAGGGCCAAGCACGAGATGGTACAGCTGATCGTGCTCGCGGTCATGCCGGCGATGGCCGCGTTTTTCGCGGCGATGACCAACCCTGTGTTGGCCGCCACCAGCCGGCGGCCCGACGCCTGCGACTTCCTGGCTCGCGACACCAGGAGACGCCATTCCCCGAGTAGGTGTCCCAAAAAACGTGGATGATTTTTAAGGTAACCCGATAGCCGCGGGGGCTTGCTTATCTTGCGGTCTCGCTCACGGCCGCCTCCCAGGCATGACAGCGTCCCTGAGTTCGAGAACATCGGGTGCGCCATACACGTCCGGGACGATCACTCTCATCGAGCTCGACCGCCGGTGATCGTCAGGACGACGTTTCCGGTCTTCTGCTCCGTTTCGACGTACCTCGCCGCCTCGACCACATCCTCCAGCGCGTAGCACCGGTCGACGACCGGCCGATACTTCCCGGCCTCGATGAGCTCCTTGAGGAAGAGGACGTCCTGCTTTGTCTGTCGAGGCGGTAACTGGAACACCACCCTCTTGGCTCCTCTCCGCGAGGGCATGAGCGCCAACATCATGTTCGCGAATCCGTCCGTTGGCAGGTAGATACCGCCCGGCTCCAGCGAAGCGCGGCACCGCCCGAACGATTGCTTGCCAACGGCGTCGAAGATGACGTCGTACGTTTGGCCGTCCTTGGTGAAGTCTTCCTGCGTGTAGTCGATCACCCTGTCCGCTCCGAGTGATCTCACGAGCTCGAGGTTCTTCGTGCTGCACACCGCGGTGATATCGGCGCCGAAATGCCTGGCCAGCTGCACTCCCGCAGTTCCGATGGCCCCAGACGCGCCGTAGATGAGGATCCTGCGCCCCTTCCTGAGATCTGCAGGTGTCAGGCAGGTCAGCGCGTTGAGCGCTCCGTCGCAGGCAGGCGCAGCCTCCTCGAAGCTCATACCGGCCGGCATGTGCGCAATTCGACCGCTCGCACGCACGCACATGAACTCGGCATGTGCACCGAACCTGAGCCCGGTTGTGCCAAAGACTTTGTCGCCCACGGCGAAGTCGGTTACCGCCGCGCCGACCGCTTCGACCTCTCCGGCAAACTCGCTGCCGAGGATCCGCTGCCTCGGACGCATAAGGCCCGAGATCGACCGGCTGATGAGCGCGACGGCCAGGCCGCTGCTTCGGTTGGCTTCACGAGTGTGGACGTCCAAGCGGTTGACAGTCGAGGCGCGGACCTTGACCAGGACCTCGTCGTCCTTGGGTGCGGGACGTGGCACATCTTCAAGTCGCAGAACTTCCGGCGGCCCGTACCGGTCATAGATCACCGCTCTCATGGCTTCACACTCCCGTTGATCGTCAGCACGACGTTTCCCGTTTTCTGCTGGGTTTCGACGTACTTGGTCGCCTCGACGATCTCCTCCAGCGGATAGCACCGGTCGATGACCGCGCGGAACTTGCCGGCCTCTATGACCTTCTTGATGAAAAGAACGTTTTTCTGCGTGTAGTGGGGTGGTACCGGGAACAGCGCCCTCTTGTTTCCGATGCGCGATGTCCAAAGCGCGAGGAAGAAATTCCTGAACCCATCCGTTGCGACATACCTTCCTCCGGGCTTGAGTGAGCCTTTGGAGCCCTTGAAGGAGTGCTTGCCGACCGCATCGAAGATGACGTCGTAGGTCTCGCCGTTCTTAGTGAAGTCTTCCTGCGTGTAGTCGATCACCTTGTCGGCTCCGAGGGACATCACGAGCTCGACGTTCTTCGTGTTGCACACCGCGGTGACGTCGGCTTCGAAGTACTTGGCGAGCTGCACACCCGCGGTGCCGATGGCACCAGACGCCCCGTAGATCAGCATCTTCTGACCCTTGTGGATGTGCGCGGCTTCCAGGCACATCAAGGCAAGAACCGCCCCGTCCGTGACTGCCGCGGCCTGTTCGAAAGTCATGTTGGCCGGCTTGTGCGCTAGGGGCGCGGTCTCCCGCATGGCGATGAACTCCGCGTGTGCTCCTGACTGAAACGAGCTGGTGCTGCCGAAGACGTGGTCGCCGACGGCGAACTTGGTGACGGCTGCGCCGACTGCTGCGATCTCTCCGGCCAGCTCCGTGCCGAGGATCCGCTGCTTCGGCCGGCGGAGACCAAAGAACAACCGGATGACGACCGGCTTGGCTGCCCGAACGCCGGTGTCGGTGCGGGTGACCGTCGAAGCGCGGATCTTCACGAGCACCTCGTCGTCCTTGAGGACTGGCCGGGCGACCTCTTCAATTCGCTGAACGTCCGGCGGCCCATACCTGTCGTGGACGGCTGCTCTCATTGGTTCCCCTTCCCCGTCTCGGGCGGCTGCGGTTGCCGAATCGGTCCGCCCTGCTTCCACATGCGCCCTGCGCGGAAGAGCTCCGCGGGCTTGCCACCGGTCGAGCCAGGCCGAGCACGGCGCCCGGTCGGTATGACCCAACCACTTTCCGCGACGACCCTCCGCCTGAAGTTCGCTCCATCGAGATGCACGCCCCAGACGGCCTCGTACACGGCTCTCAGCTCGGCCACGGTGAACATCGGGCCGACGAACGCTGTTGCGATGCCCGTGAGCCCGAGGTCCGCCCCGACGCGCTCGACCGCATCGCGCACGATCCGGGCGTGATCGAACGCCAGCTCGATCTTGCCGTTCAGCGCCTCGGATACCGGAATCAGAGCGGCGGCTGCGGCGTCTGTGCCCGCGACGACCGCGCCCACCGTGCGGAGTACCGCGAGGTAGGCGACCGTCACGACGTTCATCCGAGGGTCGCGTCCAGGATCACCGTAGGCGCCGAACTGAGTCAGCAGGCTCGCACTGTCGACGCCGGTCTCTTCAGCAAGTTCTCGCTTCGCCGCCTCGTGGAGCGTCTCGGAGGGACGTTTGAAGCCACCCGGGATCGCCCACATACCCTCGAACGGCGCCACCCCGCGTCGTACGAGCAGCAGATGAAGCCGGCTGTCGGCCATGGTCAGGATCACCACGTCCACCGTCACTGCGAATGCCGGGAATTGCGATGGGTCGTAGTCCGCAAGCGCTCCCGGGTCACTGGTTTTGGTCATCACGACTCTTACCCTACCACAAGTTATAGTCGCATCGACCAGAACCCTCGACAACATGTCATGAGTCAGAGTCGTAATGTCACGAGGGCGGGCGATCGAATACGACTCCTCCCACCGAGGATCACCCAGTCCCGACTACTACGTCCTAACCCTCAGAAGGTCGGCTTACGAAGGTGGCCGGGGCGGAGAGACGGTAGGTGACCACCGAGTGGTCGAAGCCCTTCAGGTCAAGCTGCTCAGGCGCGGCGTCGACATTGTCGCGAAGGCGCCGATACGACTCCTCGCTGAGCAGGACCTCGCCGGCCGCCGCCTGCGCTTGCAGGCGCGCCGCGAGGTTGGTGGTATCGCCGATTACCGACAGGTTGGCGCCGGTCTTCAGCGTGCCGACCACGGCCGAGCCGGTGGCGATTCCGATGCCCACGGGCAGGCCGAGCACGAACGCTTTGTCGCGCAAGGCCAACGCCGCCTGCAGCGCATGCGCCGCGTGGTCGACCTGGTTGCCGGAGATGTTGAACGTCGCCATCACCGCATCCCCGGCGAACTTGTCCACCACCCCAAGGTGGCGCTCCACTTCCAGTGCCGCCCAGCGCTGGTAGGTGGACACCAGGTCCACCGTCTCCGCCGGCGTGCGTCCGCCGACTATCGCCGTGTAGCCGCGCACGTCCGCAAACATCACCGTCACCAGGCGCTCACCCAACTCGGTAGGCGCATGAAAGCTTTCCCTGTGCTCCGGCGCCGGCGCATCGACCACGATCCCAAGCCCGGCCAGGCCCTCTTCAGCCTTGCGCGCCAGACGCCGGAGGTCACGGCGCCGGCCGGCGTCCAGGATGATCCTAAACTCGCTCTCGGCTGCGCGGGCGTCATCCTCATTCAGGTGGATCTCGGCAAGCAGCAGCCGCGCATCCAGCTCGCGCAGCACCATGCCGGCCGTCTGGAAAGACGTGACCGCCTCTTCGACGCCAGCCCGAGCGGTCGCGGCGTCGCCGCCCACCAATGCGATGTGGGCGCGCGCGAGGTTGGCCGCGTGGCGCGCGATCGGCTGTGGCGCCGCATCCAGCTCTGCCAGCATCCGCTCAGCGTCCTGGAACCGCCCGGCTGCCAGGAACGCCTCGACCGCCGCCACTGCGCCGTCATCATTCTCGGCGGGCAGAGCCACAGTCAGCAGGAACTCCGCAGCTTCGAGCGCCCGAGGAGCGTCGTCCGTGGCGAGATGAAAGCGGATCCACAGCCAGGCGTCGCTCAGCGCATCTTGCGCTTCGGACTCGGCGTTCGGCCGGACCAAGTGCTCACGGGCCATGTGGTACTGCGCGAGCTCCACATAGTTCAGGGCGAGCCCGGTGTGCGCTAGCCGCTCTACGGCCACTTCTCCAAGGGCACGGGCGTGAGCCAACAGCTCCAGGGACGCCCTCAACGCACCCGGAATGTCCCCGTTTTGGTGGGCCCATACGGACGTCACAAAGAGGCGGGACAGGGTCCCCCAGTGCTCCAACTTGATCGCTTCCAGGCGTGAGATGAGTCCCCCCAACTTTTCCATCTGCATGTTCGAGTAGTACATTGCGAAGAGGTTGTGGAGGGCGTTACCGGCGATGTTGTACAGGCCTCTCTCCAGCGCCTCATTTGCGCTTCGTTCGAGGAGCTCGATCCCGGTTGCATAGTCCCCGTCGTAAGCGACAGCAACGCCCAGAAAGTTCAGGGCCCAGATCCGCATGTCGTCGGCGTCTGCGGCGGAGGCGGTTGAGATCGCCTTTTCGGCCAGCTCCCGCGCCGGCTTGGCTTTCAGGTTGAACACATGGAGACCGGCGAGGCGGATGTAGGCAAGCGCCAGCTCGCGGCTGGGGCCGGCCGGCTCCAATTCTTGTAGGGCTCTTTCGTACTCCGCGCGACCCCGGCCCGGATCTGACCGCTCCCAGTGGCAGCGACCCAGCGTCAGTCGGTGGCGGGCGGCTTCCAGCGGCTGGCCCCCCTGCTCGAGCAGTCGAACGCCCTCCTCCAGCGGTTCCACCGCCCGGCCCGAAGTACCCATCAACCAGTACGCCTCGCCCAGCCGGCAGAGCAGGCGGGCGCGGTCGATGCCGGTCGTGACCACGGGGAGGAGCAGCGAGTAGAGAGCGGCTGCCTCGCCGTACCCAAGCGTTGCCTCCGCGGCGGCAGCAGCTTCCATGGTCACCTGGATGGCCTCCTGCCAGCGGTTCGCATGTCGAAGGTGGAAGGCGACTTCAGCCTTGGGCGTCTCCAAGCGCTCGGCGAGGACGTCCGCCGCCGCCGAATGTAGGCGCTCGCGGGTCGGGGCGCTGAGGTCCTCGTAGATCGCCTCCTGCGTCAGAGCGTGTCGGAATCGGTAGCGGTTTTGGGAACCCGCCTCCTCCTCCAGAAGCTGCTGCTGCACGGCCGTCTGGAGCGCGGTTTCGACCGCGCCCCGGTTCTGCTCGGAGAGTCGAATCAGGGTCTGGTAGTCGAACGAACGGCCGAGGATGGCGGCGCAGCGAAGGATCTCCGCCTGGCCTGCGTCGAGACGCTCGACCCTCAGCAGGATGGTGTCCCGGACCGTGCCCGGGATTCGGAGCTCGGCGATCGGCTTGCGCTGCCAGTCAGCCTCGTCTCTATAGATGTCCCCGCGGTCGATCGCAGCTTTGAGCATCTCCTCGAGCACGAAAGGGTTGCCCTCGCTCCGAGCGTGCATGAAGTCGCGGAACTCCTCGCCCACATTCGTGTTGTCGAAGATCGAGCTGACCATGCGGGCGACACCTTCGGGTGCAAGAGGTTCCAGCTCGACCACCTGGGCCAGCCGCGAGCGCTGCCAGCCCTGGACTGTCGGCAGGAGTGGATGCTTACGGTGCATCTCGTCGCGCCGGTAGGTCGCCAGTACCAGCAGGCGCCGGTTGCGAAGGCGTCGCGTGAGATAGTCGAGCAGCTCGCGCGTCGAGGCGTCGGCCCAGTGGAGGTCCTCGACGATCAACAGCAAACCTCGCTCCGCCGAGGCAAGACCGAGCAGGGCGAGGATCGCCTCGAAAAGGCGCAGGCGCCCATCTGGCGACTCGGTCTCGTTATTCGCCGGGCTGTCCTCCGCCAGCTGCGGGAAGACCTTGGCCAGCTCGCGCACATGCACGCCCAGGCGCTCGCGCAGCTCCGCCGTCCCTACGGCGGATAGATGGTTGCCGATTGCCTCCAAGAACGGGAGGTAGGGGAGGGCGAGGTCAGCCTCGGAGCAGGAGCCCTCCATCACGGTGGCGCCGATCCTCTCGGCACGAGTCGCCAGCTCTGCGCACAGCCGGCTCTTGCCGATGCCGGCGTCGCCGGCGAGGACCACAACCGAGCCTTCTCCCCGGCAGGCCGCCAGCAGGGCATCCTCGAGGGAGGACAGCTCCTCCTCGCGCCCCACCAGGATGCGGCACACGGCCCGGGTGATCATGGCCAGCAAATCTTACGGGCGGATGCGACGGCTGCCCGCGAATTTACAACCAGGGTCACGAGCGCCGGCGCAGCGCGGCGGCGTCGAGGACCGTGATGTAGCCGCGCTCGATGCTGATATGCCCGAGAGCGGCGAACCGTGACAATGCGCGATTCACGTTCTCGCGGCTTGCCGCGACCATGCCGGCGAGCGTGCGCTGGGAGATTCGGACCCTGATCCGGGTCCCACCAGTCGCCGGATCGCCGTGTGTCCGAGCGAGGTCGAGAAGCTTTCGCGCGACACGTCCCTGGATGTCCAGGAAGGCGACCTCGGCGAACGATTCGTCCTTGCGCCTGATGTATGCGCTCAGGAAGCGGATCAGGTGCCACATCCTCGCCCGATCCGCATCGAGGAAGGCGATCAAGGCGTTCCGCTCGAGCGTCAGGCATTCGGTCCGCTGGACCGCGACCGCGTCTGCTGTTCGCACCGCACCCTCCTCCAGCAGAGCCAGCTCGCCGAACAGGTCGCCAGGCACCAGCACGGCGAATACGACCTCGCCCCCGCGGGGTCCGGAACGGGCGATCTTGACCTCCCCGCGCAGGATCACGTGCAGATGCAGCCCGAGGTCGCCCTCACGAAAGATGTGAGTCCCGGCGGCGAAAGATCGCCGCTGAAGGCTCGCCACGAGAGACTCCAGCTCTGCGGCATCTACTCCCTCGAAGAGAGCCGATCTCTGAAGGGCTTGCAGCGGGTCCATGTCCGCAATCTTGGATCCGCCAATGTGAAATGAAAAGGGCGGCCCCGGGGGCCGCCCCTGTCTGCTTACGGCTTGGATCGATTGGCGGTCGCGCTAGAGCTTCAGTAAGTCGAGTGAGGAAGCGTCTATCTGGCTGGCTGCCTCTATCTGGCTGGCTGCCTCTATCTGGCTGGCGGCGTCTATCTGGCTGGCGGCATCTATCTGGCTGGCGGCATCTATCTGGCTGGCAGCATCTATCTGTCTGGCAGCATCTATATGGCTGGCGGCGTGCACATGCGCGGCATCTACAAGGCTCGCGGACTCCACCTGGCTGGCAGCGGTGGCAGCCGGCATCGGCCGGGCGTTGGCCACGCGCGAAATTCCCAGACCCTTGGCCAGCTGTGCCTTTTCCTCGGGGCTGAGGTCAAAGGAGCGCAATGCCCCATCGAAGTTGTCGCTGAGGGAAGCCCTGAATCGAGCATCGTTGGATGCCCGCTGGAGGACCTGGTCCACAGACTGCTTACTCATGTCCTAGTCAAACCTCCTGATCCGGGTGGATTCCCGTCCACTAAGAGTTTGCGCGTCCGGGAGGTCGCTTGGAAAGCGATTTTTGACACACCTTACCTGTGTCGTTAGTCACTTCTGGGCGGCTTTCCGCTTTGTGGGTCGCGGAGCCCTGGCTTCGTCAAGGAATTCCATGAGCACCGGATCCGGCTTGGGCTTGCAAATACCGCAGTGGATCGCATCCTCCACCGCCAGGCCGTAATGGGTGCCACCGCTTTCGTACACCTCGAGGACGAAAGGGTGGATGCGGGCATCATCACGACAGACGGCGCGCCCGCAGAAGCGACAGGTGGCGCTCGCCGGGGCGGCACAGATCCAGCACTGCACGGCTCAGGCCGCTCCTTCCATTCCGTGCCCTCTGGCCACGGCTACGCCCTCGAATTCGTCCTCCAACGCGAGGTACTGGCCGAGCAGCTCGTGGAAATCCTGTCTCCCCAGGCGCCAGACGGATCCCGCGACAGTTCCGACAACGGTCGCGGTGCGAGGGGTGTCGCGAAGCAGAGCGATCTCGCCGAAGAACTCGCCCGCACCCATCTCGGTAAGAATCTTCCCCGATTCGTCGACCGCTGCCAGGCGGCCTTCACGGACGATGTAGAAATCGTGTCCCGGATCACCGCGCTGAACGATAACCGTGTCCTTGTCAAACGGCACGACCGATAGCTTGACAGCGAGCAGGTCGAGCTGGCGAGAGCTTACGTCAGCGAACAGCTGGACTCGCTTGAGAAGCTCCCTTTCGCTCAGGGCCTCGCGCACCCTCCGCTGCCAGGCGATGGGGCCGGCCAGCTCCGCCCAGAAGGTTCGCTCTTCGAAGACGAGCAGTCGCATCGGAGACAGGGCTCGTACGGTGGCTGTCCGTATCCCGCCTTCGAGGAGGGCGCGCTCGCCGAAGAATTCCCCGGGCTTGAGCCTGCGGACCGTCCGCTCCTCGCCACGTTCCAGGATCGAAACCTCTGCCTGGCCGTCGGCGATGATGAAGAAATCCGCGCCCCGCTCTCCCTGGCGGACCACCACGTCACCTGGTGCCGCGTGCCGAATCCGGGCCGCGCGAGCAAGCCTTTCGATGGTGGCTCGCGGCATGCCTCGAAGGAAGCCCAGACCACCGAGCAGAATGAGGCGATCGTTCATGCGGACCGTGAAGATCGCCCTCCTCGCGACCTGCGGCGCCTTCGTGACGACTGTCCGCAGACGCCACAGCCTGCGTGCGTAACGTATGCCGAGAGGAATCGCGATCGCGCCGACCACGACCACCGAGATGACCTTTGAGAATAGGCCGGGCGTCAACCAGAGGGGCGCCACCAGGGGCGTCAGGCGTTTTCGCCAGAAAAAGATGGCCAGGAACACGGCAAAAAACGTGTAGACGGCCGACAGGATGCCGAACACAGCGAAGAGGAGCTCCCGTCGCGTCAGCCGGCGCCGGGTCCAGAGCAGGTGCCAGAATGGCCCGCTGACGAACGCCAAGGCACGGTCACGCAGCTGAGGAATCTCGAGCCACTGCTCCAGGATCCAGTAGCCGTCGAACAATAGCAGGGGCATGAGGTTGAGAAGATTGGTGAGGTAGGCGGCGACCGCCAGCTTGAACAGGACAGTGCCGACGATCCCTGGCGGGAAAATCCACACCAGAAGGGAGGAGAGGCCGGCCAGGAAGAACCCGGAATAGGGCCCCGCCCAGAAGATTGCGATTCGGTGACGCCACGGTTCGAGCCAGGCATCGGTCACATCGACATAGAAACCGGGCATCAGGTAGTACATGAGCAAGCCACCCTTTGGGACCATCCGGCCGTAGTGCTTGCACGTGAGGGCGTGCGAACTCTCGTGGATAAAGATCGTGAAGTAATAGGCGACCACCAGGGCCACAATGGCGGCCACGCCCGAGCCCGCGATCGGGGCAAAGGGGTCCTCGCCGCGGAACAGCTCGCCGGCGAAGGCCACCAGTCCGGCGACGGCGGCCAGTACGCTGAAGATCAGAAAAGGCGGCGTGAAGATCCATCGCCCGAACGTGCGGTAGTAGCTGGTGACGAATCCGTCGATCCCGCGCACGGGCACCTTCAGTCGCATCGCTGTCCCCTCGGTCCAGCGGCGCTCGGGCGGCTTGGTCTCAGGATTGAGGCGCTCGCCAAGATTGACCCAGACGTCGCGTGGAGGATCCGTTAGGAAGCCGGCCTGGCGAAGGTGGGTGACAAGGTCGCTAACCTGCTTCAGACCAAAGCTTCCGAACTTGTCGAAGTAATCGACGACGAGGTCCGAGACGCGGCGTGTGCCGTCCATCCGCTGGGCCAGGAAATCTTCCCTTTCACCGATGCGGAGATACCTTCGCGGCCGATCGGCGAGCATGATGTTGGGCTTCCCGTGGCGAGTCGTCATCCGCGCCCATGTGAGGTCATCGCGGAGGACCGGCACATAGCTGCCAAGGCTCACCCGCTCGGCGAAGCGGTCCCACACCGAGACTCGCTTCGAGCCAACTACGCCGCCCTCCGTCGCGCCCCCCGAATCCAACTGGCGGCAGCCTAGGGTCGAAGTCTCAGCAAGTCAATGGGTCGTCGAGCCGGGGCCCGGCCACGCGCCCTTAAAGCGTCTCGCTACTGCTTGGGTCGCGCCATTGCGGCCAGACGCATTGAACGCAGGGCGCCGAAGTACCCCGGCATCACCTTGGCTGGGCGACCGCCTCGCCGACGATGGCAACATCGCCGACCGGCGTCTGGACGGACACCACCCGACGCCTGCGATCGGAGCCTCGTAGCGCGGATGTCACACCGGCG
>JALYYG010000229.1 GCA_030946685.1 Candidatus Dormiibacterota bacterium | reverse complement strand
GCGCCTCCGTAGTCCGCGTATCGATACGTGAAGTACCACTGCTGACCGATCACCTGGACCTGCAGCTGGTGGCCCGCCGACGAGCCGACCGGCGCTGTGCCGGACGTGGCAAGCCGGGACGTCGAGAAGTTGGTCGCCTGCGCCGCACCGTTGAGCCCTGCGATGCCGACGCCGGCCAGAAAAAACACCACCACGGCCGTGACGGCGACCCACGCCACCTGGATCCGAAAATTGCCGTAGCTGGGTGGGCCGTCGACGAGGCCCTTGCCCTGCTGGCGGAAAACAAAAGCCGCATACAGGATGAACAGACAGACGCCGACGAACACCGGCACCGACAGGATCAGCATGAGCTGCAGGAGTGAGCTCTCATCGCCGGCCTGCCGCGACTGATCGCCCGGTGGAAGGTGGATGAAGAGCGCGATCACGATGCCGATCACGCTCAGGACAGCCCATGCGACCAGGAGCCTGAGTGTGTGGATTCGGCTGGGGCCGTTCATTCCCTACTGGACGACCAGGAATCCGCTCATGTAGCCAAGCGTCTGCATGGGGCCTCCGTTGCCATAGATGGTGCCCGCTCCACAGGGGACGAAGCACTGCCAGCGATAGATCCCGGGCTTACCGGTTCGGAATGAGAATGTGATGACATTCATGCTGCCCGGCGGCGCGGCGGCGTTCAGGCCTTCGAGCGGAACGTAGACGCCAAGGTCAGGAATGCCAAACGTGTGGGCGGCGTTCGCCGGGTCGTCGAGAGCGCTGAAATCACCCGCTTGCGGGTTGCCCTTGTCGTCGAAGTAGGTCATGTGGAACTTGCCGCCGATGATCCCCTGCGCCTTGGCCCAAAACGGATTGCGCAGTCCGGATGGTGTGTCCTCCTGGTCGATTTGCATGGTGACCTCGGAGTTGGCCGGAACCTTGAACGTCGTTGTGGGCAGGTAGCTGACCCAGCTGGGATGGGGATCGTCCGGCCGCGGGAATGTAATGGCTGTGTCGACGGAGGCAACTGTCTCCAGATGAATGAAGGCGTTCTGGGCGGGTTGGTTTCCCTGCGAAAGCCTGGCCGGCGATGCCGTCAATGTGGGCGGAAACTTGAAGGCAAAGCCGGTTATGAAGCCGGTCACGAGGGCGATCAACGCGGCTGCTCCCAGCAGAACGACCACGAGACGCCTGCCCACGTTGGGGCTGCGCTGGGCTTCCACCTTGTTTGCGAACATAACAGCCTGGCGTTGGCTTGTAAATGAACAAATATTTGCGCAATTCCCTGCAGTTTCTCGAACTGCGTCAGAGCTTAGGTTGGGCTGCTCAGGTCTGGCCCAACAGCCTCACGTCACCCTCGACCAAGCTCGGCTGGGGCACGTCCGCGAACCCGACCCGCTCGTAGCCGCGTCGGTCGATCAGGTAGATCACGGAGCTGTGAGCGAGATCGCCGCTGGCCGCGCGGACCGTGATTCCGTAGCTATCCCAAACTCCCCCCAGCTGCGAGCGAGACCCGTTGAGCCAGTAGAAGGGTTCTCTGAGGCCGTGCGCGGCGGCAAAGCCGGCGATGGCGGCTGGCGTGTCTGCCTCAGGCCGCACGCTGACGACTATCACCGTGAAAGGCACGCCTCTGCCCAGGTCCGACTGCACGGTGCCGAGAAGGCTTGCTTGGAGCGGGCAGAGGTTGAGGCACTGAGTGTCGAGGAATGTGAGGGCTACGACCCTTCCTCGAATTTGAGAAAGCGAGATCGTGGCGCCCTGCTGATCCAGGAGGGTGAAGTCGGGGGCAAGCGCGGGTGGAGTCATCACGATGTCGCCGACGAGGTTTTGCGGTGCCGGCCTGGCCAGCAGCTTCGGAGCGATCATGCCGGCGGCGACGCCCGTGACGGCGGCCACCGCCACCACCCAGACCGCCAGGTAAATCCTCCACTGGCGCTGCGTCAGACGCAGTGTGGGCACCTCGCGTCGGAACGATACCCCCTCCGGCGCGCGTCGCGCCACCTCCCCGCAAGGAGGGAGGACTACGGTCCGGCTGTTCGCCGTACCTAACCACCCCGCGACTCGTGGCTGAGGTCTATGTAACCCCTTGCGGTAGAGGGAATCGAATCCGATGGGCGTGCGCATCAACCCCAACCGACTCGACAGAGAGCTCGCCCGCCGCGGATGGAACGCAACCGACCTCGCGAAGGCTTCGGGCTGCAGCCCCTCAACCGTGTCGGGGGCGCGGCGGGGCCGGACCGTGACCAACGAGACGCTGTGCAAGATCGCCGGCGCCCTCCTGAACGCACCGGTCGTCCCCGGCGTCGACAGCCTGCTCGAGCCCGAGGACGGGCCGATGATTAACGAGAGCGTGAACGCGCAGCCGAGCACCCAGCGCTCGTAACCTGAGGCATGTGGCCGCGGACCTGGTCGTCTTCTCCGACTACGTTTGACCCTGGTGCTACATCGACTCGGTCCGAGTCGAACGCCTTGAGAACGAAGGTCTCGTCCGCCTGACCTGGCTTCCGTACGAGCTTCATCCGGAAGCGCCGGTCGAGGGGATCCCACGCGAGGCGTACTTCGGGCGTGGTCGCTCGGAGCAGATGCGGAGTCGCCTGGAGGCCGTCGCGGATGAGGTTGGGCTTGTGATGCGGCAGCGCGATGTGATCATCAACTCTCGGAAGGCCCTGGGGGCTGCCGAGTTCGCGCGCGAACAGACCAAATTCGACGAGATGCACAGGGCGCTCTTCAAGGCTCACTGGGAGGGAACCGGCCGGCTCGAGGATACCGACGATCTCGTTCGAATCGGCGCTGAGATTGGGCTCGACCAGGTCGACCTGAGGTCGGCGATCGACGAGGACCGCTACGCAGAGCTCCTTGATGACAGCCGCCGCCAGGCTGAGTCGGCTGGAATCAACGCGATTCCCGCACACATCCTCGGACGCCGCTACCTGGTGATTGGCGCACATCCTTACGAAGCATTCATGCAGGTGCTCGATCGCCTGCGTGAGGAAGGGGAATCGAGCTCGACCTAGTGCAGAAGACGCTGCATGGGGCATCGGTATCGCTCAGACCGGCCACCGCCGCCGACATTCCTGCGCTGGCCGAGATCCGGGCCGCGCCGGGCGTCTACCGGTGGTGGCGGGGCGAGGGTGACATGGCATCGGCGGTCGCCGCGGACCTGGCCGATACGGACGCTCAGGCGTTCGTCGTCGAGCGCGACGGTCGCGTGGTCGGCGCGATCCAGTGGAGTGCAGAGTCCGAGCCTGACTACCGCCACGCGAGCATCGACATCTATCTGGATCCGGCCGTGCACGGCCTCGGACTGGGCACTGACGCCGTTCGCACCCTTGCCCGACACCTGATCGCCGACCACGGCTTCCACCGCTTGGTGATCGACCCGGCGGCGGACAACTTCGCCGCCATCCGGTGCTACAGCAAGGTCGGATTCCGTCCGGTCGGCCTCATGCGGCAGTACGAGCGAGGTGCCGACGGCACGTGGCACGACGGTCTTCTGATGGACCTCCTGGCCGGCGAGCTCCTCGGCTAGGACTCAATCGAGACGGGGCTATGAATTCGGGAGGACAATCCCCCTGATTCAGTACGACTTGCTCAGCACGCTAGCCCTCGACTCTTAAATTTGGGCAGAGGCCGGGTTAAGCCTTGGGTCTGCAACGTGGTGCTGAACGTCGAGGACAGCGCCCGGCCCAGCCGTCTTGCGTCCCCTAAACTTCGCCCATGACGCAGCTCTATCACGACGCGCAGCGCCGGCTCCAGGACCGCTTTGACACGCGCCGCCTGGCCGACCGGATCGAGGAGCGCCTCGTTCACGACTTCATCGACGGGAAGGACGCTGAATTCATCGGTGCCCGCGACATGTTCTTCCTCGCGACGGTGGACCCGGAGGGCAAGCCGAACTGTTCGTATAAGGGGGGCGACCCCGGATTCGTGCACATCGTTGACGACCGAACGCTCGCATTCCCAAACTACGACGGCAATGGGATGTACCTGTCGATGGGCAACGCGCTGGCCACTGGCGAAGTGGGGATGCTGTTCATAGATTTCGAACGGCGCTACCGGATGCGAGTCAACGGCACCGCGAGCGTCGACGACGACGACGAGCTCATGGCGGCGTATCCGTACGCACAATTCATCGTCCGGGTGGCGGTCCGGGAAGTGTTCCCCAATTGCCCGCGCTACATCCATCGGTACCAGCTGGTCGAACGCTCCAGGTTCGTGCCCAAGAAGACGGGACGACCGCCGGTTCCGGATTGGAAGCGTTCGGACTGGGCCTGCGACGTCCTGCCTGAGAGCGACCCGGCACGAGAACCTGGCCCGTCCGAGTAGCTACACGGGTCTCGTAAAGATCAACGAACAAGTAGTAGGTCGCCGGCCATACGATCTCGGCCGGCGACCTACCCGTTACGACCTCTAGTGGAGGTTGATCCTCAGGACCTTGCCTCCGCCCACGCATGGGTTCGGCGCGCCCGGCGGAAATGGGGAGGCGCCATTGGCGGGGCAGATGCTCCCGGTTGTGACATAAAGGTTTCCGTCGGGTCCGAACGCCGCCATGTTGGGGAACGACAGGTTGGCAGCCACCACTGAGCCGTGGCCTGTACGCGGGTTGTACTTCACAACGTTCCCCACGAAGAACGTTGGGTCGGTGAAGGGAATCCCGGGGCCGAACATGTTGACGAAGTAGAGGTTGCCGTCGGCGCCGGAGATGCAGTTGGTGACGTGTGTGAGCAGCGGTTTGCCCGCGGCCATGGGTACGGGATGGGTCACGCTCTTGCCCGCGATTCGGGCAAGCCGGCCCGACAGCTGGCCGACCCAGAACGCCCCGTCGGCGCGCGCGACGCAGGTGGGAACTGAGTCACTCGGGAAGTTGTTCGGGTTCGGGTCCCTCCACCCGTCGTAGTTCACGATCGTGATCTTGCCGTCCGCACTGACGAAGTCCAGGGTGTTGGAGCCTGCGTCAGCGACGTAAACGCCATTGTCTGCCGCCAGCACGCCGTAGGGGTTGGAGTCGTGCTCCTGCGTGCCGGGGCTATAGACGCCAGGCGTCGGCTGAGTGAACTTGAGCGTGAAGTTGTAGTCCCTCTTGCCCACGGGCGCGACTGTCTGCCAGGTGCCATTCGCTGGGTTGACCGAGATCAAGCGGCCGGCCTGTGCAGCGTTGCTGACCCCGGGCGGGACCTCCTGCGGCGCGCCGCCGATGATGCCAATGATCCTGCCATTGCTGACGGTGAGGCCGCTCACGCCGATGTTGCCCTCACCCATTGGCAGCATCACGGAGAACAGCCCTTTCACCAGCGGAGTGTGGGTATGGGTCGTCGGGTTGACCCAGGAGATCCGCGACGTAGCGCCAAAGCAGACAGTGATGCCCGGCGAGGGCGTGAAGCACGTTTTCCCGCCGTGCCCGGCCTCGGCCACGACCATTCGACCGTTGATGAACGCGATCCCTCGCGGGCTGTCGAGATGCGATGCCACCGTGGAGACGTTGGAAACGGCCGACGCCGGACTCGGCAGCAATGCGGCCATCGCCACGACGAGCAATCCAACCAAGTAACGCTTACTGAATCTCATCGCACTCCTCCACTAAGCGTGCCTACATCCACTGCAGGACCGGGCAAATCGTGGCTTGGAACCTGGTGGGTGTCAATGGGACTCGGGTCATGTAGTGGTCCCATTGACACGCTGCCTCGAGTGCCATAGGAAGGAGATGGTGAGCCCGGGGCGACGTTCGCCGCCGGGCTCAGTCTGAAAAAAGTAACCAGAAGACGGCCTCTAGTTGATGCCTTCCTGCTGGGTGTCGGCCTGGACGTTGGTGTCGGCGTAACCGCCGCCGGGCAGCGCCGGCTCAGTTGCCTCGACCGCGGACTCCGTTGTGGACTCCGCCGGCTCGGCTGCAGGCTTCACCACGGTTGGACTGTGGCTAGGCGCTGCCATGGCGACCACCGACCCGTACGACACCGCGCCGAGTGCCAGTACGGCCGGCACGGCCAAGAATGCCAATCTTCGTTGGAACTTGAACATTTTCTGTACCTCCTCTCCGGCATTTCGCCGGAAGATTTCGGCGCATCTGGCACCGATGTCATCAGGTTGCCAGCGGCCTTTGAACCAGGCCTAAACCATGCCTGTGGATCGGCTTAGAGTCTTGAGAGCTGTGTCGCTGCGTAGAGACGATCGCGGCGAGCTGGTGATCCCTATTGTCGGCTGTCGTGCCTGGGACGATTTCGAGTGCGACTGGGGCGGCGCTACATCCTCTTTCTATGGATCAGTCGCCGGCTCTGCAATCTGATCGGCGCTCGAAGGCCTGGAGGCCATATGTCTCCAGCTCTACACAAGAGGACAAAGAGGAGGCGGGGTCGGGTCGGCGGCAGGGGAAGTCGATGACTCAAATCGATTTATGAAGCGCGGCAGGACCGCACAGGTCCCGCCGCGCCCATCTTGGGAGGGAATCTACTCCTGACCGTCGAACTGATGGTCAACGGTTGACTCGGTGGTGCTTCCCGCCACTTCATCTGAGTGGCCGGTATCGACACCTGTCTCGGCTGGGTCTGCCGTCTCGGCCGGCTCCGCTGCCGTTGCCGCGGTGGCAGCTCGGGCTGCCGGCACCTTGGCGATCGCCAAGGCGTTGGAGTGCGCGACCATGCGCGAAACTCCGACACTCGTCTGGACTGCGGACGCTGCTGTCCGCGCTGGCGTCGCGTGAGCGGATACGACGGCGACCGGAACTGCAATTACAGCGACGACGGCTGAAAATGCGAGGGCGATGAGCTTCTTGCGTAGTGTCATATGGTGCTAGGCACCTCCTTGTTTGCGTCATGGTGAGCCGGCAAAATGAACCCTCGCTAAACCAGCGACCACCACGTGTTTTAGGAAACCTTTAGACAGCTGACCGACACTGGTCGGTGTGAGGGTGCTCCTCGTCGAAGACGACCTGCGGCTGGCGGCCGGGCTGCGACGCGGCCTGGGTGAATCGGGGATGGCCGTCGACGCTGTCCACCACGGCGAGGATGCGTTGGCGGCGGCCAGCTCGACCCCCTATGACGTGATCGTGCTAGACGTGCTGCTTCCCGGCAAGGACGGGCTCGAGGTAGCGCGCGAGATCCGGCAGCGCAAGCTAGGAACACCGATCCTGATGCTGACCGCTCTAGACGCTGTGGAGGATCGCGTACGTGGTCTCGAGGCGGGGGCCGACGACTACCTGGTCAAGCCATTTGCCGTGCGCGAGCTGATTGCGCGTGTGCGCGCGCTCGCGCGCCGCCACCTGCCCGACCGCACGGCTGTCCTCCACGTCGGCTTGCTGGTCCTGGACACAGCTGGGCACTCCCTCACCGTTCGTGGCGTTGATGTTCCCCTTACCGCCAAAGAGTTCGCGATCCTCGAATTTTTCATGCACAACCCCGGCCGGCTTCTCACACGCAACCAGGTCCTCGAGCACGCATGGGACTACGACTTCGATGGCGGCCGAAACCTGATCGAGGTCTACATGGCACGCCTCCGCCGAAAGCTCGCCGCGGTCGGCGCCGAAGATCCGTTCGTTACCGTCAGAGGGTCCGGGTACCGGCTTGAGGCTTCTTCCTGATGAAACGATTCTTTCGGAGCACGCGCGGCCGGCTCGCGATGACCCATGCCGCAATGCTCATGGTCGCGCTGCTGATCGCCGACATCGCAGTGTACGCGACTGTATTAAAGGTCGAGCAGACGGCCGCCGACGGAGTCCTGCGCGCGCAGGCCGCGACGATCACTGCCGGAATTGAGGAAATCAAAGGCCAGGTCGTGTTCGGCGGCGGTGACCTCCCGACTGAGACTCAGCAAGGTGTCGTTGTCGAGGCCGCGATCGTCACTCTGACCGGCCTTCAGACCCAAACACCGACCCAGCCTCTGCGAGCGGCAGACCTGGCCGGCGTCGTGGCCGGTGCTCGTCGGGCCGGGGGGCCAGTCATGTTCGACGTCACCGACGCCCACGGCGCGCCTCGACGGGTCTTCGCAGAACCCTTGATGGCCGGCCAGGCCCAGAGTCCTGTCCTCGTCGTCAGCCGGTCAACGGGTGAGCTTCTGGCCTCGATGGACACCGTCGGACTGCTTCTTGTGTTGCTCTCGGCGCTGGTGGTCGTGACCGGAACTGCGCTCGCCTATCGACAGACCGGGCGCGCCCTCGAGCCCGTGCGATCGATTGCCTCCATGGCGCGATCCATCAGCGAGCACGACCTCCACCGCCGAGTCGACATCGTGGTGCCGCCAGACGAGCTGGGTGAGCTGGTCGCCACCTTCAACGGCATGCTGGCTCGCCTCGACGACAGCTTCGAGGGCTTGCGCCGCTTCACGGCCGACGCATCCCACGAGCTGCGCACGCCGCTGGCCCTGATGCGGACCGAGCTGGACGGAGCGCTCGCCCGGCAGCGGGATCCGGCGGAGAACCGTCGCGTCCTGCTGGAGATGCAACGTGAGGTAGTGCGTATGTCGCGGTTGGTCGACAGGCTGCTGATGCTGGCTCGCGCCGATGCCGGTTCACTGCGCCCGGCTCTCGCGCCGGTAGACGTCGCCGACACGCTGTATGAGGCCGCCGCGAGGTGGCGACCCGAAGCACAGCGGAAAACGGTTCGCATCGAGGTGCAGGCGCCGGACAGCGGGCGCGTGCAAGCCGATCCAGACCTCCTTCGCCGCGTGCTCGACAACCTTCTCGACAACGCAGTCCGCCACACACCAAACCGCGGAGCGATCCACCTGACCGCGGAGCGGGACGACGGAGGCTGGCGGCTCGATGTTCATGACGGCGGTCCGGGAGTGCCGGTCCAGGCGCGGGGGCAGCTCTTCCAGAGATTCGCGAGAGTGGACGGCGCCCGCGACCGGAGCAATGGTGGCGCGGGCCTCGGATTGGCTCTGAGCCGGGCGATCGCAGAGGCCCACGGCGGCAGCTTGGTCCTGGTCGAGAATGGGTCCCCGGGAGCGCTTTTCAGGCTTCGACTTCCAGCAAATAGTTAGAGGTGGTTTAGGGCTGGTTCAGACGGGCACCACAGACTGCGGTTCATGCAAACGCCATTCCGAGCTCGCTGGATCGCCCTTCTGTTGACCATGGTCTTGCTCGCCGCTTGCGCATCGACCCATTCCCCCAGTACCGCCGCCAGCCCGCAGGCCAGCGACCGGGCCGGCACGGTGCCGGCGAGCGGGGATATCCCCGACAACGTTGTTTGGCTCACCTACACAGGTTCCGGATTTTCGATCCGGTATCCCGAGGGCTGGGTTCGCAGCACGACCGCCAACATGGCAACGTTCAGCGACAAGGACAGTCACATCTCCGTCGCGATCAATGGCGGCCCGGCGCCGACCAAACAGTCCGTCACCAGCGAGATCGCGGCGATCGCCGGGGCCAGCGTCACAGCTCCGGCCCAGATGGCATCACTGCCGGTCGGTTCTGCGATATTTGTGACCTACACCGTCGACGGAAGCATCGACCCCGTGACCGGAAAACGGCCACGCCTGACTGTCGAACGCTTCGAGATTGCAGCCTCAGGTCGCCTGGCCGTTCTCGAGCTCGCGGCGCAGGTCGGCGTAGACAATGCGGACGCCTACCTGGCGATTGCCAAGAGCTTCACGTGGGTGAGATAGCTAACCCCACAGCGCTCGTGCTGCGCGACGTTTTTCGGATTTTCCGCTCGGGCCCGGTCGAGACGGTTGCCCTGCGCGGGGCGAGCCTGAAGATCGAAGCCGGCGAGTTCGTCGCCGTGGTCGGACCATCGGGCAGCGGCAAGTCGACCCTCCTTCACATCGCGGGCGGCCTCGAAGAGCCAAGCGCGGGTTCGGTCGAGGTCGCGGGCGAGCCTTTCGCGGGCCTGGACGACGAGGCGCTTCTGCGCCTGCGCCGGCGCCTTGTCGGTGTCGTTTTCCAACGTGACAACCTGTGGGCCCACCTGACGGCGCTCGAGAACGTCGCGCTCGCCGGCCAGCTCGCCAGGCGGACCGACGCCTTGGAACGGTCGCGCAGCCTTCTCCAGGATCTCGGCCTCGCCGGGCGCGAAGCCAATCGGCCCAACGCGTTGTCGGGTGGCGAGCAGCAAAGAGTGGCCGTGGCGGCAGCGCTGATAAACGAGCCTGCTCTGCTTCTCGCCGACGAGCCGACCGGCGAGCTCGACCGCACGAGCGAGGCGCTCGTCCTCGATGTCCTGCAGTCCGCGAGGGAGCGGCATGGGTGCGCGTTGATGATCGTCACCCATAGCGAGGAGGTCGCCGCCCGGTCCGGGCGGGTCGTGCGGATGGAGAACGGAGTTTGCCGATGACGGCTGAAGCTGGTCGACTGGTTGCGGATTCGGTAGAGCTGACCTACGGCGCCGGCTCGGGCCGGGTCCACGCCCTTCGCAGAATCTCTCTCAACCTCGAGCCAGGCGCGTTCGTCGCCCTCATAGGGCCATCAGGCTCGGGCAAGACTTCGCTTCTCCACTGCCTTGGCGGCCTCCAGGCGCCGACCGCAGGCGAGGTGCGCTGGGATGGGCGGCGGCTGAGCGGCCTGGAGCTCCCGTCCCGGATCGGCGCGCGGGGGGCGGCATTCGCCTACGTGTTTCAGGGTGGCAACCTGCTGCCCACCTTCACCGCCGCCGAGAATGTAGCGTTTGCTGCTCTCGTCTCGGGACGGCGACACGAGGTACGACCACTCGAGCTCCTGACGGGGGTCGGCCTCGATGCGAAGGCGCAAGCACTTCCTGACGAGCTCTCAGGCGGGGAGCAGCAGCGGGTCGCGATGGTCAGAGCGCTGGCTCAGGGCGCCCGGGTCCTGCTCGCGGATGAGCCCACCGGTCAACTCGACAGCACGACCGCAAACCGTGTCCTGGACTTGATCGACAGCGTCCGCGCGGATCATCCAGATCTGATAGTGGTGCTCGCCACTCACGACGTGTCGGTCGCCGACCGCGCCCAGCGAAGCATCGAGATCGTGGACGGGCGGCTTCTTCAGGAGCTATCCCGCAGGTGAGTTTCGTTCTTACCGCATACGCGCTGCGTGCGCTTCGCCACCGCCCGCTCGCGGCAGCCGTCCAGGTTGGCGCGATAGCGGCCTCGCTAGCAATGTTGGCTTCGGTGCTGATGTTCGTCTCGGGCAACCTGGGGCTGATGACCGCCTCGGCCGCAAGCAAGGTCCGGCTCGATTGGCAGGCCGGCGCGCCCGACCAGGCCACGGCGGTGTCGCTTGCCAACCGGCTCAGTGAAGTGCGCGGGGTCTTGGAGGCGGCACCCGCCGCGACCGCCACATTCGCCTCGGCCAACCACACGGTGCCCGCGGGGACCGCCACCTCAGGGGCGGGCAGCATCCTGGCGGTTCCGCCGGACTATGTCCGCTACCTGCGACCATTTCACCTCCTGACGGGCAGCCTTGAGCCTGGCGGGGTGGTGCTCTCGCAACCGCTGGCCAGCACGCTCCAGGCTCAGGTCGGCGACACAGTGTCGTTGCAAACCTCGGCGCAGTCGAGCCCAGTTCCCCTGAGGGTGAGTGGGATCGCCGTGCTGGACGCGAGCGAGCTGCTCTTTCAGCCGGTCGGAGGCAGCGGCGCGGCCGCTTCGGCTCTGCCCAGCCAGGTTGTGATCGTGCCCATCGGACTCTTCCAGCAGGTCCTGACAGCGGCGCCCGGGGTCCAATGGGAGGTCCACGCACAGGTCGATCGCTCGACGCTTGCAGGCGGCCCTGCCGAGGCCCAGGTGCGGCTCGCCACTTTCCGACATCTCGTCGAACGCTCCTTTCCCGGCGAGCTCGCGATCGCCGACAACCTGGACGCCGCGCTGGGCGTGGCAGCCGAGCAAGCGCTCTACGGCCAAGCGATCTTCATCTTTGTCGCCCTGCCCGGGGTGCTGATTGCCCTCTGGCTCGCCTACTACGCCGCCCGCACTGGGGTCGACGAAGAACGACGCTCCATCGCGCTCCTGCGCACACGTGGTGCGTCTCGCGCCGACGTTTTGGGAGGAGCGCTAACTCAGGGCGTGGCGATCGGCCTGCTGGCCGGCGTGATCGGGTTCGGCGGCGGTCTGCTTGCTGTGCGCGCTATCGCGCCAGTCGAAACCGGCGCTGACTATGGCCGCCTGCTCGCAATCGCGGCGGTAACGCTTGTCATCGGTATCGGCGCCGGTGTTGGCGCCCGGCTCGGTGTGGCGGTAAACGGCCACCGCGCCGCAGTAGCCGGTGCCCGCGCACGAGCGCCGCGGACCGGCCGGCCGCTGTGGGCGCGCCTGTACCTCGATGTGGTCGCCCTGGTCCTGAGTGGAGTTGTTTATGGGATCGATCGTGCAACCGGGCTTTCGGCCGTGGTCAACCCAGACAGCAATCCCACGCTCGCCCTGTCCCTCTATAGCTTCCTTGCACCCACGCTGCTCTGGATCGGCGTCACCCTCCTCATGGTCAGGTTCGGCAGCCGGGTCCTCGCATGGGCGGCGCGACGACTGCCTGCCGCCGGTGCGGCGGTGTCGGCCCTTCCTTTTCTGATCCAGAGCACGGGCCGGCGCGCGGTGCCTGTCAGCCGAGGGGTGATCGTCGTCGGGTTGCTGCTCAGCTTCAGCGTGAGCCTGGGGATCTTCAGCGCCACGTACGATCAGCAGTCACTCGCCGACGCGCGCCTCACACTGGGTGCGGACGTCGTGGTCAACGCGCCTCCCGGCAGCTCGCTCTCCCCGGCCACGTTGGCCGCTGCTGCAAGCGCCCCAGGCGTGCAGGCAACCAGCCCGGTTCTGCACTCATACGCCTACGTCGGCTCGGACTTGCAGGACATCTTTGGCGTTCAGCCCGGCGCTGTCAGAAAGGCAACTCAGCTTCGCGACTCGTATTTCAGCGGCGGCACCGCCGCGACCCTGCTGGATGCCCTGGGCAATCGCCCGGACGGTGTGCTGGTATCCGCCGAAACCATCAAAGACTATGGCCTCAGCCCGGGTGACCTGTTGCGCCTGCGCTTGTTCGACGCCGCCGCCGGCCGTTACCAGGTCGTCGAGTTCCATGTCGTTGGCGTGGTCAGCGAGTTTCCAACCGCGCCCAAGGACTCGTTTCTGATCGCAAACCTTCCCTACGTCGCAGCGGCCACACACGCCGGCGGCCCCAACCTTCTACTGGCAGCCGCGCCGACCGATCCTCGTATGACAGCGGCCGCCATGCATGTGCGAGTCGCAGCCTCGGGCGCCACCGTGAGCGACATCACCCAACAGGTGGCCAGCACCTCGAGCTCCCTTGTGGCGATCAGCTTGACTGGGATCAGCCGGCTCGAAGAGGGCTTCGCGGTCGCCCTGGCCCTGGTCTCGATCCTTGTCTTCGCCATGCTGAGCGAGATCGAGCGCCGGCGCGAGTTCGCGATCATGGCGGCGATGGGGACGCGCCTTCAGATGGTTGCGGCGTTCCTGTGGAGCGAGACTGCGGTGGTAACTATCACCGCGTGCCTGCTCGCGGTCGTCCTGGGCACTGCATTGGCGGTGATGCTTGTGACCATCCTGACGCACATCTTCGATCCTGCGCCCGATGCGCTGGCGCTGCCGTGGGTTTTCTTTAGCGAGCTGGCGCTTGCCATCGTCGCGGGCGCCTTGGCGGGCGCAGTCGCAGTACTGATCAGCATTCGCCGCGCCGACCTCTCGCGGACACTGCGTGGGGGATGAGACTGAGCATCTGAGTC
>JALYYG010000227.1 GCA_030946685.1 Candidatus Dormiibacterota bacterium | reverse complement strand
TCGCCTCCTCGAAGCCGACCACCTCGTAATTGAGCGAGGCGTAGCCCTTACTGCGCGACTTCAGCTGATCGTAGTAGTCGTGGATGATCTCCGCCAGCGGCATCCGGTAGGTAATGACCACCCGGTCACCCGGCTCGTACTGCATATTGAGGAACTGGCCGCGCCGCTCCTGGCTGAGCTCCATCATGTTGCCGACGTAGGTGCTGGGCACGACGATCGTGGCCAGCACCATCGGCTCGCTGATCGCCTCGATCTGGCCGGGATCAGGCAAGTGATCCGGATTGTCGACCGGGACTTCCTCACCGCTGCGCAGCCGCACCCGGTACTCGACGGTGGGGGCGGTGCCGAGCAGTGTGAGATTGAACTCGCGCTCGAGGCGCTCCTGGACGATCTCCATGTGCAGCAGGCCCAGGAAGCCACAGCGGAAGCCAAAGCCAAGCGCGGCCGATGACTCCGGCTCGTAGACCAGCGCCGCGTCGTTGAGCTGGAGTTTTTCGAGAGCCTCCTTGAGCTGCTCGTACTGTTCCGTGTCCGTTGGGAAGAGACCGGCGAAGACCATCGGTGTGACGTGTCGGTACCCGGGCAGCGGCGCCGCCGCCGGCCGCGCCTCGTCGGTGACCGTGTCGCCCACTCGGGAGTCGCGCACGTTGCGGATGTTCGCGATCAGGTAGCCGACTTCACCGGCAGACAGGTCCTCAACCGGCGTGCGTTCCGGTCGGAAGATGCCGACCTCGTCGACTTCGAACGATTTCCCGGTCTGCATCATCTGGATGCGCATCCCCGGGCGCAACGTTCCCTCCAGCACGCGGATGTAGGTGACGACCCCCCGGTAGGCGTCGAACTTGGCGTCGAAGATCAGGGCCTGGAGCGGCGCGTTGAAGTCGCCCGTCGGTGGCGGCACCTCGCGCACGACCGCCTCGAGGATCTCCTTGGTCCCGATTCCCTGCCGAGCGCTGGCGAAGATGACCGACTCGGCGGGGAGCCCGATCACCTTCTCGATCTCTTCGCGGACCAGCTCCGGGTTCGACTGGGGGAGGTCGATCTTGTTGACGACCGGGATGATCTTCAGGTTGTGGTCGAGGGCCTGGTGGACATTGGCCAGCGTCTGCGCCTCGATTCCCTGCGACGCATCGACGACGAGGATCGCGCCATCGCAGGCGGCCAGCGCGCGCGAGACTTCATAGGAAAAGTCGACGTGGCCGGGCGTATCGATCAGGTTGATCTGGTAGGTGTTGCCGTCGTCGGCCTTGTACAGCATCCGGACGGCCTGTGCCTTGATCGTGATGCCGCGCTCGCGTTCCAGATCCAACTGATCCAGCACCTGCTCGACCATGTCGCGGGGCGCGACCGTGCCGGTGTACTCGAGCAGGCGGTCCGACAGCGTCGTCTTGCCGTGGTCAACGTGTGCGATCACTGAGATCGCCCGGGTCAGGTGGGTCGGCGTGGACACCGACCGAGTTTATCGGGAGGTGCGTCGTTTCAAGCCGCCTTCGTCTAGTTGGTGCCGTCCCAGCTCCAAAGCTCGTTGTTAACGAATTCCGTGCTGGGATCGCCAGCGCCATAGAGCTTTCCCCCGAATAGCACCTGATCCACACAGGCATCAATCAACCGCTGCCTGATGTCCTCTCGCCCCCCGCCAACATGTAAACCCCGTCCGGGAACTTCTCTCGCGCGTAGTTTGCCGCCATCTAAATCACCTCGTCACGGCTTGCTGACCGCTATGGACCAATCACCATCCGCGGCAACGCCCAGCCAGTGGTTTCCGCCGTGAAGACCCGACAGGGTGGAGCCGTTGTAGTTGCCTATCTCATTGATGGGGATATCTTCCCGTGAGCCGTCATCGCGCCAAACCTCCACGGCGAAGTTGCTGCTGCCTCTGTGCTGAGCTACTAGCCGAACCGCCCCGCTTGAGGAGAACGGCCCGACGACCTGCTGGCCGTGGGCGGCATAGGTCTGCGGTAGGCTGGCCGCTGGCGTGCGCCTCGGCTGCGACACCGTAATCGTCCAAGCGGCATCGGCTCCAATCTTGAGGATGTAGCTGCCAGCATTGAGGCCCTCTGCGACCGATCCGGAGTAGGCGCCGATGACATTGATCGGAATGTCCTTCGCTTGCCCGTTGCTGTCATCGATTTCTACGTTGAAGTTGCCCCCACATGCGCAATTCGCTTTGAAGATCGTCAGCCCTCCGCCGACAATCGGAAACGCTTGGGTTGCCGTCTGGCCTCTCCCGCTCAACGGAATGTCCGGGATCGCGGTAGGCGGCGGCGTTGGCGTGCCGCGAGGTGAATCGGATTGGCTGGATTGGCTGGATTGGCTGGTTTGCGCCGAATTCGAGTTCGTCGAGCTGGGTTTGCTGCCCTGCGAGGCGATGCCGATGATGATGAATAGGACGAGAACACCTCCGCAGCCGATGCCGATGTTGCGGAGTGCGTGCCCCTTTTTCGGCGTGGGCGTAGGTGTCGGCGCTTGTGCCCCCATGAGTCCCCTCCTGATTCTTTGCGGGATCGTTTGCCGCCCTCACGATACAGCCACGACACCAACGATGCAACGATGGGTCCACACCAACCGACTCACCGTCGCAGCCCCGCTCCCGGCGCCCAGCGCCACAGTTTAGGGTCGGCTCGATGAGCGCCGTAGGCGCAGGATGAGGAGTCCAGCGGTGACACAGAGCCAAGCCGCGCCATACAGCCACGACTCGGCGCCGCCACCTTCTGGCTTAACTCACGAAGCTCCGGCTTGAGGACCATGTCGAAGGGATAGAGCAGCGTCGCGAACTCTTCCTGCGTCAAAAGCTCGCGGAAAATCATCGCCTTGGTCGCGTTCCCCGCCGCGTCAAGCAGTCGCTGGTCGTCGCGATATTTCGCATCGAGTTGCTGCAGGCCGGAGGCCGCGTTGATGGCATCGAGCATCTGAAGGTCAGCGGCCATTGCCTGACCGGCACGGCCCGAATCGCGGATGAGGGTGACGAGTCGCTGAGATGCTCCGTTGTAAATCGGTGCCTCCGCTACGTGGAAGGCGTGGTGGACGACCTCGCCCCAGGCATCCGCCGAGAGACCCTCCATTTCGGAAAAGAAGCGCTGGACCTGATCGTTGTTCGGGTCGCCGCTCATCGGGCTTTCAGCCCCGACCGTCGTAGAAGCGACAAAGCGTGGCAATCCACCGAGATTCTCCATCGGAACGACCTCGGCGAAGGGCGCATAGAGCGCTCGAAGGTGTTCGGGTTCAAGTCGGTCGCGGACAACTAGGCCAGCGGCAGCGTACGCTGCTGCCTCTCGCCCCAGCTTCCAGAACTTGTCCTTCTTCTCATCCTCCGGAGCGGCGCTCCACGCCACTTCAAATGCGGCATCGCTGGCCCGCTTTGCTTGGGGAATCCGTCCAGTAGGCGTCACGGCATCATTGACCCCCTCGATTGCAGCATCCCTCGCCTTCTCCCATGGGAGTCCGAGGGCACCCACCACCCAGCCGCCTACTTCCATCCAGCCCCACGTCGAGGTCGCGTAGGCTCTCAATGAATCGTTCAACCTGCGCGCTGTTCGGCCCGTAGTCTTCGCTCATCGCCCCGTGGGCTTTCAGAGCACTACGGTTGAAGGACTGCGTGGCCAGCGCCGCCTTCTAAGTAGCGGAGCGCGATGCGCCCCTTTGCCCGAAGACGGTTGAGCGCACTTCGCAGGCGCTGTCGGTCCCAATCGATGGAGACGGCGAGACCTGTCGCGTCGAAACAACATTCCGGCTCGCGGTCATCGGGATAACCGAACAACACCGTCAGGGCATCCGCTTCATCGCGGAGGTTGAGGGTTTCGTCCGCACCCCGACCCTTAATGTTGAACCGCGGGTGTTCGTCGCGAATGGCGAGACTTTCAGCCGCAAGCGCGAGTTCGCGTGATGGGAAATGCTGAAGCGTCGAGCGGGCAATTTGATGCCACCACTCTTTGTCGCGATGTTGACCCCACCGGATTAGGAATCCGAGGCTGATGCCCACGTAGAGGAGGTCGCCTCGCCTGTCATAGAACCGATAGAGGGTGGTCATCCCTTTCCGTTCATCACCTCGGCTGGCTGCACGACAATGTCGGCCGGATCGTAGTCGCGCCGCTGGTGGCATGAGGGGCAGGTGAGGGTCGCAATGGTGGCGCGCCCAGGTTGACCAGCCATCGGTCCCTTGCCAAAGGGGCGTCCGGGGTTGGAACCGATCACGCTGATGATGAAGGCCATCAGCGCACGATTCCTGAAGGTCGCCGTGCAGGAGCCGCTGGTGGCGGAGCGGGGCCGCTCGGCGCCCCCGGTCCGGGTTGGGGGCCTGTCGGCGCACGGGGCGGCGGTGGCGCAGGTGGCGGCTGTGGCGGTTGGGACAGAAGTTGAAAGCTGACCTGCTGCGAGAGTCCGATGACCGCGTCGCCGCGCGTGTTTTCCACGATCTTGAACGCGTTGGAACTGCTGAAGGTGATGCTCACCGCCAGGTGGAGACCCCACACGGCGGCTTCGAGCTTCGGGTCGGTTCTCAGGTCGAGGACCTTCACCCGCGCTTCCTTGCCAGCAAGCCAATCCAAGCCCACACGTCGGCCATGCGCCAGCCATCGGTTGTGGTCGTTCAGCGCTGCCGCCACGTTCACCGCATGGTCGTGGGCATCGGCATCACCGGCGAACATGTACGCCTCCAGCCATGTCGAGACCAGTTTCTCCGAGAGGGCCTGCCGGTTGCGGCATTCTTGGAGCAGGGAGGGCGCGAACTGTTGGAGGATGGGTAGCCACGCCGGCATCGCGCCGGGGTCCGCCTTGAGCGCCTTGATGGCGTCGTTGTGTTGGTCGAGGATGGTTTGGGCGGGGACGAAGCCGCCTCTGCCAGTCGGCATCTGTGGGTCGATGGGACCTAATTCGGTTGCCGCCCCGCCGACGATCATGTCGCCGGATAGCGCCAACATCGTCGCCGCGCTCTTCGCGATGCTGGGCACGATGAACCGGATGTGCTTAAACCGGTCGCGGAGAATCGCCACGATGGATTCGACCGCCTCGGCCAGGCCACCGGGGCTTTGCAGCACGACGTCGATCCTGTCGCCGGAAACGGCTCGCGTCGCCTCCACGAAGCCGTCTTTATCGCTGAGATTCAGGAGGATGAGGAGAGGGTTGCTCGCCGCCTTCCCGAAGTTCAGCATGTCCACCGCATAGAGCACCAGCGGGCGCCCAGTGATCGCCTCGATATCGGCCATCTTCTGGCGACGCACGCTGTCGAGGTCGAGGGGAACGCCTTTGGGTGCCCCTGCTCGCGCCATCTCCTGAAAGACGTCGTTCCATGAAGGAAGTCCCGGGGATGCCGCCGATGTGCCGTGCGGTGTGGTCGCGATGACGGACGCTACTGCTGGCTTGGGTTGGTGCTGTTCGCCCACGAGATGCGCGGCCCGTACATCGCGTCGACCGCCGCCCTGTAGACCGCATCGGACATCTCGAACACGCGCATGGCTTCCTCCACCTCAGGATGAGCCTGCCGATACCGTTCGACGGCGTCGGTTAGCTCGTCGGACGTCGAGGTGGGTGTGGCGTCAGACGTTTGCGCAGCCTGCTCGGTTGCCATCATCGCCCCTCCATGTATAACGACCCGAAGCCCGCCCTGCCAGCGGGGACATCAGCATAGCCGCTGTGACAGAGAGATGTCACTCCGGCAACTAATGCCATGGCCGTCGCCACCATACAAACTCGACACATCTCAAGGAAGATGATACCGGTGCTGTCCGGTCGGGCCAGCTTGACCCGCCGTGGTGAGGCCGGTAGCCTGTCGTATTAATGTCGATTAATCAGGATGGGAGGCGGTCCCAACAGGTCGATGTAAGCCGTGCCTTGCCACCGATCAGGGGGCGGTCATCGCCCGGGTCACCGTGGAGACCATCCGCCGTCGGATTCGCCCATGTTGGCGAGCTCGAGTCTGTTATCCCTCCCCCGCTTGCGGCGGAGGGCAGGGTGGGGCGGTCGCCCCGCTCAGCTGCGGGACGCCCTGGAGGCGCTGGGAAGGTTCTGGGCGATGCTGCCGAGCTCGCGTCGGCCGGCGGCTTTCACCCGGTGGGCGAGGACCATTTCCGCCACCTCGTTGACCTCCGGGACCCCGACCTCGGGAA
>JALYYG010000191.1 GCA_030946685.1 Candidatus Dormiibacterota bacterium | reverse complement strand
CCCCTCACCCCGACCCTCTCCCCGCGCGGGGCGAGGGAGTCCCCGCAACGCCGCGCATGGCCTGGACTGGTTCCGCCTCGCCCCTGGAGGGGAGTTGATTAAACCGCGAGGAACGAGCGGGTGAGGGGTGGTTCGTCGCAAAACCACGCCGCACATCGCGTCCTGAAGTTCACGATGACTAGCCGGTGCAAGTCCGGCCAAAGGAGGAACCAAGTCACCTTTGTAGTAGCCCGCCGGCGTTTCGGGGAGACCTGGGCGTCGTAGCGCGGGGTCAAGCCCTCCTTGGGAGGGTGCAACTCACCGGTCCGCAGCATGAAGCGAAGCCTGCCGCGTCGAAAGTGTTTGCCCCGCAAAGGGGTCAACAGGGAGCCGAGCCCGGTGTGCGGTGGCGAAGGCCATGGAAGGGGTCAAGATCTTGGATAGCAGCCCCGATGAACCCTGCGGCGTAGAGGGCGTGGAACGGTGAGACAGCCATCGTGGAAACAGGAGAGACCCGTCTCTGCCCCAGCAGCGAGATCCCTGGGGTGCCATCTCAGGGATGGACTGGGAGCGTCGAACCCTATAAGCGGTATCCCCCGTGAAGTGGGCAAGAGCGGAGCGGGAGTCGGAGCGGCCCATATGGTACCGAGGAAGCGGGGTAACGCCCGTGGATGGGAAGGGGCCGCACTTGGTCTGCGGGTTCGCGGGAGGTAAGCGCTGGTGAGTGCCCGACGGGCTAGATCCGCCCTTGACAAAGCGCGAGAACTTCAACGAGCCCTGTATCGAGCCGCGAAGGCGAGTCCTGCGCGGCGGTTCCATGCGCTGTACGACAAGATGTACCGCGAGGACGTCTTGGCGAAGGCGTGGCGAGAGGTCAAAGCCAACGCTGGGTCCGCCGGCGTAGATGGGCAGACCATCGAACAGATTGAGCAGCAAGGGGTCGAGGCACTCCTGGCCGAACTGGCGACCGAGCTGCGCAAGGAACGCTACCGACCGCAAGCAGTGCGGCGGGTGCGCATACCAAAGCCAGATGGATCGCAGCGCGGTTTAGGTATACCCGCGGTCCGAGACCGCGTGGTCCAAGGTGCCGCAAAAGCGGTGCTGGAACCAATCTTCGAAGCCGACTTCAGAGAAAGTTCGTACGGGTTCCGGCCGAAACGCAGCGCCCACCAGGCTGGTGAGCAACTGCGGCAGGCGGTGAATCGGGGTGCGAACTGGATCGTGGAGCTTGACATCGAAGCGTTCTATGACCGAATTGACCACGACCTGCTCATGAAGCTCGTTGAGAAGCGCGTCTGCGACCAACGGGTGCTGAAGCTGCTGCGGCAGTGGCTGAAGGCGGGCGTGCTGGACGGTGGGGAGTTCCTTCCCAGCGACCAGGGCGTCCCCCAGGGCGGAGTGATCTCATGCGTGCTGGCGAATGTGGTCCTTCATGAGCTCGATCGAGTCTGGGAAGACCGCTGTAGCCAGTTGGGGCAACTGATCCGATACGCGGATGATGGCGTCTTGCTGTGCAAGACGGAGGCGCAAGCGCGCGAAGCGCTCTGGCGGTTCGGGGTGATCCTGAACCGTCTGAAGCTGACACTCCATCCGACGAAGACCCAGGTGGTCTTTGTCGGGGACGGGCGGCAGGGCTTCGACTTCCTGGGTTACCACTGCCGCAAGGTGGAATCCTGGAAGGTTCGAGGGCGGCGCTACCTGCAACGCTGGCCAGGTCGGCGAGCGATGCAGCGCATCCGCGACAAGATCAAAGCTCTTACCGCTCCCCGTCACAAGCTCCCGGAACCCGTTGGGCCAATCGTGGACGAAGTCAACCAGGCCCTGCGCCACTGGGCTGGCTACTTTCGAGTAGGCAACTCTACGCGCAAGTTCCATCAGGTGGATGACTACGTCCGCGAACGACTGGCGTTGTTCCTGAGCAAGAAGACGGGACGGCGGGGGCCACACCGAGAGCGCTATAGCCAGGCGTACTTCAAGAAATTGGGGATATACGAACTGGTGGGAACCGTCAAGTGGTACACGGCAACGCCGACAGCGACGCGATGAAGGATCTCGGAAAGCCGGGTGCGGGAGAATCGCATGCCCGGATTGATGAGCGGGGACTGGAAACGGGGTACGGTCTCGGGACCGCAGCGCCTGCAACCTGTGCGTGGACAGCGCCGGACCTATCGACTACCGCGCCAGCCCTCGACTCTGACCCATGGTGGTGGAGGCGCCGGTTGACACGGTGCGGACTTGGGCATAGGCTACGTGGTGTCCGGTCGATTGTCGGACGATCGACACGATGGACGTTCCACAGAGATGGTGCTGCAA
>JALYYG010000162.1 GCA_030946685.1 Candidatus Dormiibacterota bacterium | reverse complement strand
GCCCTCCATAGATCACTGCCCAAGTGTTCCGCGCTCGGACCGGATTGAGAGATCCGAGAAGCTCGCGAGCCTCGGTGACAAAGGCTTGCTGTTCCGAGTCCGGCTGGCTCTCATGAGCAAAGACGGTGAGCGGAAGCCAGTCAGCCGGAATAAACCTGATTTCGCTTGTTCAATTTGTCAGAGGTCCCATAACTGTTGTCAGAATTGTTGTCAAACCGCCTACCGACGGCGGCCACCACCACCAAGGAGGCTCGAAATGAACTCGAAAATTGGTGGGCCCGGTTGGGATCGAACCAACGACCAGCCGATTATGAGTCGGCCGCTCTGACCAGCTGAGCTACGGGCCCTCTCTCCGAGTGGCGCTCCCGGACTCGCTGAGTCTATCCGGGCTCGAGGCTGATGGTTTTGAACGCCGAGTGAGGCGGGTAACGGAATCAAAAACGCCGCGCGGGGGTACATGGAGGTGACGATGTCGGTGAGCTTGGGCCTTCTGATTCTGCGAGTCGTGATCGGCCTGACGCTGGCTGGCCATGGAGCCCAGAAGGTGTTCGGCTGGTGGGGTGGCTCTGGGATGGCCGGCTGGATCCAGGCGGTCACCAAGCTCCGGATCCGACCCGCTGCACCCTGGGCGTGGATCGCAGCGCTCTCTGAGCTAGGCGGCGGGCTCATGCTCGCGCTTGGCCTCCTGTCTCCACTCGGCAGCCTGGCGATCGCCGGCTCCATGCTCGTCGCCATCGCGACGGTGCACTGGAGAAATGGCTTCTGGAACGGCAATCGGGGTTACGAATTCAACCTGGCGCTCCTGGCATCTGTCATCGCAATCGCTCTGACCGGTCCTGGCACGTACTCCTTTGACCAGGCGATCGGCATCCGGCTGCCAGAACCTGCCACCCTCCTCGTGGGGACCATCGCGATGGTCGTGGGCGTGGTCGCCACCCTGGCCACTCGCAGCCCGAATGTCGAGGTTCAGACCAAGCCCCAAACGACCTGACGCCTCAGGCGGACGACGGCGCCGCCGGGCCTGGCCGCAGGACCGAGCCGAGCGCCGACCGGATCCTCACCACCGATCCCGACAGTGGCGGCAGGTGGGCGCGCACAAGCGCGATCAAGACCTCGGGCAGCGTCGACGTCCCCGGCACCGCCAGGTAGCGCTCCTCCCAGCAAGGGCTGAACTTGCCTTTGAACTGATGCAGGGTTCGGCTGCGTTGGAATCGGTCCAGGCCCCAGTACATCGCTCGTAACGCGCGCTCCGCCGCTCCAGATGCATCGCCAACCGGGATCACGAGTGGTGCCACCCCGAGGCTCACTTCGTCGATGCCCTGGCGACCACCCTCCTCGATCGACCTGACGATCAACGCCTCCATCACCCCGTAGACACTGTCCGGCCGCCGGCGCATGAGGTCGAGCGTCCAGCCGCGGCGCGCCGGCACAGGCAGAAAGCTGACAAAGGCCTCGAGCCTGCCGTTGGCGGCGACAGCGAGCCCGACGGTGATGTCATCGTCATTGAGGGTCGACAGGGTGCCCAGGCTGTAGGTGAGCTCCGGGCCGCGCCGTCTTTGAAGCCAACTTCCCGACACCACATGCAGCTCCTGCGAGTGGGCGGCCATCGCCTCCGGGCCGGTCATGAAGGAGAATCGCACGCCCTCCTTGTTGCAGCGCTTCACCGAGTAACGCAGGTCTCGCCGCTCCTTGCCCTCAAGCTCAAACGTCCGCGTATCGATCAGCGCCTCAGAGCCTATGGGGACGAGCGTGAAGGCCAGGTCCCGATAGTCTCGCTCGGAGTCAACCTGGTAGAACGCTGGGATCCAGTCCTGCCGGTCGCAATAGGCGACGAAGGATTCCAACCCACGCTTCACGGCCCCCGGCGGCCCAATGGGATCCCCCAACGCCAGCGCGGTGCGACCTCGCAGCGAAAACGCGACGCACCCTTCATCGTCGAACCAGTGGTAGCTCGCTGCGCCGTGCACGACCAGGTGCGAGATTCGGTTACGACCCCACACCTTCAGGAGTTGGTGCACCTGCTCTCGGTCATGCGCGGCGGCCCGCGGCGCGAGCACTGGCCGCAGCAGCTGTATCAGAGCGAACAGGACCAACGCGTAGCTCACAACGGGCAGCGTGCCGAGGAACCAACCTCCTCTCTCGGTGAGGGCCCGATACCGCGTCGGATTGCCTACCAGGGCGGCGGTCAACGACTCGAGCGTTTGCGTCGGACCGGCCTCCGGGGTGAGCTGGTTGCCCAGCACCTCAGCGCCGAAGATCGCGTAGACGACCGCCATAGCCAGACCTCCTGCCAGCACGGCGAGCCCCCACCGCACGCCCGATGGATCGGAATCGGCTTCGAAGTGATGGCGGAACCACCACAGGCCGAAAAGGATCCAGCTCGAGAGAGACGCCGCTTCGAAATCGAGGTCCTTGACCAGGTCGAAGCCGATGTTCGCCACGAGCACGACCAACGTCAGGCGAAGAGCAATCCGTTTTCCGCGAGCGATACCACCGGCAAGCAAAAGCAGCGCGAGCCCAGCGAGCACCGCGCCCGTGCGACCGCCCAACGTGACGCTCGCCGGCACCAGGCTGTCGAGAACCTGGGTTCTAGTCTGGTGCTGTATGAGCAGCGCTCCAACGATGTCAAGGGTTGCGCTGACGATCAGCAGGCCGGCGAAAAACCACCGAATCCTCCTGCGCTCCGTACGGGTCTCAGGGTTCACGCATAGGTAACGGTACGTCCCACCGTGAAAGCACGATCAGCCCGGTGCTATGACCTCGACCTCGTTCCCGTCCGGGTCGTCGACGTAGAAGGTGCGCACTCCCTTGAGCACAGGATGGACTCCCGACCGCACCTCCACACCAGCAACGACAAAGCGCTCCTGCAGCTTGCCGTACGCGGATGGCTCAACCCGAAACGCCAGGTGGTGCAGGACTCGCTTTGGCTTCTCGCGCGGGAAAACCGACGATCTGTCGGGGTGCGGCACGAGCACTATCATCTCGGGCACCCCATTGGCGCCTTCCGCCGCCTTCAGAAACTTGTTGGGAAGCTCGGGTGGCGAGATGACCTCGAGCTCGAACAGGTCGCGGTAGAAATGCAGCGCCTGGTCCATGTCGCGCACCCACAGCACGATCTCGGCCAGCCCGGCGACCGCGCCGCTCATGCGGCGAACGCCGAGACCATCGCCGCCAGATTGAGGTCCCTCGCGCGGGGCGGGACGGAACAGCCTGGCGCCAGGAGCAGCCCGCGGCCACCAGTCTCGGCAACGGCGCGGCGCGCCTCCACCTCCACTTCCTTGGGCGGCCCGTAGAGCAAGCTCCCGCGCTGTCCGAGACCTCCCATCACAGCGCGTCCACTCATCGTCCGACCCTCAACCAGCGACGGGTTCCCCTGGTTGTGCACCGACCAGCTGATCGCCTGTGCCGGCAGGTCGCGGGCCAGGCCGAAATTCAGGTTGGACCCACAAAGATGGACGGCGTTGAACCACGCCTCGCGCGGGAGCCGCTGGAGGAAACCCAGGTCGAGTGGCAGCACCAGCTCCCGATACGCGCCTTCTGGCATCGTGTCCTTGCTCGCGTAGCCGGAGATCGCGTAGAAGACGCCCGCTGCGCCCGCCTTGACGGATCGCTTCGCGAAATCAACGAGCACGTCGGAGATCGCATCCAGCGCGGGGCGTACCAGCTCGGGGTTCTTGCGCAGCTCGCGCACGACCCGCGACTTCGACTTCCCGACCAGGTAGCCGGCCACTGTGAGGGGGCTGAAGACGGTCTGGATGACCGGCACGCCGCGGCCAAGCTCGCGAGCGACGATGCCCAACGACTCAGCCTGGTCGTGCAGAACCTTGGTGTTGCTTGCCGAAACTGTGCGCCAGGCTTCGAGATCCGGGACCGCGGACCTGACGAGGATTGGACCCTTGAGGCGATGCCCGGCGGGCTCGTAAACCGACCCGAACGCCTCCGCGAAGCACGTTGCGCGGGGCTGGAACTTAACGAAATCCCACCCGAACTGCCGGGCTCGCTCGACAGTCACCGCTGCGAGGTCGACCGGCGACCACTCTTCGCGGTATCTGTGCCCCCACGCGCCTACCGGAGGCCGGTCGGCGACACCCATCGCCAGCGCGGCTTCCACTCTTTCACGGCCTTCCATCGATTCGAGTTTAAGCTGGACCCGGTGACGATCGAGTCTGACGCCCCTCGCCTTCGAGCCGCCGCCGAGGCCAAACCGATGAAGCTGCCGCTCAACCGGCGCGTCGACGAGCAGCATCACGCGGTCACGCCGGACGGGCTCTCGGTCTGGTTTACGATCCAGGTTTCGCCGCACAGCCGCATCCAGGAGGCGATCTTCGAGCGCGCCGACCGAATGCCGACGGATGAAGAGTGCAGCGCGTGGCTACGCCGCCTCATAGTCGGTCCTGAAGCAATCGAGGCACCGGGCCTGCCGGGAGCTATGACGCGCCGCTTTGAAGCTTTCGAACGCAGCCCGGAGCGCGAGGCCCCGCTAGCCTGATGCCGTTGCAGTCGCCAGTCCTGGCCGAGCTGCGAAGCGTCGTCGGACGTGACCAGGTGATAGACGGCGCGTACGACCTCCGCATTTTCGCGCGTGACGCGTCCATCGAGGGTGCCACGCCCGATGCAGTGGTGCTGCCCGCCACGAATGAAGAGGTCGCCGCGATCGTCAAGCTCGCCGCCAAGCACCGCATTCCGGTCGTGCCTCGAGGAGCCGGCACCGGACTGTCCGGCGGAGCGGTCACCATCCGCGGCGGCATCGCCCTCCAGATGACCCGCATGAGGCACATCCTCGAAATCGACCCTGTGGGGCAAACGGCTCTCGTCGAACCAGGCGTGGTCAACCAGGAGCTGTCGCTCGCGGCCGCCTCGCATGGGCTGTTCTACGCGCCTGACCCTTCCAGCCAGAAGGCCTGCACGATCGGCGGCAACGCAGCCGAGAACTCAGGCGGCCCGCACTGCCTGTACTACGGGGTGACCACAAACCACGTGCTGGGCATGGAGGTAGTGTTTGCAGACGGGAGCGTCCATTGGGTCAGCGGCGATACGCCCGATCGCGTCGGCCTCGACCTCTGCGGCGTGCTCGTCGGATCCGAGGGCACGCTCTGCGCCATCACCAAGATCAAGGTTCGCCTGCTGCGCCTGCCGCCCACGATTGCAACGCTGCTCGCCGCCTTTCCGAATGTCGAGAGCGCCAGCCAAGCGGTGTCCGCGATCATTGCGCGCGGCATCGTCCCGGCGGCGCTCGAGATGATGGATAACGTCACCGTTGGGGCCGTCGAAGCGCACTATCACGCCGGCTATCCGACAGACGCCGGCGCGGTCCTCCTGGTCGAGGTTGACGGCATCGCCGAGTCGACGCGGGAGCTGATGGCGGCGATCCGCGAGGTGCTCACTGCAAACCAGGGCTACGCGATGCGCGAGGCGAAGAACTCCGTCGAGCGCGACCTGCTGTGGGCCGGGCGCAAGGGCGCAATCGGCGCGCTAGGGAGGATTAAGCCCAACTACTACCTCCACGACGGAGTGGTGCCGCGCACCAAGCTTCCGCAAATTCTGTCCGCCGTCGGCGAGATCGGGGAGCACTACAAGCTGCCCGTCGCGAATGTGTTCCACGCCGGGGATGGCAACCTTCACCCAAACATCCTCTTCGACCTCCGGGACCACGCAGTGCTGCACCAGGTCGAGAGCGCGGGCGAAGAGATGCTGCGCGCGGTGGTCGAGTTTGGCGGCGCGCTGTCAGGCGAGCATGGGATCGGGCTCGAGAAGAGCGCGTTCATGCCGTGGGTCTTCAGTGCTGACGACCTCTCTGCGATGCAGCAGGTGAAAGATGCCTTTGACGCGGATGGGATCATGAACCCGGGCAAGATCTTCCCCGACCCCACGCGCAAGCAGGCGCGTCTGGCCGGGCGTACCGGCCTCGCCATCGAGGCGAAGTGGTGGTGAAATCCCCCGCGGTCGAGAAGCCGGCCACGGCTGAGGAGGTGGCGCGGCGGTTGCGCGAGGCCGCTGACGCTCGATGGGCCGTGGTGCCCGTCGGAGGCGGCAGGGCGAGCGCAATGGGCGATACGGCTGAGCGCTGTGACCTCGAGCTCCATACGACTCGACTCGATCGCGTGCTCGAGCACTCGCAGGCCGACATGGTGGTCAGCGTGGAGGCGGGCATCACTCTCGAGGCGCTGCAAGCGGAGCTCGGCAAGGCGGGCCAGTTCCTTCCACTCGATCCGTTCAACTCGCCCGGGCACACCATCGGAGGGCTGCTCGCCACAGGTTGGACCGGGCCCCTTCGCCAGCGCTTCGGTTCCCCTCGAGACTTCCTCATCGGCGTACGCGTTGCTCTGCCTGACGGGCGCCTGGCCAGCGCAGGCGGACGCGTGGTCAAGAACGTCAGCGGCTACGACATGATGAAGCTGCATTTCGGAGCGCTGGGCTCGCTCGGCGTGATCGTTGCAGCGTCATTCAAAGTCTTCCCCAACGCATTGCATGACGTGACCCTCGAGGCCTCTTATCCGTCAATCGATGAAGCATGGGATGCGAGTGACCAGGCGCTCGCGCTGCCTCTGCCGCCGGCTGCCCTGGAGCTGTTCTCGAGCGGCCGGATCCTCGCCCGGTTCCTGGGCAGCACGGATGCCGTAAAGCGCATGGTTGCGGAGCTGGGCTGGGCCAGGGCGGAGCCATCCGTTTGGGCGGAGCACTCGCGTCGCGCGCCAGAGAGTTGGGCCCGGATCGCCGTCCCTCGTCACAAGCTGCGCGCGACGCTTGTGACACTGCCCGCCGGCGCCGAGTGGTGGGCATCGCCGGGCGTTGGAGTCGCGAACTGGTCTGTCGCGAACGGCCCGCAGGCCGTGCGTGACGCACGATCCGCTGCGGAGTCGGCCGGCGGGGCGCTGGTCCTGATGGCAGCGCCAATCGAAACCAGGCGCGAGGTCGGCGCTTGGGGAACACCCCCATCCACGCTCGAGCTGATGCAGCGGCTGAAAACAGCATTCGACCCACACCGAGTCCTGAACCCGGGCAGGTTTGTCGTCTGATGCCGTTCGACCTCTTGCGAGACGACGACCTCGCCACCTGCGTGCACTGCGGGCTGTGCCTGGACGCCTGCCCGACATTTCGGAGCACCGGCCTGGAGACCGAATCACCGCGTGGACGCATTCAGCTGATGACCGAGTGGAAGCGCGGCTCCCTGCCCTTCACCGAGGACCAAGCGCGCCACATCGACCTGTGTCTCGGCTGCCGGACCTGCGAGGCGGTGTGCCCATCAGGAGTGCCGTATGGCCGGATCATCGAGGCCGGACGCGCGGAGGTCGAGCGTATACGCCGGCCGTCGCCGAAGCGATGGCTGGCGCGCACAGCATTGCGGCAGCTCGTCGCGCACCCTCGGCGTTTGCGCGCTTTCGGTTCGATGACCCGAGCCGCGCAGGCCGTCGGCATGACCACGATCGTCCGGTCCGGCCGCCAGCTGCCGCGGCTCAGCGCGCCGTTCCGGGCGCCGCGCACAGGCATTGCACCTTCAATCGGCGAGCGCCGTCATCGCGTCGCGTTCCTCGTCGGATGTGTGATGCCGATCCTGTATCCGCAATCGCACGATGCCGCGGTCAGGTTGCTTCAGCTGTCGGGCTGCGAGGTGTGGTTTCCACCTGGCGAGCGCTGCTGCGGCGCGCTCCTAGCCCACAACGGCGACCTCGACGGGGCTGCACGCCTGCGCGAAGCGAACATGCGCGTGTACGGCGCGGGACAGTTCGACGCCCTGATCGTCGACTCGGCCGGCTGCGGCTCTCACCTCAAGGATTTCTACCCCGAGCTGAAGGGGCGGGTCAAAGACCTGACCGAGTGGCTGGCCGAGGTGGGTATGCCGCCTGCGGATCGCGAGCTGAAGGTACGCGTGACCTACCAGGACGCATGCCACCTTGCGCACGCTCAGCGCATTCGCAAGCAGCCTCGCGACCTCATACGCGCCATTCCCGGGGTGGAGCTGGTGGAGATGCGGCATCCGGAGATCTGCTGCGGAGCGGCGGGCCTGTACAGCACGTTGGAACCCTCGATGTCCACGCGCATCCTCCGCGAGAAGACAGACGATTTGCTCAGCACCAGGGCCGAGATCGTGGTCACGGCCAACCCCGGATGCCAGATGCAGCTCTCAGCCGGAATCCGCTCCCGCGGATCCGCCATGCGGGTCGAGCACGTGGCGGAGCTGCTAGCCCGCTCGTACCAGCAGCAGGCGCGGCCCTCCCCCTGAATTGTGGTACGCCCCTAACGCTTGAGCCTGGGCAGCGTGGCGGTCTTGGTGACATCGACTTCGACCCGCGCCGCCGCCAGTGTCACATTGTCAGGAGCCCCGAGCTCGCGGCACCTCTCGATCACGCGCTTCGTGCCGGTGTCGAGGTCGCCGTCCTTGAGCAGGAGCTTGCCCATCTCCTCGACGGTGACGCCCGCGCTCTCCACTCCGTCGCTGCAGAGCACGACTATGTCGCCCTCTTCGATCTTCATCCGGTCGGTGAAGGATTGGATCGATTCCCACACACCGACCGCGCGTGTGAGGCGGTGCTTGAGTGGATGGTCCGCGGCATCTTCAGGTTTGATGACTCCGAGACGGACCTGCTCGGCCGGCCATGAATGATCCTGTGAGATGAGCTTGGCGCTCCCGTTGCGGAACAGGTAGGCAGGGCTGTCGCCGACGTTCAGGAGCCCCAGCTCGCTTCCCCTGATCGCCACCACGACAACCGTACTGCCCATTCCCTTCCACTCGGGATTCTCCTCGGAAGCCTCGAACACAGCCGTGTTCGCCTGCTTGCAAGCTCGCGTCAGCCGATCGACATCCGGTCCTTCATCGCCATCCTCCGCCAGCACCCTGGTGATGGTCTTCGACGCGATGGAGCTGGCGGTCTGACCCGCGGCGTGTCCGCCCATCCCATCGCACACGACCAGCAAGGTGTCGAGCCCTGCCTTGTTCCGCCAGACGACTACGGCGTCCTCGTTCTCCTCACGCTCGAGGCCCGGATCTGTCGCCCAGGCGACACGCAGACGCAAGGGTTACGAACCGAGGAGCGCGAAGTGAACCGCGTTCTGACCGATGGTGATCCGGTCGTCGTGATTGAGCTCCTTCTCCTGGACCGGCTCTCCGTTGACGAGCGTCCCGTTCGTGCTTCCGAGGTCCACGATCCAGAACTGCTCCCCACGCCGCTCGACTCGGGCGTGGTGCCCGCTCGTGGCCGGGTCGCGAAGTATGAGGTCGTTGTCAGGAGAACGGCCCAAGCGAAGGGCATTCTCCGTGGCGCGGTAGGTGTGGCCCGCGTCGGGTCCTGACTCGATGGTCAGCTCCGCCTGCGGCCCACCTCCGGGCGTGGCGCGGATTATCGGCTGGGTTGGGCCACCTATCACTGCTGTGTCCGGAACCGCCGGACCGGCAGGCGGCGGCTGCCAGGCCGGCATCAACGTGGTCGACTCATGCCCTTCGGCGCCCATCATCGCCATCCCGGGCGAAATGGTTGCGGCGATCGGTGCGATCGGTTCTGCCGGCGCGGGAGCAGCCGGCTCCTCCCAAGGCGGCGCGGCCGGCGCGGGCGGTTCGGCGACTGCGGGCGCCTCTGGCACTGCAGGCGCGACCGGCTCCGCCTGATCGGGCGCGATCGCCGCGGCGCCTGCGGCCAGCTCGGCCGACGTGGTCGAACCAGGCGTGTACGGGGC
>JALYYG010000161.1 GCA_030946685.1 Candidatus Dormiibacterota bacterium | reverse complement strand
GCGCAGCAGTTCCGCCCAAGCGCGGCAGCGCTGCACTGGCCACTACGCAGGGCGAGGTCCTCGTTTCAGTCGTCGATGCCGACGTTGGAATAACCGAATCAGATTTCAAAGGAGGTCTTATGAAGGAACAGGTTCGTGGCAAGTCGGAAGAGATCAAGGGGAAGGTCACCGGCAACCGTACCGAGGAGACAAAGGGCAAGTTGAGACAGCAGGTCGGCAAGGTCAAGCGCACCGTCCGTAACGTCAAAGAGGACGTACGTAACGCGTGATTGCGACCTCGGCTCCTCAAAAGACGAATATCTAGGATTTACTGGAATGACGTTTCCCCGTATCAATTGACTTGATGGAAGACGAACGGAACTAGAACGTTTACCACGATCACGAAGAATGTTCGGACGGACTCCCGCTCAAGGCGAGGGACTAACAGCAGGGGACAGCCTCGCGGCCACTGCGACGAGTGCGTCAAGCAGGCCTAGATCAGTCGATACCGGAATCGGAAGCGTTCCCAGCCGAACCGTATTCACCGAGGTACAGGAATGGAAAGAATCACTGTCGTTGGCGTTTTCACAGACCGCACCGCCGCCGAGTCCGCAGTTGTGGCTCTCGAGAAAGCCGGATTTACGCACGAGCACATCGGTTTCGCGGGGCATGGAGACCCCGTCTCCACTGAGAAAACCGACCACGCCGCGGGTGCGCTGGCGGGCGCGGCCAGCGGCTCACTCACGGGCGGTGTCGTCGGCGGACTGCTAGGCGCCCTGGCGACTGTACTTATACCCGGCATCGGGCCGGTTATCGCCGGTGGCTTGCTGGCTGGCATCGTCGCCGGAGCCGTGGCCGGAGGCACGGTCGGCGGCATCGGCGGCGCCCTCACCGGCATGGGCGTGGAGAAGGAGGACGCCGAATACTATGACCAGGAGTTCCGGGGCGGCCGAACCCTGGTGACTGTCGACCCCGGCGACCGGCGAGCCGAGGCAGAGAAGATCATGCGCGACCACGGCGCCTACGACGCCTCCAACCGCCCGGCCGTCGACGACAGGACGCGCCGGTAAGCGAACCCATCACGAATTCCCGCACCTGGCCGGAGGTTGGATCCTCCGGCCTCTTGTCTTTCTTCTCGGTTTTCCTTCGCTCCCTTCAGGTCGTCGTCGGTCAAAGCGCTGCCGACCAAGGCGTACTCACATGATCCCGACTAGTGCGCTTGTGCGACTCACGAGGGCGTGGCAACTGGCGCCGCATGCGATCCGAGAATCACGTCGCCGACATGGCGGCCAAAATCCGGAAAGACGTACGTCGCCAACACAAATAGCAACGCTGCCCCCGCTAGCGCGACCAGGATCCGGCCGGCCCCAACTGGACTCGTGCCACCCGTGTTGCTGACGTTGTTACGACCCGGAATGCACCATTAGGCCGGTTTCCGTCAGCCGGTTCGAAGCGGCGAGCCAGGGTGACGCCTGGCAAAGGGCTGGTAGGGTCCACAGTGCGTGTGCGTTTGTGGCTGGCGTCATAGGAGGTGACTTGATGAAAAGGTTGCTGATTGGTCTGGCGCTCGGAGCGGGCGTCACATACTTCTTGGACCCGGTCAGTGGGAAGCAGAGACGCCAGCGGGCATTGCACCTTTGGAATGAGAACAAGGACGACGTGCTGGAAGGTGCCCGGACAGCCTCCGGGCAGGTGCAGATAGCCTCGCGTCAGGCGGCTAGCGCAGTGTCAAAGGTGACGTCGGCCATCGGTGAGCGGGTGGAGCTGACCGCTGCTGACGACGACGCGAGCGCAAAATTGGCTCCGAAGCCGCGCTCCAAAAGCTGACGGCAGGGGCTGAGAAAACTTCGGTTTCTCGCCAAATGCAGCCGGTTCCTAACCCGCCGACGCGCAGGTTAGGAAGGACAATCAGGCAGGGCAACTCAGTGGGGGGTGAGATGGTGGCATTCTTTCGAGGCAGCGAAACGCCGGCAGGACAGTCGGTCACGCATTCGATCGCGGACCTAGCCCAGGACACGGGGCGCTTGGTCCAGTTGGAGATCACCCTGCTGAAGCAGGAGACAATCGAGCTGTTGAAGCGCAACGCGCTTGCGGCCGCGATGTTGGCGGGTGCTGGGCTTTGCGCGTTGCTGACGCTGATTTTTTCTCTGGTCCTGGTGATCCAGCTTTACCCCAACCATGTCCTGGCCGCCGCGATCGTGTGTGTCATCTGGCTTGTGACGGCCATCGTGCTGGGCGTGGTGGGCAAGACACGGCTGAAAATAGCCGTTCCGACTCAAGCCATCGAGTCAGTCAAGGAGGATCTGGAATGGGCCAAACAGCAGCTCAAACTCGCGACGAGATAGTTCAGCTGCGGGCGGAGATGGCGGACCATGTGGTCACGCTGAAGACCGCCTCGCAGCGCCCAGTGCGGGTCGCTAAGTTTGCTCTGATCATCGGCGCAGGGCTGGCTGTCGGAGGGATTGCCCTGGTCGTGGTTGTCAAACTGCGACAACGCGCCGCAGCTCGGAGCCCGATAGGGCGGCTGCGCGCACTCGCCGACGCGCCGAAGAAGGCGCAGGACGAACTGGAGAGAAAGCGTATGAACCTGCGCAAGAACCTCCGCAGGGCACTGAAGAAGGAACTCCAGGACTCCCGGCCGCTCCATGAGAAGATCCTTGCCGACTTCGCCCAGAAGGCGGCAGCGACAGCCGCTCCGATCGCGATCCGCAAGCTTGAGAAGATGGTGACTGCCGGCGGCTCACGGCGCCACCCAGATTGACCGATCCGACAGCAGCTTAGCTATCGGCCCGCAGGAACCCGCGGAGCATACACATGTATCTTTACCAGCGATAACAAGTTACATTTATTTAGGTGCGCCGAGAGTCATTGCAGACTCTTGCTGAGCGATCGCCAGGGCGGAGGTGGGTGGCCGATACGGTCAAAGATTTTCAATGACCGTCGGATGAAATGGTGACATTTGAGTCGCTCGATGATGGGATGAGGTGAGCTCAGAAGTCGCTAGCGCGATCGGTCCATACTATCCACGAGTCGGCCTACCGATTTGTGATTATTCAGGAGAAGAAATCTTGAATGCGAGAAACATAGGCGGTATTGTGGTCCTGCTTATCATCTTGTACTTGATATTCCACTTCTTGTTCCACGTTATCTGAACGCCGCTCGCTCCTCCGCGGCGCGCGCTGACAGCCGATTCGAGTTCAGGTTTTGGCTCCGGAGCAGGGATTCGAACCCTGAACCTTGCAGTTAACAGATCCCTGCGTCCCGTCAGAAATAGCGCCTCTCGCTGAGTGCCACCGAGTACCACCAATTAACACGCGTCCGGCCCCGAACGCACTCCGACGAACTATCGGCGCGAGCGAAGGCGGTCGGACGTCGCCTGCGTGCCAGCAGTTCGCGAGTTCTGCAACAGTGCGTCGGCGAATCTAAGCTCTTCAGGAACCCGCACCGCAAGGTCGGCGATGGCGACTCGATTCTATGGGCGAGCGGGCGCTACGGAAGGTGGCGCCGAAGTGGTCCGAGGCTCTCCCTTCGATGGTGCATGCGCTACTAAGTCCGGCGGCCTCGGACTAGGCCCACGAGCCAGATGATGGCGAGTACGACGATGGCGATCCAGAGCAGATTGACCACCGCACCCGTCGCGTGGAACAAGAGCCAGAGGACGAAAAGGATGACTGCAGCGACGATGAGCAAATGGATCACGGTGGATAACCTCCTGTGTTTACCGTAGGCGCTCACGAAATTTGGTCAGGGTCGAGGCCAGCACTGGTTAGCTCACTTTGGACGTGACACCCTCGACGGCGCCGGCGACGTGATCACCGACACGGCCAGGCAGAGGCTTGATAGCGTTGGCCATCCGTCGGACCGCCAGGCGACCTGTCTCCAGCGCTGACAGTCTTCGCTCTGAGCCCTTAACCGGGTCCATGAAGTAGACGACTAAGCCTCCGACGGCAGCGGCACCGATAAGCCTGGGTAGACTGGTTGCGTGGCGGCCTCGATCGAGAGCCCGCGCCCAGTCACCGCGGCCCATTGCCTTGGTCATGCGGCGAGCCAGTGGCCTCGCGGACTCAACTGCCTCGGAGGCAGCTCGCCCAGCCTGCAAGGCGCTCTCCCGATTCTCCTGCCAGAGAGAGGAGAGGCGCCCACGTCGCTCTTCGCCCAACTCGGGATCGTAAAGGTAGACGGCAAGGCCGCCCAACGCCGCACCTACGGCTAACCGGTTCATTTGCTAAACCTCCATTTAGATCAGGCTTCGGCGATAAAAATGGCAGTCAAGAGACTGCACCCAATCCGCCTGACATGATCACGATCGCTGGTCCCTCATAACAAAAGCAGCAACCCTCTCCCTACCACTAGTCCTTGTGGAGAGAAACGCCCAACTGAGCGGTGTCTACCTGCCACTCGGTCATGAGGCACGCATTGCAGGAACCTTCTCCGGCCCGCCGGAGGTCAGTCCGTCCTCAACCCGGGGAGGCCGTTGTAGGGAAGACGTCAAGAGAGATGTTTGTGGTCTTGCCCTCCGGTCCAATGCTTTGCTTGGCAGGTCTGACTGATCTCGAGTTCAGCCGAAGTCATTCAATGTTGATGAAGGCGATAGCAATACGTGGCGGGCCGCATCGCACTCGAAGGTTTGGTGTTTCGCACAGGACCCTCTGAGCTGCTCAAGAACCAGCTGTACACCTATTCCAGGGCAACGCAAATCACATGCCTCCACCCACACCTTGCCTGTCGTAAGCTCGGACGGTCCCGGTGCGGCACGACGCATCACCGACTACAAGGCCGGGACGGCCCGGTTTTAAGGAGGCACTGAAATGGGCAACACATACCTGCTCCTATACAGCGGTGGCAGTATGCCGGAGACCGAGGCCGATCAGAAGAAGGTCATGGACGCATGGACCTCCTGGTTCGGCAAACACGGTGAAGCCATTACCGACGGTGGCAACCCCTTCACGCCTAAGGCTAAGACAATCGGCGCCGACGGCAAGGTGACCGATGGCGCCTTCGCCACAGCAAGCGGGTACACGCTGATCAAGGCGGACTCGCTCGACAAGGCCGTTGACATAGCGAAAGGCTGTCCGGTACTTCTCGGCGGCGCCAAAGTGGCGGTCTACGAGACATTCGACGCGATGGCTGCGATGTCGGGCTCCAAGCCGTAGCGGGGACTGGAGCGGCGCCGGCCAGTTCGACCGGCGCCGCTCCATTTACACGTGCACCCAAGAACACGATAAGCGGCCAGATACTTAGGTTTCGATCAATGGCCGAGCGGGGCTCAGACTGGACGCTTAGCTCGCGAGCCAGTCGAGGGCGTCATGGCGGCGGCCGAAGTAACCGGTCGGAAACCTTCCTGGCCCCTCAGGTGCCGGGGGCTTGCCGATCATGGGCATGCCTTCAGGCATGTGAAAGGCGAACTTCGCCACACCGGCGGCGTTGTAGCGGGGAATGATGTTGGCGTCGCGCCACGGCCCGTCCATGTTGGCGGGGCTCATCCGGAAGGTCGTGCTGTCGATCAGCACCCGACTCCTCCCGCATTTCTCGACACATTCGGCGAATTTCGTCAGCCAGTCCTGAAACTCATGCGCCGACATGTCCGCGGTGGTATCGAACCAGCGCAGCTCGACCAGGTCTGCGGACGGCCGATCGAAAACCTCGCCCCATCGGTCCTCGTAAACCTGCTCAGTCATTGGCTTACCTCCTAATTCGGTGGGTCGGGTGAGATCCCCAGCCTCGTGCCGGTCTCGACAAGGGCCTTGAGGCGCCTGCCGACCAACTCGGTCCAGCCCTCCGCAAACAGATCGACAAACTGAGGCTCGATGGCTCCGATCGCGCGGAACGAAAACTGAACAATCGTGCCATCGTCACGGTCGCTCAACTCGAAGGTGGCGATGCCGAGCGCCAGGCCCAGATGAAACGGCCCGGTCAGCTGTAGGAAGCGGTCGTTCGTCCAGCCCGTGACCGTCGCAAGCACCGCGCCGCCGTCCTCCCAGGTCTCGACGACGAGACCCCCGAGCCGCTGCTCCAGAGTGATGCCGGTGACGTCCGAGCGCAGGAAGGGGTGCCCCCACCAGCCGCCCGGATCCGCAGTAAGGGCTGCGAAGACATCGCTCCGGGGCGCGGCGATCGATACGTCCAGCGCTAGGTCCACGGCCGGGCGATTTGCGTTCATGCGCTTTGTGCGGGCTTCGACCCGCTGGCCGAAGTGAACGAGGCCTGACGCCCAACTCGCGGAATGCGTGTCGACCCAGCGTTCATACATCCCCTGCAGCGGAACCGCGTCGAGATAGTGCCAGCGTTCGCGGCCGCGCTTACGGCTCGTGACCAGGCCTGCCGCGGCCAGGACCTGAAGGTGGCGCATGACTGCGATCCGGGAAATGTCGAAATGCGAAGCGATGTCGCCGGTGATCCGCGGCCTCTCGCGCAGTAGGTCAAGGATCCGGCGGCGGGTTGAATCGGCGAGGGCAAGCCAGACGGTGCCGCCATCTGCCTTGAGCTCAGCCCCCCCATCGCCTATACCGCGTTCCGAACACGTAATGTTAGCATTACATATTGACCCCGGTTGTGCAAGGAGGCAGGTGAGGTGAAGAGCCTGATCCGCTACAAGACGAAGCCCGAAAGCGCCGACGAGAACCAGCGGCTGGTCGAGAGGGTCTACGAGGAGCTCGCCGCCCGAGACCCCGGCGGCGTGCGCTACGCGACGCTTCGCCTGGAGGACGGAGTCACATTCATCCACATCTTCATGACCGACTCCGACGACGCGTCCAGCACGCTGGGCGGCATCGCCGCTTTCGCCGAGTTCCAGCGAGAGCTCACTCAGCGCTGCGCGGAACAACCTGCCGCCCAGGCAGCCACCATTGTCGGCTCGTACCGGCTCCTATCCAGCTGACACGCCTGATCGTGATCAGCTCTTTCGCGACCTGACTCTCGACGCCAGCTGCGACTATCAGCGCCTCTGATCCTCGACACTCGTCCACGATGTCTTGAGACAGGTGGCCTCGATGTCCTGAGACATGACAAATGGCTCCGGAGCAGG
>JALYYG010000159.1 GCA_030946685.1 Candidatus Dormiibacterota bacterium | reverse complement strand
CGCTGGTCGAGGTTGTTCGATCAGCCCAAGCAACCGACGGCTTTATGGGGCGCCATGTTGATGACCCTGTCCGTGCAAACTGATCAAGAATGCGAGTTTACAAGCAGCCTGTGTGGCGTCGGAGGCATTTGTGTCCGCCGGCCAAAAAGCCTTCGGTCTCCCCAGCTACGGGGTGTAGAGGATGCACCCCGATTGGACCTCGACGAATGACCGGACTCAACCGAATGGCCCAAGGAGCTTGCGCTTTGCGCGTCGCGCTTGTCCACGACCGGCTCGAACAGAATGGGGGGGCCGAGCGGGTGCTCTGGGCATTGCATGGCATCTTTCCGAATGCACCGATCTACACGCCGATCTGGAATCGGCGGTCTGTGCCGGCATTTAGCGGCTGCGATGTGCGAACAAGCTGGATGCAGAGCCTCCCAGCGATTAGCAAGGCCCCGAGACTCTATGCAGCCCTGTACCCGATTGCATTTGCCGGCCTAAAGCTCGAAGGTTTCGATCTGGTGATTAGTCTGACATCTTCGTTCGCGCAAGGTATCCACACTAACGGCTCGGGCTTGCACGTCTGCTACTGTCATAGCCCGGCGAATTTCGTATGGCGTCCGCAGGCCTATTTCCTGAATCCCGCAGCGCGGACTATTGCGGCACCACTCAGACTCTGGCTAAAGATGTGGGATCGGTGGGCGGCCAGGCAACCGGATGTCTACATCGCCACTGGGCGTTCGGTCGCGGACCGGGTGAAGAGATTTTATCGCCGGGACGCGGCGATCATCGCACCGCCCTTGGATGGCAGGTGGTTCACGCCCCACAAGGGGGACGAATTCTATCTTGTAGCGGCTCGGCTGGTGCCGCACAAACGCGTGGAGCTGGCCATCAAGGCGTGCGACCGTTTGGGGGCACCTCTGGTCGTAGTTGGTAGCGGGCGCAGCGAGACTCGGTTGAGGAGAATTGTGGGATCTCAGGTCGCCTTTGCTGGACATGTATCTGACGACGAACTGCGCGACCTGTACTCACGAGCGCGTGCGGTGCTCGTGCCGAGTGAAGAGGAGTTTGGCCTTGTCGCCCTGGAGGCCCAGGCGGCGGGAACTCCAGTGATCGCATTCGACCGCGGAGGCGCTAGGGAAACGGTGGTTGACGGGGTGACAGGAGTCCGTTTCACGCCGCAGACGGTCGATGGGCTCGTCGACGCGATCAAGCGTTTCGAGGAGCATAGCTGGGACCGCACCGTGATCCAGGAGAACGCCGCACGATTTGACGAGGGGCGTTTCAGGCGGGAATTTCTCGCTCTAATCGAGCGCAACATGGCGCAGCCGGCAACCTATTCACTGGAGGCCGGACGGGCCTAGCCCTCTCCTCTCGACCGACTTGAACCTCATATTCGTCGGGTTTCTCCCCCCTGACTCCCATAGCGCAGAAGAGAGGACCTTTGCTGAACTGCTCTCGGCGTTGTTTACGCGGACGGTCGTCTTCCAGGGGATTGGCGTCAAGGGATTAGACCTCCGACATCTCAAGGCCCTCCCATCACGGCTGGCGAAAAGGCACCTTCCACTCGCCTCGTCACGAATCAGTACGGGGATACTGCCGGTGCTCCCGGTACGGCGAGGGCCCGCGGTAAGGCTGAGTGCCAGGATGATCAGGCGACGGCTGACGAGTCTCACGAAAGGGAGATTCGACGAGTGGGTGTTTTGGACGCGGTTCCCATCGCCCGAGCTTGTCGAAGCGATCCGCGGACTCTCGTTTAGCAGCGTCGTCTATGAGCCCGTCGATCGGTACGCCGTCGGCGGCTGGTTCTCACTTGATGAGCAGAAGCGAATCCAGGTGGCAGAAGCTGTGCTCATTCGGCGGGCGATGGTCGTGACGACCACCGCCGGGCTCGCCAAACGGTTCGAGGATGCGGCCGGAGGCAGCTATTCGTTGCCACTCGGCAAGGACTCGCGGTTGAAGGCGATTGTTTCCGGAACTACGCGGCACATCGGCAGGCCGCGCCTTGCCGTCGTGGGTTCCCTCGATTGGCTCGCCGACGAAGCGATCCTAGTCGACCTGGCGACGCAACGATCGGATTGGCATCTGGTGCTCGCCGGTCCTCGCGACCCTGCCTGGGGACGCCGGCTGGAGGGCCTCCAGAATGTTCACTGGCTCGGCAAGTTGACCCCTGAAGAAGCGCGAGGCGTTATCGCCGACTGCGACGTCGCCCTCAACCCGTGCGTCATCAATGAGTGGACGGAATGCGCTATCCCGGTCAAGATCTTCGATTACCTCGCCGAAGGACGTCCGGTCGTCAGTACGCCAATGGCCGAGCTGGACATCTTTCGAGAGGTGATCGAAATGGCGCCAGCAGCCCAATTCGTTCAAGCAGTCGAACGCGCGCTTCGAGCCGACTGTCCGGACGCAGTGGCGCGGCGCCGCGCGGCATCGGAGCGGTTCACGTTACAAGACCGTGCCCGCGCAGCCTTCGAGCTGGTAAGCAAAGTTCCAGTGGAGGCGAGTAGCCGACGCCTGGCATAGCGCTGCTCTATCACGGAGTGATGGAGGCTCCGCCGGGATGCGATGACACAGAACGGGATCTGTTTGTCAGTCCGGAACAATTCGCGAGGCAGATGGCGGACCTCGCCCGTCGGGGATTCAGGTCCATTCGGCTCGATCAGTTGCTCAAGGCGCCAGAGCGCACCGTCTTGATCACCTTCGATGACGCCTATGCGCATATTGCGACAGCGGTGACACCGATCCTGACGGAGTACGGGTTCTCGGCGGTCATGTTCGCGCCCGGGGCGTACCTGGGTGGGCGAAACGAGTGGGACGCTGACCAGCATCCCCGCCTGGCGGCACTTGATATCGCAACCCCGGCGCAGATCCGCTCGATGGCAGAAGGTCCCTGGGAGATTGCAAGCCATGGCTGGCGCCACATCGATCTCCGTACTCTCCAATCGGAAGAACGGCGCCGGGAGTTGGAGGGGACCCGCGAGCGGCTCTCCGAGATTGCCGGCAAACCGGTCCGGGCGCTCGCCTACCCGTTTGGACTGTCTGACGATGCCGTTCGCCATGATGCAAAGCAGGCCGGATACAGCCTGGCCTTCACCGCGAGCCCGGGCCGGTTCAACGATCGCTACCAGCTCCCGCGTCACCAGATAAATGGCGGCGACAACCTCCGCGTGTTCCGAATGAAAACATCCGGGTGGTTCGACCGACTCTATCGAGTCCAACGGCTGACCCCTGGCTGGGCAAGAGCGCGGGCGCGTGCGGTCGTCGGCCGGGCGGCGGCACGGTGACGGCAGCGGTCTCGGTCGTGATCGTCACCAAGAATGAGGAGAGAAACATCGAACGCTGCTTGAAAAGCGTCGAGTGGGCTGCGGAGACCATTGTCATCGACGCCCACAGCGACGACCGAACACGGCTAAAGGCGGCAGCGCTCGGAGCGCGAGTCTTCGAACGTGACTGGCCCGGTTACGCTAACCAGAAGAATTTCGGCGTCCGAGCGGCGACAAACTCGTGGGTGCTGAATGTCGATGCGGACGAACAGGTGACGCCAGAACTGGCCGACGAAATTTGCGATGCCGTTCGGCAAGACGTCCACAAGGCATATCGCGTGCTCATCCCGACCTATTTCATGGGGCGTCCGCTAAAACACTACGGGCGGGCGCCTCGCGACCCTGGCCACATCCGGCTGTTTCGCAAGGACTCGGCGCACTTCGACAATCGACTGGTCCACGAGGTGGTCGAGGTGGACGGCAGCGTCGGGTGGCTCCGGGCCCCAATCCTTCACTTCTGCTACCCGACCATGGGGACGTACTGGCGGAAGATCCACTCTTATGCGGGTCTGGAGGCGCGGGAGCGCGCCAGCGGATCCCTGAAGTGGGGAAACCGGTGGTTCCGGGCGCTGGGAAAGCTCGGATGGATGCTGGTCTGGAGGCGGGGTCTGCTGGACGGCCCGGCCGCATGGATCTGGATCGCCGGGCAGGCCTACGAGGAGTGGCTCGCGACCGGGCAGGCCGTACGGCTTCGCCGAAAGTCCCGGACGAAGCGAGCCCCCCGCCTGACGTGAGGATGACGAGGCGCGGTTTCCTTCTCGGGTGCGTTGGCCTCGCTGCGGCAGCGACGCCCGTCGGCCTCTACGGAGCTGTCTATGAGCCAAACGACATCGAGATCGTTCGCCGCAAGGTGGCCATCCAGAAGCTTCCATCACGTCTCGATGGCATCACGGCGGTGCAGATCTCTGACCTGCACCTGTCGGGAAACGGCGATCTGCATGCGCACATGGTCGACGAGGTTCGAAACCTGAAGCCGGACACGATCCTTTTCACGGGAGACCTCATCGATGACCAGTCCGCGATCGGGGACGCGATCGATATTTTTCGGAGCTGGCAGCCGCCGGCGGGCCTTTGGGCCGTGCCAGGCAACTGGGATCATACGGCGACAGCCGACACGATCGACATCCTGGTGAATCGCCTGAAGTCGGCCAAAGTCCGGTTCCTGGTCAACGAGAGCGCTCAGCTTGAAGACGGCCTCTGGATCGCCGGCGTCGATGACCCGTCGAGCTCGCTCGAGGACGTGGCCGCGGCCATCGGCAGCATCCCTGCGGGCGCGCCACGGATCCTTCTGGCGCATTCGCCCGACATCGTCACCAGCCTGCAGG
>JALYYG010000101.1 GCA_030946685.1 Candidatus Dormiibacterota bacterium | reverse complement strand
TCTCGGTCCGGCCTTCGGCCAGCGTGGCGGCCATGACCAGGTTTTCGGTCCCGGTCACCGTCGGTAGATCCAAGACGATGCGGGCGCCGTGCAGGCGGCCCGCGACGTGAGCCCGGATCTCGGTCTCCGTCTCGATCACCTCGGCGCCCATGGCGCGGAGGCCGCGTACGTGCTGCTCCACGCGGCGGGCGCCTATGGAGTCCCCGCCCGGGCGGGGCAGGCGCGCGCGCCCGGTCCGGGCGACCAGCGGCCCCAGGAGCACGATCGAGGCCCGCATCCGGCCGGCCAGCCCGGGCGTCACCTCCCATCCGACCGCGCCCGAGCGGAGCTCCACAGCCTCGCCGGGCGGTTCGTTCACCGAGGTGCCGAGAGTGCGCAGGATGTCGGCCATCAGGGCCGTGTCCGAGACCCCGGGCACGTTGTGGAGGCGGATCGGCTCGGCCGTAAGTAGGGACGCCGCCATGGCGGGCAGCGAGGCGTTCTTGGAGCCTGACATACGGACGCGGCCGCGCAACGGCGTGCCACCCCAAACCAGCAGGCGGTCGCCACGCGGGTCGACGCTCACGGCCTACACACTATCGATAGGCAGGCGTAAGACTTGGCGGCTCGCGGCCGGGGCTGTTGCGACCTCTGTTCGCTTCGACCCGCCACCCGAGGGTCACGACGAGCCGCGTAGCGCGATCAGGTCGGGGTCGCTGACGGAGAAGTCTTTGAGGAGGGGGCCTGGATAGAGCGCCAGCGCCCGCTCCAGCGTTAGGGCTGCCTTCACGACCTGGGTATGCGTGGCCTGAAAGCAGGCGAGGTTGTACAGCGCGAGGCCCTTCATGGCCGGCGGAGTCTCGGCCTGGACGACCCTCGCGACCCAGAGCTCCTGGATCCCTGACGCCAGGAGAAGATCGCCGCGATCGAGGTGGAACTGGGCCAGATGCTGCTGGGAATGCTCGTAGCTGGAGCCCATCACCACGGCATGCAGGGGCTGGCCTTCGGGCACCCAACTGAATCGGTTGAACGCTACGAGGTCTTCGTCGGTCAGGCGGCGGATGCGGGCGGTCTGGGCCGCGTACGCCAGTTCCGCGTCCGAGGCCACGTCCGACCAGGCCCGATGGCGGTGCTCCTCGAAGACCCGCGGGTTGATGCGCTCGAAGTCGCCGAGCTCCGGCGTCTCGTGATCCAGGACGGCTTGGAGCTTGAGCGCGAGCTGATGTCGCCAGAAGGCCACGTGGGCGATGTGGTCCTTTGCTGACCAGCGGTCCGGTGAACCGATGGCATTGCGGTCGCCCGCACTGAGACCTTGCACGAAAGCGCGCTCTGCGGTATGGGCCTCACGAAGGAGGTCCAAGAGGACTGACTTGAACAATTGGGCATCTCCACGAGTGGGCGCGAGGAGACGCGGCTGTCCGACTAGCAGTGCTCCTCGGGCGGGGTGAACTTGGACATCGCGTTCATATCGTCACCTCCTCACCGAGATTGACACCAGGGACCCTGAGATCGTACCAGCCAAGCGCGTGGCTTGGGACCGCAGCAGGCCGTCGTGCGCGGCGGCCATGTCACGCCTGCGCGGGGTGGGTCCGGGGCGTTGGAACGGAGGCAACCGTGGTTCCCGCACTGCGATGCCGGATCAGACGCCAGTCGGTCGGGATTTGCGGATCCGGGCCAGCCTGAGGCGAGCGTCCGCCACCTCCAGCGCGTACACCATGTCCGCCTGCTCCTGCGTCGAGAGCTGGCCGGCAAGGCTCTCTTGGGCCCGCCGCCTCGCCTCTTCGGCCGCCTCCTCGTTGATCTCTTCCGCCCGCTCGGCCACATCCGCCAGGACGGTGACCCGATCGGGCAAGACCTCGACGAAACCGCCGCCCACGAAAAGGACCGTCTCCTCGGCGCCGTTGCGGATCAACAGCTCGCCGGGCTTCAACGTGGCCAGCAGCGGCGCGTGCCGAGGTAGGACGCCGATCTGCCCCTCCCCACCCTGGCACACGAGGAAGGGGCGGCCCTGGCCGTCGACCTCCCCCTCGAAAAGTGAGCGGTCGATGCTGACCACGCGCAGCAGTACGGCCACTCAGTCCGATTCCGACTTGAGCTGCTCGCCTCGCTCGCGGGCGTCCTCGATTGTGCCGACCATGTAGAAGGCCTGCTCCGGAAGGTCGTCGTGCTTGCCGGCCAGGATCTCCGTGAACCCGCGCACGGTGTCTTTCACGGAAACGAAGCGGCCGTCGGTGCCCGTGAAGCGCTGGGCCACGAAGAACGGCTGGGAGAGAAAGCGCTGCAGCTTGCGGGCGCGGCCGACGACCAGCTTGTCGTCCTCCGAAAGCTCCTCGATGCCCAGGATGGCGATGATGTCCTGCAGCTCGCGGTAGCGCTGCATCGTCCGTTTGACGCCCTGCGCGGCGTCGTAGTGCTCGCGACCCACAACGCGCGGGTCGAGGAAGTTGCTGGTCGACTCGAGCGGGTCGACAGCCGGGTAGATGCCGATGTCGGTGAGCGCCCGGTTCAGGGAGACGATCGCACCCAGGTGGGCGAACGTGGTCTGGATGGCTGGGTCGGTGAAGTCGTCCGCGGGCACGTAGATCGCCTGCACAGAGGTGATCGAGCCTTTGCGGGTGGACGTGATCCGCTCCTGCAGCTCGCCCATCTCCGTGGCCAGGGTGGGCTGGTAGCCGACGGCCGAGGGCATCCGGCCCAGCAAGGCGGAGACCTCGGAGCCCGCCAGCATGTAGCGGAAGATGTTGTCGATGAACATCAGCACGTCCGCGCCTTCCGAGTCGCGGAAGTACTCGGCCATGGTCAGACCTGTCAGCGCGATGCGAGCGCGCGCGCCGGGCGGTTCGTTCATCTGGCCGAAGACGAGCGCGGTCTTGTCGAGGACGCCGGCGTCCTGCATCTCGTGGTACATGTCGTTGCCTTCGCGCGTACGCTCACCCACGCCGGCGAAGATCGAGCGACCCTTGTGCTGGTGGGCGATGTTGCGGATCAGCTCCTGCACGATCACGGTCTTGCCCACGCCGGCGCCGCCGAACAGCCCGATCTTGGAACCTTTGACGAATGTGCACATGAGGTCGATGACCTTGATCCCGGTCTCCAGGATCTCGACGTCGGTCTGCTGTTCCTCGACAGCTGGCGCCTTCCGGTGGATCGGCCAGCGCTCCACGCCCTCGGGAGTGGGCTCGTCGTCGATGGCCTCGCCGATCACGTTGAACATCCGGCCCAGTGTCTCCACGCCCACCGGCACGTTGATGGGCGAGCCGGTGTTGCGCACCGGGTCACCGCGGCGGAAGCCGTCGGTCGAATCCATGGCGATGCAGCGCACAGCGTTGTCGCCGACCTCCTGCTGAACCTCGAGCACGACCTCCCGTCCGTCCTCGGTCTTGACCACGATGGCGTCGAGAAGGTTCGGCAGCCGGCCCGCGGGAAAGCCCACGTCCACCACCGCGCCGATCACCTGAACCACATGTCCGGTGCCTTCGCCGGCCGTCTGCTCGGTTACCGCGGTTGGCGCCAAAGTCATCTGCAGGTGCTCCTCAAAAAGGTCTAACCGCTCGCGCGCAGGGCCTCGGCCCCGCTCACGATCTCCATCAGCTCGGTGGTGATCGCCGCCTGCCGGACCTTGTTCGCGGTCAACGTGAGCGCCTCGATCAGGTCGCCGGCTGCGTTGGTGGCGTTCTGCATGGCGATCATGCGCGCCGACTGGTAGCTGGCCTGGTTCTCCAGCACGGCCTCGTACACCTGGCTCTCGACGTAACGGGGCAGGAGAGCGTCGAGCACCCCCTCCGGGCTCGGCTCGTAGATGTAGTCCCCGCCCGGCGAAGGCCCCTCGCGCTCAGGCAGATCGACCGGGATCAAGGTCCGCACGACCGGTTCCTGCCGCAGTGTCGAAATCCAGCGGGCGTAGGCCAGGATGACGGTGTCCGCCGCACCCTTCTCGTATTCCTCCAGCGCCACGCGTACGACCGCCAGGACGTCCGCCATGGCCGGCCGGTCGCCGAGGCCGCTCGCGTCCGCGAGCAGGTCGCGGCGCATGCGGGCCGTGAAGTCGCGGCCTTTGCGCCCGATCGAGACGAAGCCCGCGCGCCCGCCGAACTCCTCGTTCACATGCCGGTTGACGGCGCGAAACGTGTTCGTGTTCAGCGCCCCGCAGAGGCCGGTGTCGGATGTGACCAGGACGACGACTGCCCGCTCTGGGGTGCGCCGCTCGAAGTAGGGATGGCGGTACTCCTTGGCCTGCTCGGACGTGGTTTGCAGCACCTCCAGGATCTTCTCGGCGTATGGCCGCGTGGCCAGCACCGCCTGCTGCGCGCGGCGCAGTTTGGTGGCCGATACGACCTGCATCGCCTTCGTGATCTTCTGCGTGTTTTGCACGCTGCGGATCCTTCGACGGACATCGCGGAGGCTCGGCAACTAAGTGGTCCGGAACGGGAATACGGTGGATGGATTGTGGCAGGCGCCCGCGGCGCCGGTCAGGGCGCTGAGGCGAAGGCGGGGGTGGAACGAGGAGGAGCGCATCTGCGGATGCGTGACGACGAAGGGCCGGGCCCCCCAACGCGCGCATCGGCGCCCTGAGCCGCAATACACCGCTGGATTTCCGTGGAGGACCACTAGTGTCCTGGAAGCGAAGTTCGTTCGCAAAATCGGCGAAGGCTGGCGAGGATCTGGTCGGCCGTCTTGACCCAGACGAAGGGCTTGGGATCCGCGTTGTGAATGCTGAGGTAGAGACGGATCGCGTCCTCCAACTCGCGGGTGCTGCGGTGGGTACCGCGGCGGAGGTGCTTATCGGTGAGGGTGGCGAACCAGCGCTCAACCTGGTTGATCCAGGAGCTGTAAGTAGGCGTGTAGTGGACCTGGAAACGGCTATGGCGGAGCAGCCAATCACGAATCAGTGGAGTCTTGTGGGTGCCGTAGTTGTCCAGGACGACGTGGACTTCGAGCTCGGCCGGAACCTCCAGCTCGAGCCGGTCCAGGAATCTCTTGAACTCGGTCGAGCGGTGGCGGCGATGGACTTCTCCAATGACCTTGCCGGTGGCGACATCGAGGGCGGCGAACAGCGAGGTCGTCCCATGCCGGCGGTAGTCGTGGGTCCGTCGCTCGGGTATACCCGGCGCCAGGGGCAAGATGGGCTGCGTTCGGTCGAGGGCCTGGATCTGGCTCTTCTCGTCGACGCAGAGGACCACCGCCCGATCGGGTGGGTTGAGGTAGAGCCCGACGATGTCGCGGACCTTGGCGATGAACTGAGGATCATTGGAAAGCTTGAAGCTGTCGACGCGGTGGGGCTGCAGACCGAAGGCAGTCCAGATCTTGCGGACAGTGGTGTGACTGAGGCCGCTGGCGTTGGCCATGCTCCGAGTGCTCCAGTGGGTGGCATCCCGAGGCATGGCTTCCAAGGTCTGGGTCAGCACCGTCTCCACCTGCTCGTCGCTGACCTGGCGGGGGGCTCCCGGGCGGGGCTCATCGAGGAGGCCGGCCAGGCCTCGCTCGATGAAGCGCGAGCGCCACTTGCAGACGGTGTGGTGGGTGACTCGCAACTCAGCCGCCACCCGGCTGCTGGCCAGCTCGTCGGCGCAGCGGAGAACGATGCGAGCGCGTTGGGCGAGACCGTTGCTCGACTTAGCACGTTTGGTCCAGCGAATGAGCTCGGCGCGATCCTCATCGGAGACCGTGAGAGGAGCCTTGGGGGGACGACCGCGTGGCATGGCGTGGACCTCGTTGTGCGACTTGCTGGGGACCGCACAATTATGTCACGCATTTCAGTTCCAGGACACTAGGAGCCTGTATCGGAATGCGGCGAGAGATTCGTCGATCCAGATGGTCCATGTATGCAGGGAAAGCGCTGAGGACGGCACGGTCGAACTAGTGGACCGTAACAGCCGAATGAGGACCATCCGACGCCCCAGACCGCCGGGAGCCC
>JALYYG010000093.1 GCA_030946685.1 Candidatus Dormiibacterota bacterium | reverse complement strand
CGATCGAGATCTTCAGGCCTGGCACGTCAATCGGCAACTTCGCGCCCTGTCTGGCAGGCGGCTCCGCACCAAACCAGTTCCGCCATTCCTCGTTCATTCCGGCAAAGTCCTTGGGGTCCGACAGGATAAAGGTGGTGCTCACCACATCGCTCATGGAGCTTCCGGCCGCCTTGAGGATCGCCTCGACATTCTTCAAGCACTGCCGCGTCTGTTCCTGGATGGTGCTACCCACCACCGCACCGGTCTCTGGATTGAAAGGACCTTGACCTGCCACGAAAATCAGCCCTGCCGCTTTCACTGCCTGACTGTAAGCCGGCGAGTGCGGGGCGTCGTTCGTCCTGATGATCTCTTTGCCTTCGGCCATCTCGGTCCTCCATCTATTCGCAGCCGGCTTGGGATCGATGCCGATAGTAGGGTTGAATCGGGCACGGTCAGGTGGATCCCCGGCCGGGTAGGTGATCTATTTCCTGTCCATAGCCGGCGATTTCTCGGCGACGGTGACCAGGAGATCCCACGTGTTTGAACCGCGACCAGGAGGAGCACGACGATCGCCCCCACCAGTAGACCGAGCGCAGCGTCGCTGTTGCCTGAATAGATGAGAACGCCCATGACACCGAGGGCAAGGTAGGCGAGCATGCTCAAGCCGAACCTCGAAATCAACACCCGCAACCGCAAGGTTCGCGCGCGTCGCGCGCGAATGCCGCTGACGGAGGCGGGCGTCATGAGCGCGATTGCCACAACGGAGACAAGTACGAGCTCCTCGCCCGATTGCCTGGGCTCGTTGATCGGCGTCAAGAGGAATAGGGAGACCAGCAGGATTACGAAATAGTTGCTAAGGGTGATCCGCGCGAGGCTCCTCACCTCGGGATGTGTCACAACGATCCGCAAATGAAGGGACAGGCCGACGAAAAGCAGACCGGCCAGCGTCGCCGAGGCAGCGCCCGACGTCACATAGAAGTCGTGCCAACCCTGAAGGGTGTCGCGGAAGCTCAATTGCGGGCCAAACGGTTATGTCTCAGCCGGAGCCTTCCGGAGGCGCACCGCCAGCCACACGCCCCAGACCGGAGCAACGATCCCGCCACTGAGGAGGATGACCAGGCCGCCGATGGCGTCCGGCACAGGTACTGCGCCGTCGCGCGCAAGAAGACTGAACAGGCCCAGCCAGTAAAGGGCTGTGAGAACGAACCCCAGATACGCCCATACCCGCGGGAACGATCCTTGCTCGAGGGCAAGGCGGCTCGACCAATACGTGCCAAGACCGGCTAGAAGCAGGAACGCGCGCTGCAACCAATTCGCTGGAGACTCAATCAAAGCGCTTGCGTCTGTTAGCGTCCGAAGCGTCTCACTCGAAGCGCCTTGACTGACGTTGACCACTGCCTGCAGCAGCCCGAGCGTCAGGAACAACCACAGAACCCCGAACAGCCCCGCCGCGCCGAACCCGGCCGCCATTAACTGCTGGCGAGCACCGTCGGGTCCGAGCGAATGGCGCAGGACGATTCCGAGCCCAATGAGACAGAGCATCGCTGCAACGAGGCAGACCACAGCAACGTAAAGCTGCGGGTACACCGCCCGCTCATAGGCATAGTGGGCAACACGATCGGCAGCATCAGGTGGCGGTGGTGAGATGATCGCGAAGCTCACGAGCGTGAAGATCCATGTGCCGGCGAACCACCCGGCCGCATATACGAACGCAAATGTTCTGCCGATGGAATACCAACCGGCGCTGCTCATTGCGTCCCCTCCGTCGAGAAGCCTAGCCCTCCGCCAGCGAGGGCGCAATTGGGACGGGTTCCAATCCGATCGGAGCGCTCACAACGCTGAAGCCGCGTTTAGCTGTGTCAGCTTCGACTTACAAGCTCGCTCCAAATTCGATCGCCGCTCCCCATTCCATGCTGTGCCGGCGGGGACCCGGTCCACGTGTCGCACATGCCGCAGTCACTCGAGCCGGCTTGGGGTGGAGATGATCTGCTTTTCGAACCAGTGGTGGGCGTAGGGTTCGTCATTGAAAGGAGCGACCTCGACGTAGCCGGCGGATCGGTACAGGCTGATTGCCTCGACGAGTGACTTGTTCGTTTCGAGGCGGACAGCCCGGGCGCCGTGGTTGGCGGCTTGGTCCTCGAGCTCGCTCAAGAGTCGACGGCCGATGCCCAGGCCACGCGCGGATTCAGCAACCCACATGCGTTTGATCTCGGTGGGCTGGCCGTCGTGGAACTTGAGCGCCCCGCAGCCGATTGGATCCCCCCGAAGCATGGCCACCATGAAGAGGCCGGCCGGAGGCCGCAGCTGGTCCTCGTCGGCGGGGATGCTCAGCGCGGGATCGAAGCCCATGTCGAACCGTTGGTCGAGCTCGGAGAAGTACGCGCGCAGGCAATGCTGAGCATCGGGGTGGGCCGGATCGTTTGGGGTGACCTCGACCATGGCCGCAGTCAGGAGCCGCTCGACGTCGGCCATCGCGGCAACCAGGCGAGCACGTTGTTTCGCGTTGAGGGGAGCGAGGAGCGAGGCTGCCAGCTCGTCGCTGCGCTGGTCGAGGACTGCTCGTTCAGCCGCTCCCAAGGGAGTCAGCCGCGCGATCCGAACCCGCTTGTCAGATTCTTTCGGGCGGACCGTCACCAGTCCTGACGCTTCGAGCGAACGGAGCAGGCGACTGAGGTATCCCGAGTCGAGCTCGAGCTGAGCGCGCAAGGAACGAACGTCACGCCCTTCAGCGCCGATCTCCCAGAGCAGCCGCGCCTCGCCGAGCGGGCGGTCCCGCGCGAGGAATCGGTCGTTGAGCGCCCCCACCCGCTGCGTGACGATCCGGTTGAACCGGCGTGTCTGCGAGATCATCGCCTGATCCACTCTCTGACTATAGTCAGAGAATCGAGAAAGATCCAGAGGCAATCGCGGGTCAGATATCGGATCTGCTGAACTGAGACGACGGCGTCGAGGTTCGTCGGCCGGCCTTCAGCGGACCCGTGCGACTGACCAGCGCTCCTGCAGTTTCTTGCCGGCCACATAACGGACGGAGCGGCCACCGCCCTCTTGGTCGAGCCAACCATCGCGACGGAGTCGCTGCAGGTCCTGTGTTGCGGTCGGACTGGCGACGTCTGCCTCTCGTCGATAGTCGACATTCGTTACCGGCAACCCAAGCAAGGCTTGGTCCAGCGCCAAGACGAATCGGTCCGGATAACCCTGCTCACGCGTCAGCTGCTCGCAGAAATCGTGTCGGGCGTATGCGATCTCTAGCCAGCGCCTCCGCTCGGTTGCTTCGAACACATGTGCCTCGATGCAAAATTCCACCCACCCCGACGCATCACGACTTGGATCGAAGGCCAGCCCCTGAACATCCTCCAAGGCGGCGTAGTACTCGCGCGTATGTCGCCCGAGATATGGCTCGATGGAGACCAATTCGGAACTGAGGAGCCCCTCCTTCGCCAACACCAAGGATTGAACGATGCGAGCAACCCTGCCGTTTCCGTCGCGAAAGGGGTGGATGGACACCAGGTTGAGGTGCGCCATGGCGCCGCGAACCACAGCGTGGCGCGATAGATCGCCAGAACCCAACCAGTTGGCCACTTCATTGATGAGTGCAGGGACGTCGCTTGAGGGGGGCGGCCGGTAAGGATCTCGGCCCAAGCCGCGAGTCACGATCATCGGCCCATCGCGCAACCGCCCCGCGCCAGCTTGGGGCTGAGGGTGACAGACAAGGAAATGCAGTTCGAGCATCGTCTGGGGGGACCATTGAAAGCGATGGTCGTCAGCCAGCACGGCGACCCGATCCATCGCTTGCGCATACGCGACGATGATTCGCTGCGTTTCGTCGGATGGCTGGGACGGATGCCGGCCGGCGAGGATTTCGACAGTGTCCTCGAGACTTGCACCGTAACCCTCGATCGACGTTGATCCGACCGTCACCTCGGCTGCGGCAAGCCGGCGTAGCGCGCCTGTCCACGGCCGCGCAGAGTCGCCGAGATGCTGCCCCAAATAGCGCCGCAACTCATCGAGCTCTTCCAGGCGTCGAAGAATCGCGTCTGATTTGGGGGGGACGACATAAATCGCCATGGGCAGTAGTATAGGTGAATAAAGGATTAATCGCTTATTTACCTACTATCGCCCCGTCGCCCTCCCAGCATCAACCCAGCGGCTCCGCGGATCACATGGAGCGGAATGTGTGCCTCTAGCGAGTCGATTACGGCCAGAAGCCGCGGGCCAATCTCAAGCGGAGGAACCCGAAGGGTCGAGTAGCGGTCGTCCCTCGATGGATCGCCGCGGAACTCCAGGATCTCTCTAGCGGCGGAGGTATGCCGGTAGGCGATGCGATTGAAGTCAGGGCTTGGGACAAGCCACGCGGCTTCTACAGTGACTGACGAGAGCAGGAGAACCGCACAGAGGAACGCCGGGTGCTCGCGTACCCGTCCGACCGGGTAGTCAGCCTTAGCCTCGACCAAACCATTGCGATCGACCCCGCTCGCCGTCTTCACCTGGATTGCAATCGCCGGCACACCGCCCCGGCGTGCAGCCGTCGCGTCTACATGGTCGTCGTCCGCGACCGGCGTGTACAGCTGCAGCTCGCCATTTGACGAGACCATCGCGTACAAGGCCAGCGCCAACTCCCCGGCGCGTCCTAGTTCGGTCCTATCCATTTTCTCGGCTGGCGTAGCGTCGCATAGGGGTCGGATCGGTACCACTCCACCGATCGCCGGCTGCTCCGCCAGAAAGCGTCGGCGGCTCGCATCGCTTTCAGCGCGATCGCAGCGCAGCGTTCGCAGCGCCGGGCCCTCAACTCCCCCGTCGCCAAGCCTAAAGGCTGTTAACCCAATGACGGATCAGTTTCGGCACCTGGGTGTGGTCTGGGTATGCATTGGCGCAGTAGCAAGGGCACCAGATGCCTGGCTTGACTTCTGGTCCGACTCACAGTTCAGTAGGCGGCAGGAATGGGGTTGGGTTTCGATCGGATGCTGTCACGGCGCGAGGTGATGCGTCTCGGCGCACTGGCCGGCGCGGGCGCACTTGCTGCGGCCGTCGTCCCGGAAACCGCCTGGGCCGCACGGCCGAGGGCCGTTCCGACGGCGCGCTCCGGCGGGAGGGTGGTAATTGTCGGTGCCGGCCTCGCCGGCCTTCGGTGCGCCCAGCAGCTTTGGGCCAAGCATGGAATCCACGCCGCGATTTACGAGGGGAGCGAGCGGATCGGCGGCCGGTGCTGGAGCAACCGCGGCTTCTTCTCAGACGGATTCGTATCCGAGCACGGGGGTCAGTTCCTTTCGGTCGGCCACTCGTTCCTCCTCGGCCTCGCTCGCGAGCTCGGCCTGACGCTCGAGATCGTCGACGGCTCCAACCTCCCGAACCCTGGCAGCGACGTGTACTGGATGGACAGCGCCTACTACACGTACAAGGAGGCCAACCAGGATTGGTACGACGCGTGGCCGGCGTTCCAGCGGGCCCTGCACGCAGTCGGCTACCCCACCAAGTGGAACCGCTTCAACGCAGCCGGAAAAAGACTGGACAGGATGACAGTGCCGGAGTGGATCGAGGCCGAGGTTCCGGGCGGAACCAGCAGCCGTTTTGGCCGCCTCCTGCTCGCCGACACGCTTTCAGAATTCGGCGGCGACCCCACCGACCAGTCGGCGCTGAACATCGTCTTCACCCTGGCGTTCAACAGCCGCCAGAGCCTGAACCCCCTGGCGGGAGACATCGAGCGGTATCACGTAGTCGGTGGCAACGACCAGATGATCTCCGGCCTGGCCGCGCAGCTACCTCAAGGCTCGATCAACACTGGCTTCCAGCTGGTGGCGGTCCGGCGCTCGGGCAGCTCCTACCTGGTGACTTTCGACCGCGGCCAGACCACAATCGACGTGCCGGCTGACATCCTGGTGCTGGCGCTCCCCTTCAGCACGCTGCGCGAATGCGACCTGTCCCGCGCCGGCTTCAGCACTCGCAAGCTGACCGCGATCCGCGAGCTCGGCATGGGGACCAACGCCAAGGTGCACCTCGAGTTCCGCCGCCGTGTCTGGCGCGACCACGGCTTCTCGGGGACGACTTACTCCGCACCGGGCGGTTTCGAGACGGCCTGGGAGGAATCGATGGGTGACCGCCTACCGCGCGGGGTCCTGGTCCAATTCCCGGGCGGCAGCGTCGGAGCCGGTTACACCGGTGCTGCATTCGGGCCCGCCCCGAGCGCCGACGTCGCCCGCTTTCTCGGACAGATCGAGCCGGTCTTCCCGGGAGCAGGCAGCGCATTCGATGGCCTCGCCTACCGGGATGTCTGGCACCTCGACAAATGGCACCGCGGGGCTTATTCGTACTGGCGGCCCGGCCAGTACACGACCATCGCCGGCTACGAGGGCGTGGCGGAAGGCGGCGTCCATTTCGCCGGCGAACACACGGCCTACGACTCTCAGGGGTTCATGAACGGAGCCGTGGAATCGGGCGAACGCGCTGCAAGCGAGGTCGTCGCCGCCATGCGCTCAGCGACCCGAAACGCCTCATAGCCTTCAACCAGGTGTAGTGCCTCCGGGCTAGGCAACGCCCCCCAGTCCTGATCCTGTTTCTGGACTTCGGATGACGATCAATGAGAATTCGATCTGACAAAGCGCTGTGAATAGAGCTCAGGTCGTCGGGCTTTGACCGCATGACCGTCAGCAGTCCCGGAGGACGCTCCGCCACCGGGGTCTTGCAGGTGGGAATCACAGTGCTGGCGATGGGCTTGCTCATCTACCTTGCCTCTCGCAGCCTGGGTGGCGGGTTCGCCGGCGTGCTGCTTTCAGGGATGCTCGTCTGGCTCGTGTTCGAGCTCTTGCTATCTGTCGTACGAGGCATTCGGCGAGTGCGCGCACGCGTCCAACCTCGACACACGACCCTCGGTGGCTGTCTCACAGGCATCGCAGCGTGTGGGGTCGGCGGCCTCCTGTTGTTTTTTGGATACCAGCTGATCCTGGGCATAATCCTGGGCGGTCTCGCCGCATTGGTGACGCACCGGACCGCGTTGCCCACACTCGCTCAGCTGGCGGGCCTGGACCCAATGCCCGACAACGCCGGTCCCGGAGGGCCACCCCTTTCGCTGCTTCTGTCACGTCGTGCGGCGGCCATCGCGGCTGTCGTTTGCTTGCTGGCCGGCCTTGTCCTCGCCGGCCTCGGAACGATTCGCGTTCTGGAGGGTTATAGCTTCGCCACCGACATCTGGTGCGCGCATCCGTGCGGAATGGTGGACGGAATGTGGGTGCAGGTGTTGCCCGATTCACAAGGCAACTTCGTGGCCAGGCTCGATCCCGCCGCTGTCCGGCTCCGAGTACGTTTCTGGAACGATGTGGCCGGCGACAAGGTGGCAAGTCGCAGCGCCTTCAAGTTGACCATTCCACCCGCGATCTATCAACCGCTGACTGACCGGCCGGGGTGTGATCCCTGGCCGCCCCGCACCCTCCACCTCGATAACAGCACTGGGGATCTGACGCTGTGCTTCGCGGTCCCGCAGGCCGAAAATGTCGGCCTCGGTCAGCTTGTCCTCGACTGGATGCAGGCTGGGGGCACGGCGCCGATCCTGCTGCGCAAGCAGCCACGCTCAGGGATGGGCATCCAGATCAATGTCAGCCCATCACCGTCGCAAGAGTCGACCCCGTAAGTTCCAGGCGAATGCGCGCCTCATCGGAATGTAGGTGCATCACACGTCAGAGTCTAATCCGCGATCGGGTCAGATGACCCTCAGACCATAGGGGTTTTGACGAAAGGCGACGGTGGGTGTAAATACATCAACCACCGGCTGCCTGGCCGGTGCGACAGGGGATTGTTGGGGGGTAGGAGTGGCAGCAGACGTAGGCGCCGAACACCAACTGCGCAAGAGCGCGCTGGGCCTCTGGGACGACACCATAATCGCGGTTTCGAGCACGGCGCCCGCGTACAGCATTGCGACTTCGCTGGGCGCTCTTGCGGCCGCTGTGCTTCTGGCCGGTCCGGCGGCAATCTGGGTGGGCTTCATCCCTGTGACAGGGATCGCGGTTGCGTACTACTACATGAACCGGGCCGATCCCAACTGCGGAGCTGCCTACACGTGGGCGAGCAAGGCGCTCCACCCTTCGATCGGCTTCCTCAACGGTTGGGTGGTGATCGTCACAGACGTCATCTTCATGTCGTTCGCAGCCCCGCAGGGCGGGTCGGCTCTTCTAACGCTGTTCAACGCGTGGGGCTTGAACAGCGTCGGCGGACTCGACCTGTCCTCTACAGGGTCGAATGCGCAGACCCTTTCCGTCATCATCGGAGTTGGCTTTCTCGCTCTTGTGACATACATGGTCCTGGTCGGGATCAAGATTGCCGCACGGTTTCAGTGGATGCTTCTCGCCATCGAGTACTTGATCGTGCTCGCCTTCGCGATCCTGGGCCTCTTCAAGGGCGGCGGCAGCCCCTTCGATTTGAACTGGCTCAGCCCCTTCAACATGGGCGGACTTTCCGGCCTGGCGGCCGGCGTCGTGATCTCCGTCTTCTTCTATTGGGGCTGGGACACAGCAGCCAACCTCAACGAAGAGACCGATGACTCAGCCGAGAACCCGGGCCGGGCAGGGATCATCGGCATGTTCCTGCTCCTCGTCCTCTTCCTGATCGCCTCCACCTCCATCCAGACTGTGCTCACGCCACAGGAGATCAAGGACAACTCCTCTGCCACCCTGACCGCCTTCGCGAACAAGCTCGTCGGGCCGCAGTGGGGATCGCTCGCCATCCTCGCCTTCCTTTCGTCAACGGTGGCGACGCTTCAGACCACTCTTCTGCCCAGTGTCCGCACCGCCTTCTCGATGGGAAGGGACGGCATGCTCGGTCCTGTCTGGGCGGTTGTGCACCCGATCTGGCGGACGCCGTGGATCGGCACCCTCATCATGGGTGCTATCTCGGCAGTAATCGCCCTGGTCTCGCTGAGGCTGGGTGGGCTGGCCGCGGTCGTCAACGCAGGTGTGACCTCAATCGGGTTGCTGGTCGCGTTCTATTACGGCGTTGTCGGCATCTCGTGCACGGTCTACTACCGGCATGCTCTGACCAACAATCTCAAGGGATTCATCTTCGCCGGAGTCTTCCCGCTCCTGAGCGCGATCACCCTTTTCGTGCTTGGGGGCTATCTGATCTGGACGGACTGGAACGCGAGCAGCGATTTCGCGTTCGACGCCACCAACGGCAAGTTCCTGGTGCTCGTGCCGGTGGTAGCTCTCCTGAGCGGGATCCCGGCCCTGATCTACTCCTACTTGCGCCGGCATCCTAAGTACATGAGCATGCCAACGGAGTCGGCGTATCCGAACGCCCTCAGTCCACAGCCGGTGGGCACCCGTTAACAGAATCCGTCTGGCCGGCGGGCGCTCAACCTCGCCGGCCGGTCATTCGTCTTTCCTTTCATCAGGCCAATCGCAGCGCCAGGCTGTGACTGTGGCCGGCGGCGATCGAAAACACCCGGCTCACCTGCGCCTGAACGGGGGTGACGGAATCATTGAAGGTGCCGTCGCCCAGCTGACCGTCGCCGTTGTATCCCGTCGCCCAGACAGTCCCGTCGGACCGCAACCACAAGCTGTAAGAGGCACCGGCGGCAATCGCGACCACGTTTCCAACCTTTGCCCTGACCGGGTTCTTGACGCCGCCGTAGAGCTGCGTCGCGCCGTTGCCCAGCTCCCCATAGCCGTCGGCGCCCCAGCCCCAGCCAGATCCGTCTGATCTCAAGGCCAGGCTGTAGCCATACCCCCCAGCCACGGCGGTAATTGCGCTCAACCCCGAGACTCGCACTGGAACGGTGCTGCACGGTGACCTGTACACGCCGCACTTCGCGGTCGTGATGGCTCCCAGCTCACTGGTCTGGTTATCGCCCCAAGCTGAGACGCTTCCATCTGCCAGCACCGCGAGACCGTGCTCGACGCCGGCGGCTATCGCCACGGCTGTGCTGAGATTCTTGACCTTGCTGGGAGTACCGTGCGACTTCTCATCGCTTGTCCCGTTGCCCAGCTGACCCTGGCCGTCGTAGCCCCACGCCCAGACGGTTCGATCTGACCTGAGTGCGAAGCTGGTGTCCCCGCCCGCCGCGATAGCGGTGATTCCGGTCAGCCCGATCACCTGGACCGGGCTGAGCACGTTGCCTCTGCCTCCATTCAGTCCGCCCACCTGGCCGAAGTAGTTGAAGCCCCATGCCCACACGGTCCCGTCGGATTTCACTGCCACGTTGTGCAGGCTGCCGGCCGCAATCGCAACCACGCTCGTGAGGCCGGGTACCTGGATCGGGGTGAGGCTTCGGGCGTACTTCCCGTTGCCCAGCTGGCCCCAGCCGTCATTGCCCCACGCCCAGACGGTTCCGTCCGACTTCAACGCCAGGCTGTGCTGATCGCCTCCGGCGACGGAGACGACCTTGCTCAGGCTCACCGCCTGCACGGGTGTGCTGAGCCCGCCGTAGGGCGTGACAGTGCCGTTGCCCAGCTCCCCGTCCGCGTTCAGACCCCACGCCCATGCATCTCCCGCCGCCGGCGCCCCTGCCACTGTTCCCACAACGGCAAAGACGAGGAACAAGGCGAGGGCTCCTGCAATGAGAGACCTGTGGGCCATCGGCTCGTCTCCTTGGTGATGAGTTCCGCCCGAATATTTTGGGGATCCGACGATAGCTACAGGATCGGGTTACAGGCGGCCGTCGCGACTTGCGAGTGAGCTTGCCACCTACTGCGGGAGGGCAGTGGTGACGTGCCCTGTTTCTGGATCGAAATAACGGCGAGGGATTGCCATGGCGTTTGTACCGAAAAGCACCAGCTCCAGCGCAGGTTCGCCGATGCCCTGCTGGCTGTGAATGTCTGACGGCGGTTCCAGCCAGGTCACGAAGTTCCCGGGTCCCAGGACTTTCTCATACAGCAGGCGCAATCGGCCGTCCGCCCCCAGCTCCCAATGTCGGTAGCGATCGCTCCCACGCACGACACATGCGATACCCCACGAGTTGTGATCGTGGATCGGGGTCTCTTGCTTGGCTGAGAAGAGTCCAAGCACCAGGGTCAGGCCATCGGGGTCGGTCTGCAGAACAGTGGCCGTCGAGTCGCTGCCGTGCATGCTCGTGAGCTCGGCGTCAGGAAGGAAGCTTGCCTGCTGGGAGGCCTCGGACAGGCGGCGTCCAACCACCGCCAGGCTCTCCTCGCTGACTCCCACTGCCAGGGCTGCCCTGGCCTCGGACATGAATTCCGCGACAGTCAGCGGTCGAGAGTCCACTGGACGGGATTGTAAGTGCATGCGCGAGCGCCCCTGGACGAGGTGGCCGGCGTCCTGATCCCTAATATTTGTGAGCTAGCAAAAAAGAGGGGGGTTCGCCATGGATGTCAAACCACTTCTACAGTTCCTGCTCACCGGGTCGTTCAAACTCTTGACCGAGGTGCTCGAAGGCACGACCGACGAGGAGTGGAAGGTGCGTCCGTTCCCCGGCGCCAACCTTGTCGGCTTCACGATCTGGCATTGCGCGCGCACGATCGACTGGGCGGTGAACCGCGTCCTTCGCGGTTCACCTGAACTTGCTGACCTCGCCGAGTGGCGTGACCTGAATGTAGCCGGGGCGGTCTTCGGAGCCGGGGCATCCAGGGAAGCCGCGGACAGAGTTGCGCTGGAAGTGCCTCGAACGAGAGTGCTCGGCTACGTCAACGCCCTTCGCGAAGATGCACTTTCGTGGCTCGCCACAGTGCCGCCAGAGGAATTGTCAGCCGCAACCGACCTCAAGGCGAGCCACGCGAAGAAAGCCGAGTACATGGCAGCGCCGGTGTGGGCCGAGCTCGAGGACCTCGACGGCATACCGAAATGGCAGTTCCTCGCGCGGCCCTGCGTATCACACATCCGGGTTCACTACGGCGAGATCAGAAGCCAGCTCGAGGCGGTCAGAGCAGCGGCTTCTAGCTAGGAAGCAACCCAGCCTCTACAGCGACCGCGGCGGCGGTCAGGTCATGGCTGGACTTGCGCGCCTGTGACATCCCCCGACTCTTCGCTGGCGCATGCCGATCGCCCTGCGTTGACATCAAGCTTAGGCGCCCCAGACTCTTGATAGCAAGACCGGCTGGGCCATACATTTCCAAGCAGAACCGTGCTCGAGTCCAACCCCGATCCACTGATTTCCGCACGCGGCCTCGGCAAGCGCTTCGGCGAGTTGATCGCGGTCGACGCCATCGATTTCGATGTCGCTCGTGGCGAGGCTTTCGGCTTCCTGGGGCCGAACGGAGCCGGCAAGACCTCGACGATGC
>JALYYG010000052.1 GCA_030946685.1 Candidatus Dormiibacterota bacterium | reverse complement strand
GGACCAAGTCATGGTGTGAGCGCCGACAGACGAAAATAGAGCCGTTGGGACCGGAACGCGACATCGACGACCCGGCTCTCCAGCGTATGAAGCTCGGTCCGGACGTCGAGCCAGCGGAAAGCGAGCTTCTCAAAGCGCCGCATGAGGGTGGTGATGTGGCGGCCACCGGCGGTCCGGTCGCACCGGAGACGGGCGTTGGTCCCGCCCGGAGGATGGGCCCCAAGGCCTTCCTGCAGATCCTGGGGCCGGGCCTTATCACCGGAGCTCCAGGCGCCGCTACGAAGGCGCGCTTGCCGCGTATGAAATATCGCCAGGGTCCGGTCATGAACGTACACGGGTAGCGCAACGATCTTGTTGCCCTTCTGGTTTCTGCCATGACATGTGCCTCCTCTAGATCTCAGCCGCCGGCAATGTCTCATTGGGCCGGCAGGGGCCATCAACGGCCGCCGAGCGTTAACTGCGAATGGCTGTGTCGCCGATGCGACGCTAATACCGTGCGCGCCCCTCACATGACAAGGGCGACAACTCCAATCCTGCGCGGCATGCCGCGCGACCACTGAGGAAGGGAGCATCACTCGCATACCGTCGCCGGGCAATAGTTGCTGCATTTATTACGGGCGACTGGTCATTGTGTGGTCAGCGCTCGGCGCTTCAACGAATGGTTATAACCATCAACGGGACCGCGATCAACTTGGACTGGACCACGATCCTCATTTGGTGCCTGGTCGGGCTGGTGGCGGGTTTTCTGGCCAGTCGTGTTGCACTCGGTCACGGGCTCGGCCTCTTCGGCGACGTCATCGTGGGTATACTTGGCGCCTTTCTCGGCGGCTTCCTGGCCGCCCTCTTCCACATCAAGGTGGACGTGTTCGGCTACCCGATCATCAGCAAGATGGTCGTAGCTTTTGCAGGCGCGGTAATTCTGCTGTTGGTCGTACGCCTTTTCTCAGGCGGCGGAATGAGACGGCGCCGCGCGACGTGAACCTAGCCCAAGCCGCACCGTTATGAGCCACGAGATCTAGGAGAGCAACGCCGCGTCACAAATCGGCCCTAGACCACGCCTTTTTTGATCTCAGTCGGCCCTACCTTCAGAGTCCCGTCGAGCTAGGGATAATCGAACCTACTCAGAACCGACTCACGCCGCCACATCCATCGATGCTGTGAACTTGTCGCCAGCACCGGGTCGGCCGGGCCGCAACTGCATGCCAGAGGACCGCGCGAACCAGATGTTGCCGGGACCTGCGTAGTTAGGTCCTTCCCCGAAGGCGAGATCCACCTCACCGTCGCGACCGATTGCCATGGACCAGTAGTCAACCGTACGAGTACCGTTGCGGAGGCCATCCGCCCGCAGCGCCGAGGCCAGGATCTAGTGCTAGGGGAGGAATGGGCGGCCTGGGCGGCGCCGTCGGCCTCGCCAGCCGGACCCATGGCTACTCGCTCGGCTATGTGACTCGGCGGATGGCGGGCGACGAACGCAACGACCTCCTTGAGCGGGTCCTCATCTCGTGCCTGGATTGAGGAGCCACAGATTCTCAACCTGTTGACCTAATTTGACACCTTGAGCAGGAGACAGACTCCATAACGCTCCCTGAGACGGTTGCGTCAAGAATTCAACTTCGATTGAGACGGGGTGATCCGCCTGAAACGCACTGTCGAGAGACTCTTTAATCCCAAGGTTCAGGGTTCGACTCCCTGCGCGAGCGCCATCATGTTGTGTCCGCGCGCCTAAATTAGCCCAGCTGCACATGACGGACGGTGGCTTGCTCTGGAAAGGTGCCAGCGCGGCCATGTGCTGGTGGTCGGACGAGACTCCAAACTCGCTCAGGCCACGGGCCCTGGCGCGGGGTAATATTCCGGTCTCACGTCTGTCAAGGAGGGGAACACGAATGGGGAAGAAGCTTTTCGTCCTGGTCGCGGCGACGTTCCAGCTGGCCGCCATCGCCTGCGGCTCGACCAGCCAGCCCGCTCAACCGTCCGCGTCCCTCGACTGCTCAATCCCCAAGCTGAACCTCCAGACCGCCGGCCAGCTCACGGTCGCGACCGACAGCCCCGCCTACGACCCCTGGTTCAGCAACAACACCCCTTCCAACGGCCAGGGCTACGAGAGTGCGGTCGCGAACGCCATCGCCACGCAGCTCGGCTTCAGCAAGGACCAGGTCAAGTGGGTCGTGGAGCCGTTCGACAGCTCCTACGCGCCTGGACCAAAGAAGTTCGACTTCGACATCAACGAGATCTCCGTCACTTCGGATCGTAAGCAGGCGGTCTCGTTCAGCAAGAGCTACTTCGACGTGAACCAGGCCGTGGTGGCCCTGAAAAGCAACCCCATCGTCAACGCCCACAATCCCTCCGACCTTGCGAACTACAAATACGGCGACCAGGTCGGCACCACCGGCCTCGTCTACATCCAGAGCAAGATCAAGCCGACCAAGACGCCTGCCGTCTACAACACACTCGACGACGCGGTGTCCGCACTCAAAACGAAACAGATCGACGCCATCGTGATCGACACCCCAACCGCTCAGTTCATGGCCAGCCAGCAGGTGCCGAACGGCACTGTCGTGGGGCAGTTCCCAACCACGGGCGAGCACTACGGACTACTGTTCGCGAAGGGCAATCCGCTGGTCGCATGCGTGAACCAGGCGATCGACAAACTGAGCTCGGCCGGCACGATCAGGAACCTGCAGACCCAGTACCTGTCCGACTACATCTCGATTCCCGTCATCCAGCCCTAGTCACACCAGCCCGTCACTGATGGTGCCCGCAAGCACGGACCGCCGCGAGCGCCGATCGCGCATCCTTGGTGGGCGCCGAGGCGTGGTGGCCTCAACCACCAGCACTTTGCTGGTGATCGCCCTGCTTGGGTTCCTCGTCCTTCTCGCCCCGGGCAGCGCCGAGGTTCGGCACACGTTTTTTAGCCTAAACGACATGCGCCGGGCACTGATCGGCGATCCTCAGCGCGGCCTCTTTTCGGTTGCCGGAGGGCTGGTCCTCAACATCGAGATGTTCCTGATCGCGGAGGTCCTGATTCTGGTGCTGGCGCTGGTCATCGCGGTGATTCGACAGCTGCATACGCCTGCGTTGCTCCCGATTCGACTGCTGGCTGTCGCCTACACGGACTTCTTCCGTGGCGTCCCGCTGATCCTGGTGATCTACGCCATGGGCTTCGGCCTGCCCGCGCTCAACATCGAGGTCATTTCCACGCAGGAGCCGGTGGTCTACGGCGTCGCCGCCCTCGTCCTTTCTTATGCGGCCTATGTGTCAGAGGTCTATCGGGCGGGCATCGACTCGGTGCATCCGAGCCAGGCCGCGGCCGCTCGTTCGCTCGGGCTCACCGAGTGGCATGCACTGCGCTTCGTGGTCATACCTCAAGCCGTGCGCCGCGTCGTTCCTCCGCTGCTCAACGATTTCATCAGCCTGCAGAAGGACACGGCGCTGGTCGCGGTGCTCGGCGTCATCGAAGCCAACCGCGCCGCCGGTATCTACAGCTCGACGGTTTTCAACTATTCGGGCTACACGGTTGCGGCTCTCCTTTTCCTCGTACTGACCGTCCCGCTGGCTCGGTTCACCGACTACCTCGTCGCGACAGATCGCAGGAAGCGGCACGGCGAGGTCGCGGCATGAGCGCGCAGATGGCCTCCCCGCCCGCTTCTCGAGGCGATACGGTGGTGCGCTTGCGCGGAGTGCACAAGCGGTACGGGACGGCCGAGGTGATCCGCGGCGTCGACCTCACCATCCGGTCGCACGAGGTCGTGTGCCTGATCGGGCCTTCTGGATCGGGCAAGTCGACCCTGCTCAGGTGCATCAATGTCCTGGCGCCGATCGACGCCGGCGTCATCGAGCTCTTTGGAACCGAGATCAGCGGACCCGGTGCCGATGTCAACGCTGTCCGGCGCCAGGTCGGCATTGTCTTCCAGGCCTTCAACCTGTTCCCGCACATGACGGTGCTCAAGAACATCACCCTGGCGCCGATCCGGGTGCTGCGGAAGTCGCAGGCGGCCGCAGAGGCAGAGGCAACCGAACTGCTGCGCCGCTTCGGCCTGGCGGAAAAGCGCGACGAGTACCCGGAACGCCTGTCGGGAGGCCAGCAGCAGAGGGTGGCAATCGTGCGCGCTCTCGCCATGGGCCCGAGCCTGCTGCTTCTCGACGAGGTCACCTCCGCCCTCGATCCTGAGCTGGTCGGTGAGGTGCTCGCCGTGGTCAGGAGCCTGGCTGAGCAGGGAATGACGATGCTGATCGCGACCCATGAGATGGGGTTTGCGCGCGAGATCGCGAACAGGGTGTGCTTCCTGGACGAGGGCGTGATCCTGGAGGAGGGACCGCCCGAGCTGATCTTCTCCAAGCCGCGCCAGCAGCGGACGCAGAGATTCCTGCAGAGGATCGTCGACGCAGGCCGCCTTTGACGGACTGTCGGCTAGTCCCCACGAGTGAATGCACTCGAACGTGTTGGTGATGCGCAGCTCGGCGGCACTCAGCGCCGAGTCGCTATTTCTGAACGGCCTGCAGCGATCTGTTAACCGCATGGTTCAGGGTTCGAATCCCGGCATCGGAGCCGATTTCGAACCGACTCGGCCTTGATCGAACGGATCGATTGAGCAATGAAAGCGCCTGAGCGGAGGCACATGGCAACTCTCTTGACGTTTGCACCGTGTCAAGCCATGCTTCCAAGGGGATGCCCCTAGAAAACGTAGGGGCGATTGGCGTTGGAGGGAGGGGCCCATGCTAGCAACGGAGCCAGCGTCCGGGGACCTCAAGCGGAGACTTCACGTTCGGCACCTGATCATGCTCTCGGCCGGTGGCACGATCGCCTCCGGCTTCTTCCTTTTCAGCGGGAGCGCCATCAACATCGCCGGCCCCGCTGTGGTGCTCGCCTACGCCATCGCCGGGGTCATCTCCCTCGCGGTGATGGCTTGCCTCGCGGAGATGTCAGTCACCCGCCGCGTCGCCGGTTCGTTTGCCATCTTCGCCCAGGAGACCATGGGTCACCTGCCTGGATTCCTGACGGGGTGGAACTATTGGCTGGCCTGGGTGATGGGCGCCGCCACGGAATCCGTCGCCGCCGGGACCTACTTCCATGTCTTCTACCCGTCTATCCCCATCTGGATCGTCGCCGGGGTCATCGTCGCCATCGAGATGGCGGTCAACCTGGTGGGAGTCCTGTTTATGGGCGAGTACGAGTTCATCCTCTCCACCATCAAGATGGTCGCCCTGGGACTGTTCATCGTCATCGGCGGCGTGGCCATTTTCACCTCCTCGCTCAACACCGTCGGCATGTCCGGCTACACAGGCAATGGAGGCTTCTTCCCTAACGGCATTGGCGCGGTCGGGGCGGCCCTGCTGCCAGTCTTCTTCGCCTACGTCGGCATCGAGCTCGTGGGAGTGACAGCCGAGGAGTCGGTGCACCCGGAGCGTGATGTTCCACGCGCTCTCATCTGGACGGCGGTCATCGTCGCCGTGCTGTTCATCGTCGCCAGCATAGTGCTCCTCGGGGTCATCAGCTGGACCAAGGCGGGAACCTCCAGCAGCCCGTTCGTCGACGCCTTCAACTCGATGCATCTCGGGGCTTTCGCGGCGGTGTTCAACTGGGTGGTCATCCTGGCCTCACTCTCGTCGGTCGACGGAGGCCTCTACACCGCCTCGCGAATGATGTACGCGATGTCCAGGGAGGGCTACCTGCCGAAGGTGCTCGCGACCACTCATCCTGTGCGCAAGACTCCAAACCCGGCCATCTTCGTGACCTCGCTGTGCATCTTCTTCGGCGCCGTCCTTGCCTACTTCTTCCCCAACTCGGCATATATTTTCGTGGCCAGCCTTTCCTCTTTCGGATTTCTCTATGCCTGGCTGATGATCTCGATCAGCCAGCCGCTCTACCGTATGCAGAAGGGACCGGACTACGTGCGCAACCTCAGGTGGAAGGTACCGCTGTACCCGCTGACGCCGATCGTCGCGATCATCGCGGTGCTGGCGGCGCTGATCGGCCAGTTCTTCGCACCCGGGTCAACTGCGATCGGGCCGGTCAACATCCCCGGTTCGGGTGCAGTGGTCGTGATCGGAATCATCTGGACGCTTATCTGGGCCGCTTACTACCTGACCATCGCTCGGGGATTCGGCCATGGCCACGAGTGGCGGGCCCAGCAGGCACAGGCACAATCGCCGCCTCCGACCACGTCTCCGCGGCCATAACAGAGGACTCAGATAAAAGACACCTCGGCCCTGAACCGGACGGACATGTTGGTCGAGCGCGACGCAGCCGTGCTGAGCGAAACGCTCAAGGTTCGATTCTTTCCCCTCGTGGTGCAGCGGGCGGAAGGCTGTCATATCTGGGATATCGCCGGTCGCGAGTACCTGGATTTCATGGCCGGATGGGCCGTCGCCAACACCGGCTACGGCAACCCTGATATCAAGAAGGCTGTCTTCGACCAGCTCGACAGAGTTTCGTTCGCCACGCTCACGGCGTTCATGAGCGAGGCCAGCATCGAGCTGGCCGAGCAGCTGCTCCAGGTTGTTCCAGGCCGCGGCGAGCGCAAGGTCTGGTACGGGCTCAGCGGGTCTGATGCCTCGGATGCGGTGGCGAAGCTCGTTCCCCTCGCCCAGAAGCGTCCGCGGATGGTCAGCTACATCGGTGGCTACCACGGTCAAACCGGTGGCTCAGCTGCGTTGAGTGGGCACACCGCGCAGTCACGCGTGATGAGCGGCAACGTGGTGAAGGTTCCGTATCCCAATCCCTATCGCTGCCCGCTCGGCCATGACGACCCTGCAACTTGCGGCAAAGCGTGCCTCAGCTACCTGGAGGACTACGTCTTCCGGACGATCTGCCCCCCGCAAGACGTGGCCGGGCTGATCGTCGAGGCTGTCCAGAGCGATGGCGGCGACATCGTGCCGCCGGACGGCTACCTCCAGGCGGTGCAGGCGCTCTGTCGCAAGCACGGAATCCTCTTCATCCTGGACGAGGTCAAGATCGGCTTCGGTCGAACTGGAAAAATGTGGGGCTTCGAGCACTCGGGTTTGGAACCCGACGTGGTCGTGCTGGGCAAAGCGATGGGCTCGGGGTTCAGCCCGATCAGCGCGGTCGTCGCCCCTGCGGAGGTCCTTGACGTCGCTCCGGCGATCAACATGTACACGACCGCCGGCAACCCTGCGGCCGCGACTGCCGCCCTTGCCACTCTCAAGTACATCCAGGGTCACGATCTGGTCGGCAACGCGCGGCAGATCGGCGACCGCTTGCTGACGGCCTTCAAGGAGCTGCAGAAGCGTCACCCCCTCATCGGCGACGCGCGCGGGCGGGGCATGATCATCGGCATAGAGTTGGTCAAGGATCGCAAGACCAAGGAGCCTGCCGCCAAGGAGGCGGCCAAGGTCGCGTATCGCGCCTTCGAGCTGGGCTTGATCGTCTTTTACGGCGGGATCTACTCCAACGTTCTCGAGATCACACCACCGCTCACCATGACCGCGCAGGAAGCCGACCGCGGAATCGCCATTTTGGATGAGGCCCTGCGAGATGTCGAATCAGGGTCATTCCCGGACGAGAAGCTTGGCCGCTACGCGGGCTGGTGATCCGAACGCGGAAGCCGTGGCTGTGGGACGTGACCTAGCCGCCGACCTGGCCCATTTGCGCAGAGAGGTCGTTATGCGTGCCGAGGCCGCCGGGTTGACATTGGTCCGATTCATATACGTGGACACTGACGGGATCATTCGCGCGAAGTCGACCAGCGTCGGCCGGCTGACCGAACGCCTGCAGACCGGCATCGGATTGACTGTGGCCATGCAGGCCATGACGATGCTCGACCACCTGGCGGGTGTCGAGGGCATGGGCCCTGTCGGAGAGATCAGGCTGATGCCCGACCCGGCCACATTCGTGGTCGCTCCGTATACACCCAAGACGGGCGTAGTTCACACCGACATGGTGACCCTGGACGGTGAGCCGTATGAGGCTTATGGGCGCGTGTTTCTCAAGCGGATGATCGACAAGGCGGCACAGCACGACCTCGAGATCGTCGCCGCGTTCGAGCCGGAGTGGTCGCTGGCTCGCTGGGAGGGCGGAACGCTCGTACCCCTGGACGAAAGCGGTTGCTTCACCACATTCGGTATGAACAACGCGTCCCATGTGATCCTCGACGTCGTCGAGTCACTCGAGGCGCAGGGCATCCAGGTGGAGCAGTACTATGCCGAGCTCGGTTGGGGGCAGCAGGAGCTCGCAATCTCCCACGCACCGGCCCTCGCGGCGGCCGACCGTCACATCCACTATCGGGAGACCGTCCGGGGTGTCGCATTCCGTCACGGCCTGCACGCTTCGTTTGCCCCGAAACCGTGGGGCGACCAGGCGGGAAATGGCTGCCACATCCACTTCTCTGCGTGGGATCGGAGCAGAACCCTCAACCGTTTCCACGACCCCAAAGGCAAGTACGGCCTCTCGCCGCTGGCGACGCGATTCATGGCGGGAGTTCTGGAGCACCTGCCCGCCCTGGTAGCTCTGACATGCGCTTCGGTCAACTCATATCGCAGGCTGCAGCCGCAGATGTGGGCTTCTGCCTATCGAGCCTGGGGCCCAGACAACCGCGAGGCAGCCCTGCGCGTCGCATCGTCGTTCCGCGGCCACGAATCGGAATCCACCAATGTTGAGCTGAAAGCCTCCGACTCGAGCGCCGACCCGTACGTCGCGCTGGGTGGTGTGATCGCGGCCGGCCTGGACGGTATCGATCGCGAGCTGGAGCTGCCCGCTCCGGCAATGGCGGACCCGCACACGCTCAGCGATCAGGAGCGACGTGCGATACGAGCAGACCGGCTGCCGGACAACCTCGGTACCGCGGTCGAGAACTTGAATCGCGATCGAGTGCTGGCGGATGCGCTGGGACCGCGTCTGCTTGCCGCGTACACCGCGGTCAAGATGCTCGACGTAGAGGACTTCGCAAACCAGGACGAGGCTTTTGAGTTCAGGCAGCACATCAACAGGTACTGACGCGGAAGGCGCGCTGCTCGAAGCCTGGGCCCCTGAGCGTGCGATCGACCATCATTGCCATCCTCTGATCCGCTGGCCGCGCGACTTGTCGGCCCGAGACCTCCGTGCGGTGTTCACTGAGGCGGTCGATCCTCAGATCCTCGACCATCATTTGCCGGCCGTCGTCGCCTATCGCGATGCCGTCCGCCGCCTGGCTTCGGAGCTTGGATGCGAGCCGACCGAGGAAGCGGTGCTCGAGGCCCGAAAACAGATCGATCCGGCGTCATACGCCAACCGTCTCCTGCAGCGAAGCGGAACGGGGATGTTGCTGCTCGACAGCGGCTACACGGGAGGTCAGCCGTTCTCTCTCGAGGATCACGCCCGAGATGTCCAGCTACCCCAGCGCGAGATCGTCCGCCTCGAGACGCTGGCCGCGCCCCTGATCGAGGCAGCACCCACCCCGGCGGATTGGCTGGCGGCGGTGCGGTCAGCACTGCGCGCGGCGGTTCGTGGGGGAGTCGTCGGGGTCAAGACGATTGCGGCCTACCGAGCCGGGCTGCGCCTGCGGCCGGTCGACGCCGGTCAGCTGAGGGCGGCGTACGCGACCATCCATCAACGGGCTCGGTCCGGGCAATCGTTACGCATCAGCGGCGAGACCCTGTGCCACAGCCTGCTCCTCGAGGCGGCCGAAGAGTGTCGCGATCTCAACGTCCCGCTGCAGTTTCATTGCGGGTTTGGCGACAACGACGAGGACCTTGCGGATTCTTCGCCCCTCGGCTTGCGCCCGCTGCTGGCCGACCCGCGTTACGACGGCTTGCGGCTGGTACTCCTGCACTGCTACCCGTACCATCGGGAGGCCGCGTACCTGTGCAGCGTGTATCGCGATGTTTACATGGATCTATCCCTCACGCTTCCGCTTGCCGGGCTCGATGGGAAACGCGCGATGCGCGAGGCACTAGGCCTCTGTCCCTGGACGAAGCTGCTCTATGCGAGCGACGCCTCGCGCCTGCCCGAGATCTACTTCGTCGGGGCCGCGTTGCATCGTGAAGCGCTCGCCGGCGCCTTCGGCGAGTTCGTCGACCACGGAATACTCACCCACGACCAGGCGGTGGCGGCAGGAGTCCAGGTGCTCTCGGGCAACGCGCGGCAGGTGTACAGCGTCGAAGCCCAGGCCTGAGCGGCCCGGAGTACAGGCATCACGCTGAGCAGCGCTAAAACGTTGGGCCGGCTCGAGTCGGCGGTGTTGGCTGCCGTCGATGATGAGGCGATCCGCGTCCAGGCGATCCTCAAAGACCTGATCCGCACGCCAAGCCCGTCAGGTGCAGAAGGAACCGCCGGCGATGCCAGCAGCATGGTGGGCAAGCTGCATGCTGCTGCGTCACTCCACGGAACCACGGTCACATCTCAGGCAGTTGGGCCCACCAGCGAGAACGTGATCGAGGTGCTCGACGGCGTTGGCCCCAGGGCCTTTGTCATCGAAGCCCACACCGATGCGGTACCGCCGGGAGATAGGCAGGGGTGGCTCGACGGCGACCCTTACTCGGCGGCGGAGGGTTGGGTCGAGTACCTGGGCGGCGATAGGGTCGCCGTGGAGGTGGGCTCGCGCCGTTTCGAAATGAGCATCCGGCCCCGCATGGCGAAAATCTGGGAAAGATATCGCTCCGATCGACGGCGGCGGATCCTGTACGGCCGAGGTAGCTTCGACAACAAAGGTTGTGTGGCGTCTGCCCTGCTCGCGATGAGCGCATTGGCGCGGGCATGCAAACAGCTGAACATCAGGCTGGGCGGAACGGTTGTGGCCGCTTACACGGTCGACGAGGAAGAGTCGGCGAGCGGGATCAAGCGGTTTGCGTGCGCGCCGGACTCTTGGCTCGCAACTCATGGTTTTCTTTCCGGACCAAGTGACGCAGAAGGAATGCTGACGGAAGTCAGTGGCGTCGCGCTCGACGGTTCATACGGCTGGGTCCCGGTCGTCGGTCATCGGGGGGCGGTGCAGCTTGCCGTCACGACTCGAGGTCGCGCGGCGCATGCGGCCACGCCTGAGCTCGGCGTCAATGCGGTCACGGCCATGGCCCGGATCATCGTCGCGTTGGCCGACGGCGCGAACGATGTGGCGGATCGCGTCGGGAAGGAGCTCGACCCATCCCTGCTGGGACCGATGAGCATGGCGGTCGGCAGCACCATCGCCGGTGGCGGCGTCCGCACGGTGCGGATGGAGGGTGCGCCAACCGTCGACCGCGCAGGCATCAATGCCATCCCCGACTGGTGTGAAGCGACGATCGATATCCGGTTCCCGCAGGGCTCGGGCTACCCATCCGACACTCGCGAAAAGAAGGACCGTGTCGTCGCGGCGGTCCGCGAGTACATCGACGGACATGTGGACAGTCGTGGGTGGAGCTATGAGATCAGGGAGCTTGTGTGGGTGCCGCCCGTCGCGATGGCGCCATCGTTCGAGAGAGCTGCCGCGCTTCCGCTCGTGCAGCAGGAACGCCGCAGGGCATCCCAGGTTCTTGGTTTCGAGCCCGAGCTGGAGACGGCGCCGGGAGGCACGGACGCGACCTTCATGATCCACGAGGCGCGGATCCCAACCATCGTGGAGCTCGGGCCGGCAGGCGGTCTCTCGCACGACGTGCACGAGTTCGTGGAGGTGGACAGCGTCATTGCCGGCGGCAAGATACTTGGCTTGCTCGCCATTGATCGCCTAGGCCTCGCCGAGTAGGTTCTTCAGCGGCCGGTTTTTGATGTGGGCGATTCGCGTCATGTCTGTGGCAGGAGCTGTGGCGCGCGCTTGATTCCGATAAGAGGCATCATGAGCCTTGCGCGATCATCGCCCGTCCGACTGAACTAGCCACGCGTTGGTGCAGGTGGACCGAAGGCCTCGATCGAGAACCCTGAACTTCAATCGGGTATAGATTCAAACCTCATGGCTACGCGAATGACCGTACTCGGCCGCGCGCAGCCGCTAAGCGTATAAGGAGCGCGATGGACTTCGAGCTCTCACAACAGCAGGCCGCGTTCCGGGACCTGCTGCGCGATTTTGCCCGCAAGAGCATCAGCCCCGTCGCTCGCGAGTGGGAGCTCGCCGGCCGGTATCCGGAGGAGATTGTCGACGAGATGAAGGCAATGGGCCTATTTGGAATGCTGATACCAGAGGACTACGGGGGCATTGCCATCGATGCGGTCTCGTATTCCGTCGTCTTCGAGGAGATCTCGAAGGCATGGATGGGCGTGGCCGGGATCCTCGGCTCGCATTCCCTTGCTACCTTGATGCTGGCGAGATACGGCACGCCTGAACAGCGTGGGAGGTGGCTGCCAGACCTCGCGTCGGGCAAGCGCCGTTCGGGCATCGCGCTTACCGAACCGCAGGCGGGCAGCGACCTTCAGGGCATCGCCACGGTGGCGAGTCGGGCGGGCAATCAATATGTCGTCAACGGCAGTAAGACCTGGATCACCAACGCCCGGCATGCTGACCCGCTGCCGGTTCTCGTCAAGACCGATCCGAACGCTCAGCCGCGGCACCGAGGCATGACCGTGCTGATGATCGAGCAGGGCACGCCGGGCTTCACCGTCGGAAAGGACCTCGACAAGCTTGGCTACAAGGGTCCGGAATCGTCAGAGGTTTTCTTCAGCGACTGCCGCGTACCGGTCGAAAACGTGCTGGGCGGCGAGGAGGGCCACGGGCTGCAGCAGGCGCTTTCGGCGCTGGAGTTTGGGCGGGTCAACATCGCCGGGCGTGCAGTGGGGGTCGCGCAGGCGAGCCTTGACCGGGCGCTGGCCTATGCGCGTGAACGGCACGCATTCGGCCGGCCCATCGCCGAGTTCCAGGCCATACAGCTGAAGCTGGCCGACATGGCGACCGAGGTGCAGGCCGCGCGCTTGCTGACTTGGTGGGCCGGATCCGCACTCGACTCCGGTCGGCGGGCCGATCTCGAGACAGGGATGGCGAAGCTTTACGCGTCCGAGGTGTGTATCAAGGCGTCGCTGGATGCGATGCGCATCCACGGCGGTTACGGCTACTCGACCGAGTACGAGATCGAGAGGTTCTATCGGGACGCGCCGCTGATGGCGATCGG
>JALYYG010000043.1 GCA_030946685.1 Candidatus Dormiibacterota bacterium | reverse complement strand
GCCCTCGGCTGGATGGCGTACGCCGTGGTGGTGAGATAGCCGTCATCGACCACGTGCAACAAGCTGCCCTCAAACTGCCCCTGCCGCCGCGAATCGACGCTGCCATTCGCCCTGACCTGGTGCATGTTGACAGTCAGGCCCACGTTCTCCCAACCAACACCTCTGATCTCACCGGAAACAGTTGGATCCACTCGGACGAGAGATGAAGCATCGGCCGGAAAGACAGTCTTGTCGGTCGTTTGGAAGCTCTGGTCGGGTGATCCAGCAACGACCTGCCACCCGCCAGAGGCGACGTCGGCCTGTCCAAAGTTTTGCGTCAACACGTCTTTGAACACGGCCAGATACACGATCATGAAGGTGACGATCGCGAACATCGCTACCGCCATGCCAGTGCGGAACTTGGTTGCCATCGGATAGGCCATGCTCGTTCGCGTGATGGGCGCCAGGGCGCCGATCCGACCCGTGAAGAACATCACGCCCCGAATCAGCAGATCGCTGTTGTACATGACCAGCCAGATCGCGCCCAGCAGCACCATCAGAGCTGTGAACGCAAATACTTCGGGCCCTCCGGTGAGCTTCTTCAGCTGAACGGCCTCGGCGACATGTAGCACGTCTTCGACCCGTCCGAATGGTCGAGCCCAGTAGACCAGCAGGCCCAGGGCGGCGGCCGTAAACCCGACGCGGCCGGCCACCAGCTGGCGCACGTGCGCGGCCGTCAGGATCCACCTGATCGAGAGGCCGGCACCGACGATGACCAGGGAAACTCCCGCCGTGTAGACGATCTCGGAGTGGCTGCTGAGGCTGAGCCATATCAACAACCCGCCGAGCAGGATGGTCATCGGACCGCGCCGGAACAGTGCCCACCAGAAGGTCTTAATCGAGCCCAGGACTCCGAGAGTGATCCGGCTCAGAAACACCAGCGGATGGCCGTGGCGAAGCTGTTTGATTCCCGCCCAGGCGACACGGAAGGGGGCGACGAACATGCTGAGCATGCCTTGGTCGCGATGCTCGCTCTCGTCTAGATCGCGGATGGCCGCAACGATGTTGAGCCGGCTGACACGGTAAGCGGAGAAGGCGACCACGATAAAGGTCAGCAGGATGCCCAGGCAGATGGAAACGACAAGGCTGGTCCACTCGACGTGATACTGAAGGTCGAGGCCCTTGTAAAAGCCGGTGAAGATGCCCGAAAGCACGCGGATCATGAGCATGCCCACTAGCACGCCGAGGACGACTCCGATCACGCTGGCCGCCAGCGTGTAAGCAGTGCCTTCGAAGAGGAACATCTCCGTCAGGTGCCGGCGCTTGAGTCCGACCGCTCGGCTCATGCCCATCTCGGCTCGACGCTCGGCCGCGAGCATCACGAAAATCAGAAATATCAGTAGTACGCCTACCGCGATCGAGAAGAAGCTCACACCGAGGAGCGCGCCGGTCGCGAACTGGCCGCCCACCTGGCCGAATGTCACGGCATCCGCCTTGTATGCGCTGAACTGGTAGAGGTCCAGGCGCCCGGCGATTTCGTTGTACTGCGCGAGCTGATTCGGGGCGATCACTCCGATCGCCCGGCCCAGCGCTTTCTGCAAGCCGGGATTGCCCACCATCGACCGGAACTTGGGAGTGACGTCAGGAAGCGCGACCTCTGCGAACAGGCTGGTAATGGTGCCCCGCGTGGGGTCCGAGGTTGGCAGCGATGCGGCGAGCTGCTCAAGCGGGCCCTGAACGTCTGGCCGAGCCAGGAGCAACTTGAGCTGTGCGGCAGCGATACTGTCGACCTGGAGCGAGTCCACCCGCTCCCGCAGATCATCCTGGGCGGCGCGGAGTGTCTCTGGACTCGCCGATTTCGGCACCGACGCGGTCACCGCATTGGCGACGAACTGCTCAACGAACTGGTCGCCGACAAGCGCTTTGAACTCATCCGTCACCGCCGGTTGGTTGAGTTCGACGAGGAGGCGGCGGCTCAGGTCCTGCGTAGGGTCGAGAAAGCTGGCGGTGTCATGGATCACCTTGATCTGGGTCTTGATGGGCGAGGTGTTCAGATAAGCCCAGAGCTCGGCGGCCGCTTGCTGATCCGTGAAAGCCGAACGCAGCCGCCGCGTGATCTCGCTGCCGGTGATTCCAGCGGGGCCTAGGTCATCGAGGCCGCCGCCGCCCTTGTTATGCAGGAGGATCAGGTTGGAAGCGCCCGGACGCTGCTCGATCGTGCGCATCACGTCAAGTGGCATCAGGACCGAGTTCACAATCGGGCCGTGAGCGGCAATGCTCGGATTGATCTCCGTATCGAGCACGTCGCGGACCGTGACCGGTGCGAGATGCCCATCCGCGAACAGCTGCAGCTTGTCACCGCTGTGGGCGTTCAGCTGATCGGCCAGAGACTTGCCGATGAAAACCTCGCCTGGGCCCAGGGCGCTCACGTCAAGGTTCGTGCCTGATCTGCTTCGCAGCACGCCCCACACCGTGCCGAAGTCGAGCGGCACGCCGAAAACTGCCACGTTCTTGGAAGAGGCCTGGTTGGTGGTGGTGTCGACCATTGAGCCAGGCGTGACGATCACTCCGACTGCGGTGGCGATGTTCGGATCAGCCTTCGAGCGAGCGATGACATCGGCGGTCTGGGCCGGGCTGAAGAAGTCGGCTTCGGTCGTCGATGCACCCTGAGGGCTGAAGTCAGCGTGGCGTGTGAACGCCTCGTCGACGCCGCCGAGCTGAGGAAGCTGTATCGCCACCAGTGAATAGCTCAAGGTGTCTCCGACGGCCAGCGAGGACGTGATGATGAGCGTGGCCAGCATGAGGCCGAACAGGATAAGCACGGTCTGGGCACGCCTCCGCGGGATGTTTCGCAGCGCCATCTTCAGCAGGATGCGGTTGAACGCGGCCAGAACCAGAAGGGCGAGCAGGACGGCGCCGACCACGGCTGCCATCCAGCCGGCCACCGTAAGAGCCGGGATCCCGAAAAAGGAAGAGGTCACGCGCTGGGGATCGCGACCGGTTCGGCGACGGCGGTCGCTGTGTCGGAAACGATCAAGCCGTCTCGCATGCGGATCAGTCGGCGGGCGAGGGCGCCTACCTCCTCGGCATGGGTCACCCAGACGAAGGTCTGATCGTTCTGCCGGTTGAGCTGGACCATCAGGTCCATGATCCCGGCGCTCGTCTCACTGTCGAGAGCTCCCGTGGGCTCATCAGCCCAGACGATCGCCGGCTTGGTCGCCAGGGCGCGAGCGATTGTGAAGCGTTGGCGCTGGCCGCCACTCATCTCGGCCGGACGGTGGCGCGCCCACTCGCCGACGCCGACCATGTCGATTGCCTCCTGCGCACGCTTGCGGGCGACGGAAGGCTTGACACCTCCAACCAGCATCGGCAGCTCCACGTTCTCGATGCCGGTTAGGACCGGCAGCAGGTTATACGTTTGGAATACGAAGCCCATCTCTCGGGCGCGAAAGTCCGTCTTCTGATTGTCGGTGAGCTCATGCAGATCGCGTCCGGCGATCTTGACAGACCCGCTGTCGATCACGTCGAGGCCGCTCAGGCAGTTCAAAAGCGTGGTCTTGCCACATCCGCTCGGCCCCATGACAGCGACCACATCACCCCGCCGGACCACAAAGTCGATCCCTTTCAAAGCCTCGACTTTGTGACGCCCCGTGTCGTACCTCTTCCAGACTCCACTCGCTTCGATGATGTGGTCGATCAATCTAGTCCTTTGCCCGGGCGGTTCCAGGGCGCGTCACGAGGGAGGCAGCAAATGCACGGGCAAGGGGGCCATCCGGTCGGCAGTGTAGCGGCGAAGCGGCAATGGGACCCCGCATCACACTCGAATGGACTCGGAGACTACTGCACAACTAAACGCCGCCGAGGGCTTGTCACCATTCAGTGTTGCCATGAGGGCGAGCGAGGATTTTGGTGGTGTCACTCGGGCGCAGTCTGCAGTAAGGGAACACGAATGGTGGCGACAAGTCTCGGTCGCTCCACACGATGACGCGACTCCTTGGTTTCGCGAAAGATGTCCATCATGCGAAGAATGGTGATCCTGGCGACGGTCGCGGTGGCCGCCGCGCAGATGATGTGGCGAGTGATGAGACCGCCCAAGCAGCCCGACTTCGCGACGGAGTGGACAGCGGACGAGTAGCGTGCGCCAGCCGCCCGCGTGTCGCGTGCAAGCATTCATGTATTACCGTGGCGCCGGCGCTTGGCTCTGAACAGGGCGGCCCACATGTTGTCGCGGCGCTGGCGACAGGTTACCCTCCTCTTGCCATGCAGACACTGACGCCAGGCTCAATTCTGGGTCACGCCGTCCGCCGCCGCGAGGACCCTCGACTCATCACCGGCATGGGCCGGTACGTCGACGACATCCAGCAGGACAAGTGCCTTCACGTGGCCTTCGTAAGGTCAACCCTGGCCCACGCCACGATTCGGACCGTGGATGTAGCCGCCGCCGCCGCGGCACCCGGCGTTGTAGCCGTCTTCACCGCCGCCGACCTGGGCCTTCCAGCCCGAGTCGGGTTCCCGATGGTGGCGGAGGTCTTCGCTCGGCCCCCCCTTGCAGACGGACGCGTCCGCTTCATCGGTGAGCCAGTGGCCATCGTGGTCGCGGTGAGCCCCGCAGCGGCCGTGGATGCAGCCCAGCTGGTCGAGCTCGACCTCGAACCGCTCGAGGTCGTTGTCGATGCTGAAGCCGCCCGCCATGCGGGCTCGGTTCTGCTGTTTCCCGCCCACGGCTCCAACGTGGCCAGCCACTTCCCTCCCCGCGGCGACGATGACGTGCTGTCGGGCGCTGAGGTGACAATCCAGGGCCGCTTCGTGAACCAGCGGCTCGCGCCGGTGCCAATGGAGACTGAGGCGATCCTCGTGGTGCCCGAGGCAGGACGCCTTACGGTTTGGGCGACCAGCCAGACCCCCTTCGGGCTCCGCGCCGAGGTGGCTTCGTCGCTCGGCATGGCCGAGGGTGACATCCGCGTAATCGTCGGCGACATGGGCGGCGGCTTCGGGGCTAAAGCAGGGGCCCGGTCTGAGTTGATAGTCGTAGCAGCGGCCGCTCGAAAACTCGCGCGCCCACTCAAGTGGATCGAGACCCGTTCTGAGAACCTGGTGGGAATGACGCACGGGCGTGGCCAGGTGCAGCAAGTGGAGCTGGGGTGTAGACGCGACGGCCGCCTGGTCGGGCTGCGGGCCCGGGTCGTTGCCGACATCGGCGCCTACCCGGGAATTGCGATGCTGCTGCCGTTCCTCACTGGGCAGATGTCGTCCGGCGTCTACGCGATCCCCGCGATCGACTACGAGGCGCACTGCGTCGTCACCAACACGACGCCAATGGCCGCCTATCGCGGCGCCGGCCGTCCGGAGGCCGCCGCGATGGTGGAACGCGCGATGGACATGCTGTCCGTAGAGCTCGGCATCGACCCCGCGGAGCTGAGGCGCCGCAACTTGATCCCGCCTGATCGGTTCCCGCACACCACGGCAGGCGGGGCGACATACGACTCGGGCGAGTACGAGAGGGCGCTCGACAAGCTTCTCGAGATCTCGGCCTACACGGAGCTACGCGCCGAGCAGGCGAGGCGCCGCACGCGCGCCGATCGCCTGCAGCTCGGGATCGGGCTTTCGGTCTACGTCGAGGTGACGGCAGCTGGGATCGGCCCTGAGTGGGGAGCGGTGCGCATCGAAACGGACGGGACTGCCACCGTGCGGTGCGGCACGACCTCGTTCGGACAGGGCCACGAGACCTCGCTGGCCCAAATCGCCGCCGAGCAGCTTGGTCTGTCGATCGAATCCGTGCGTGTAATCCATTCAGACACAGACGCGGTCGAGCGCGGCCTGGGCACGGTGGGCTCGCGCTCGATGCAGCATGGTGGCTCCGCAGTACACCAGGCCGCTCGCGAGGTGCGTCAAAAGGCGCGCGACCTGGCTTCGCATCTGCTCGAGGCAAGTCCCGACGACATCGTCTTCCGGGCTGGGACAGTCGGCGTGGCCGGCGTTCCTGAGCGCTCGCTCTCGTGGGCTTCGCTGGCAGCCGCCGCCGGCAAGCGCGAGAAGCTGCCTGAGGGGATGGAGCCAGGCCTCGCCGCCGAGGCCGACTTCGCGGGAGACGGCAGCTACCCGTTCGGTGCTCACTGCGCCGTGGTCGAAGTCGACCTGGAGACCGGTGACGCGCGTCTGGCCCACTTTTTTGCGGTCGACGACTGTGGCCGCGTCATCAACCCGCTACTCGCCGAGGGGCAAGTCCACGGCGGGATAGCCCAGGGCGTCGGACAGGCGCTGTTCGAGGAAGTTGTCTTCGACGACCAGGGCTCCCCGCGCACAGCCTCGCTGCTCGACTACTTGATCCCCAGCATCGGCGAAATCCCGCAAGTGGTCACGGCGACAACCGAGACGCCCAGTCCGAACAATCCCCTCGGAGCAAAGGGGATTGGCGAGTCAGGGACGATCGGATCGACCCCGGCTGTCCAGAACGCCGTGGTGGACGCGCTGTCACACCTGGGCATCCGGCACATCGACATGCCACTGACGCCGGAGCGGGTGTGGGCGGCACTCGCTGCGGCGAGACGGTGAGGACCTTGAAGGCCACGACTCATTCGTCCCGCAGCGGTCCCGGACTGACTACATCAGGAGCCCAACATAGGTCCGTGCGGTAAACCTATCTCGCTCAACGGCTCGGCTTGACCCAGACGCCGCGGTCTTGAAGAAGCTTGATTTGGGGCTCGATCACTTTCTTCCTGTACTCCGCGTGCTTCATCGGCTCACGCTTGAGATACAGGTTCTTGGGATAGATCGGCTGCTCGTACAGCAGCTGATAAAGCTCAGTGCGCAGGTCTTTCAGCCAGTTGTCCCACTGGGCGCGGGCGCGGTGGTCGCGGAGCGCCTCGATGTCGATCACGCCTGACACGTACGTCGAGCCCGCCCCATACTCCTGCTTGCCAACGATCCTGCCCTTGTAATCGATCACAAACGAGCGGCCGCCGAAGGTGTCGATTGGGGTCGTCTCCTCCGGAAATAGGTAATAGGTGCCCATGTTTGGCGCCACAACATACATGTTGTTGTCGAGCGCCCGGGCACGGCTCTGTATCTCGAACATCTCGTTGCCAGTGGCCGGATGTGGGTAGGAAGCGCGGTAAACAACTTCGGCGCCGTTCAGCGCCAGAGCACGTGCGTTCTCGGGATACGAACCCTCGTTGGCCATCATGATGCCGAGCCGGCCGATCTCGGTGTCCGCCACCGGCCAAAATGCATCGAGGTTACGCCCGTACTTTTCGATCCACCAGTCGTAGATGTCGTGTGGGCAGACCGAGTGCTCGACCGGGAACAATGGCGAGACCTTGTAGTGCTTGAGGATGACCTCGCCTGCGGGGTTGATGATGAACCCGACGTTGAAGAAGCGATCCTTCACTTCAGGATGTCGGGCCTTGGCCTGCGCCATCACGAACGCGTTGTACTGGCGCGCCAGCCTGCCCAGCGCTTCTGTCTCCTCGCCCGGGATGTCTATTGCACAGGTGCGCGCGAACTCAACATGGTCCAAATCCAGCACCTCGTCGTTGAATGCCTGCAGCGCGCCTTCGGGGATCGCGATCAGGCGAACTGGGAGGTCGAGGCTCGAAAGCCAAGAAGCCGCCTTGACCAGGTGAGCCAGATGCTCGAGGTTGATCTTGATGTCTTCCCGCTGGCGGATGCCCCTAACTGTTGGTACCAGGCCGACCGCGGTGTAAGGGCTGATCATCGCGCTACCTCCCCGTCAACTCGAAGCTGGCCGGCAATTCGTCGACTTCCAGGCGCCTCTGCACGTGACCTGCGCGCGCCACGATTGTGAGGTTCACCGTAAATGCGCGCGGGTGAGACGCATCGGCGGATGGACGCCGTATTCACTGATCTGC
>JALYYG010000021.1 GCA_030946685.1 Candidatus Dormiibacterota bacterium | reverse complement strand
TCACCGAGCTGGTCGATGACTTCAGTGATGTCGATGGGTGTCGTCATGGCTTGGCGGCGAATGTGGTCCTTGGTTGCCTGGGATATGGTCGGACTGTCAGCGAACTTGTCGGCGGTCGTTGTCATGGCTGTCTCCTTGACGTAGGCGTGGCCGAGGGATCGCGAACTCCGCGGCATATCAAGTCAAGGACCCAGCTCGAACGAGAGAGGGGCTGCTCCGCCTACTATACCGGGTCTACGGAAACCTGTCGCTGAGGGCATGCCGATGGTGCGCAGCTCGAGCTCGTTCGACAGCCAGGTCTGCTGCGTAGCGATCCAGCATCGCCCTCGACGACCAGCCGGCCAGTTTCATCAGGTCGCCTTCGTTGGCCCCCGGTTCGCTTAACCATGCGTGGGCGAACGCATGACGGAACGCGTGTGGGTGTATCCGGGCCCCGCTGAGACCAGCTTCCTTGGCGAGCCGCTGCACGATGGCGAAGACGCCGTCCGGCTTCAACGGTCCGAACTTGCCGATCCAGAGCTTCGGAGAGGTCGCGTGAGGGTGCCGGTCGCGGAGCTCGATGTAGAGGCGGAGCGCGTAGACGGTCTTGTCGCCGAGATTGACCATCCGCTGGCCACCCTTGCCAACGACCACCGCCCAGCCCTCCTGGCGCTTCAGGTTGAGGTACTTGGGGTCCCTCAGCATCGAGACGACCTCGCCGCGCCGCGGGCCTTCGAGCAGCACTCGCAGGAGCGCCGTGTCGCGTCGCTGACTGAAGCTCTTGCCCTCGCAAGCCTTTAGCAGCTTGACGACGTCGGCGTCCGAGACCATCGAGGTCGGCGGAGCACCGACCGTCCCTGGCTTTTTGAGCTTGGGCGCCTCGACCTTGTCGAGCGGGTTGTCTTGGAGGCCGAGTTCGTCGGCCATCCAGGTGAAGAATGTTCGCAGGCTCCTGAAGCGCATGTGACGAGTTGCCGGCTTCTTGCCAGCCTTGGCCAGGTCGACCAGGTAACCCCGCACATCGTCGCGGCGGATGGCGCTCAGCTCGGGGACGGTAATCTTCTCGGCGAGGATGAACCTGCCGAAGTCTGCCAGCGAAGTCCGGTACACCCTCAGCGTTTCCTCTGAGCGCACCTTGCTGACCTCGAAGGACTTCCAGCTCTCCACCCAGGCTGGCGGCATCGGCGTGAGCACGCTGGCTTTGGTCACGCCACAAGTGTACCACGCCAACGTATGAGGGCACCCGACCTAGTCCGCGGCCGTGATGTCACGTCTGAGATCGTTCTGTCAACAATGGAGCTCAAATGAGACACCCAGGGTCAGCATGAAGCTCCTCGAGTACCAGGCCAAGGAGGTCCTGGCATCGCTGGGCATCCCGATCCCGCCTGGCAGGGTCGCGCGAACTCCCGACGAGGCGGCGAAGGCGTGCGCGGAGCTCGGACCGGTGGCGGTCAAAGCGCAGGTCCCGGTCGGAGGCCGCGGTAAGGCCGGCGGCATCAAGCTGGTGAAGTCGCCTGATGAAGCGCGCCAGGCTGCCGCGCAGATCATCGGGATGGACATCAAGGGATTCAAGGTGCCGCTCGTGTACTGCGAAGCGGCGCTGGAGATCGAGCGCGAGGTGTACCTGGGCTTCACAGTCGACCGCGACGCCCGCAACAACATCCTGATGCTCTCCGCAAAGGGCGGCATGGAAATCGAGCTGGTCGCGGAGGAGTCGCCCGAATCGATCGCGCGCCTGCATCCGAATCCGTGGCGCGGTCCTCTCGACTTCGAGCTCAACCAGCTTGCTTTCGAAGCCGGCCTGGGCGAGCTTGCTCGCCCCTTGACGGCGCTCATCAAGAAGCTTTATCGAGCGATCCCCGAGCTGGACGCAGTGACGGCGGAGATCAACCCGCTCGTGATCACCAAGCAGGGCGAAGTCATTGCGGGGGATGCCAAGCTCGAAACGGACGAGAACGCCGCTTGGCGGCACAAGGACCTCGAAGAGCGCTATGGCTCGGTGCTCGAGGGTGACCCCTATGAGGTCGAGGCCAAGAAGCGCGGCCTCACGTACGTGTCACTGGATGGCGATATCGGCATCATCGGCAACGGCGCCGGCCTGTGTATGAGCACCCTCGATCTCGTCCAGCGCGCCGGTGGACGGGCGGCCAACTTTTGCGACATCGGTGGCGGCGCCAAAGCCGAGGTGGTGGAGAACGCGCTTGCCGTAATCCTCATGAATCCGCGCGTCAAGGGCGTGTTGATGAATGTGTTCGGAGGGATCACGCGCGGCGATGAGGTCGCGAAGGGGTTGGTCACGGCGCGCGACAACTTGAAGATGAAGCTACCACTCGTCGTCCGAATGAGCGGTACCAACGAAGAGGAGGGTCGCGCGATTCTCAAACGCAATGGGATCGAGCCGGGCGCGAGCGCCTGGGAGGCGGCTCAGAAGATAGTCGAACTGACAAAGGCTCCTGTGTGAGCATACTTCTGGATTCGTCGACTCGCGTCATCGTTCAGGGCATCACCGGCAGGGAGGGCACGTTCCACGCCGGCCAGATGCTGGAAATGGGCACCAAGGTTGTTGGCGGCACCAGCCCGGGCAAGGGCGGAACCATGCACCTCGGAGTGCCGGTCTTTAACACGGTGGCCGACGCTGTAAAGACGACCGGGGCCAACGCATCGGGCATCTTCGTGCCGCCTCCGTTCGCCGCCGACGCGATCATGGAGGCGGCCGCGGGTGGGATCACATTGATCGTCTGCATAACGGAGGGAATTCCGATCCAGGAGATGATCAAGGTCAAGGAATACCTGCGCGGCTATCCGGCGACTCGGTTGATCGGCGCCAACTGCCCAGGCCTGATAACTCCGGGGGTGGGAAAGATTGGCATCATCCCTCAGCGCATCACCAGCGCCGGCCCGGTCGGGCTGGTCTCGCGAAGCGGTACGCTGACCTACGAGGTGGCGTCCGCTTTGACTGCTTCGGGCCTCGGACAATCCACCATCGTCGGCATCGGTGGCGACCCTGTGCTGGGGTTGACGTTCAAGGATGTGGTTGAGCTCTTCGAGAAGGACGAGGCGACCACGCACCTGGTGGTGATCGGCGAGATCGGAGGCAGCGACGAGGAGCGCGCGGCCGAGCTGCTGGCCCTGGGCACCCGGCTCAGGACGGTGGCATTCATCTCAGGGCGAACCGCGCCCGAGGGCAAGCGGATGGGCCACGCAGGCGCCATCATCTCGGGCAACCGCGGCACGGCAAAAAGCAAGGAAGAGGCGTTCCGAAAGGCCGGGGTCGCCGTGGCAGATACGACCGACCAGATCGTTGGCCTTCTGAGGTAGCGTTGCGCCCTTACACTCGGTTGACGACGGCGCTCCCGATCGCGATCACCAGGCCTGTGCCAGGCGATCGCCTTCGCGATTTCGCCATGATCGGCGGCCTGGTGCTGTGGCTCGCTTATACACGCATGTACTGGACCCTCCAGGCGGGCCATTTGACCTTTCCGCCCTGTCCCTTCTATTACCTGACAGGCCACCCATGTCCGTTCTGCGGTGGCACTCGATCGTTCGCCTATATGTGGCAGGGCGACATTTCTGACGCTGTGCGCCTGTACCCGTTGGGCCCCGCGCTCTTCGTGGGCAGCCTGGCCGGGGTGGCCGGCCTGGCGATCGGGATCGTGACCGGGCGCACCTGGACGCCGAGTCTCAGCGCCCTGCAGTGGCAGCTCCTGACAGTCGGCGTCGTGACCACCGTGATGCTGAGCTGGGCGCTCAAGGTCTTCGTCCTGGGAAATTAATCCTCACCCCGGATTTCGCCGGCAATTGCATGGGCGACCACCGGATAGACGAGCTCGATGTTCTGGTCCGGGTTTGCCGGGTCGATCATGTCGTGGGGCAGGCGATCTGAGGCCGGGAACTCGAATGTCCTGACAGAGGCGCCCCGCCGTCGCCAAGCCTCGACCAGCTGGTGCGTGAAACGGTTCTCCAGGCCCGGCTCGGATGCATTCGTGATCACTGTGATTTCCGGGGCTTTCGGTGCCCCCGCGCCAGCAGCTTTGAGAACGCCGGAGGCAGTCTTGAACAGTGCCGCATACGCATGGGTGGCAAGGCGCGGATATGCGTGGGGCGGACCCAGCTGCTCCTTGAGTCTGCCGTCCCACCACAAGTAAAAGTTCGGCAGCGCATAGGCAAGGCGCGTCAGGGCCGAGTGAGCCGGGCCGGGTATCCGCTTCAGCCCAAACATCGGGGCGATCAGCACCGCGCGCTCGACCTTGTCGTGTGTCTGAGCCAGGTGCCCGGTCAGAACACCGCCGAGCGACAGGCCGGCCACGGTCAGGTGCTTCCCGAGGCCCGCGGCCGCGTTAGCGGACTGGTTCGCAAGAGCGATCAGCTGGTCCGAGCGCAGCTCCGAAATTGTTGTGTTGAGGCGGTCTGCGTAGCCGTGGCGGGGATATCGAGGGATGAGGACGTTCCAGCCCCTGTCGTGGAATTGCCTGCCGAGCGCATCGAACTGCTGCGGGCAGTTCGTGAAACCGTGCAGCAGCAGGAGCACTTGCTCGGTGGAGCGGCTATGGGTGTAGAGGCGTGTCCGGCAGAGGGGATTCACTTTGGGACCGTCGAGGGCCTTGAGCTCCCCCGCGATGAGCATTCCAGCTTCGTATGGGTCACCGCTCATTCCGGTACGGGATACTAGTTCGCGGTGTGGATTTCCAACTGACGCCTGAGCAGCAGGCCGTTCGAGAGCTGTGTCGCGACTTCGCTCGGGAAGTGGTGGCGCCGGCGGCGGAGGAGCTCGACCGCGAGCACAAGTTCGGCTACGACGTCGTCCGCCAGATGGGGGAGCTCGGACTGTTCGGCTTGCCCTTCTCGGAAGAGTACGGCGGGGCGGGTGGCGACTTTCTCTCGTTGTGCCTGGCGATCGAGGAGATATCGCGCGCGGACACCGGCGTCGGCATCACGCTCGAGGCAGCGGTTTGCCTCGGCGCAGCGCCGATCTATGATTTCGGCACCAAGGAGCAAAAGGAGCGGTGGCTCCCGGACCTGCTCGCCGGACGCAAGCTCTGGGCATTCGGTCTGACCGAGCCCGAAGCCGGTTCCGACGCAGGTGCGACCAAGACGCGGGCGGAGTCTCGAGACGGGCACTGGGTGGTCAACGGCGCCAAGCAGTTCATCACCAACTGCGGGACCGATATATCGGCGGGTGTGACGGTGACGGCGCTGACCGGAAATCCGAACGGCAAACCTCCTGAAATCAGCGCCATCATGATTCCCACTGGAACGCCCGGCTACCACGTCCTGGAGTCATATCGCAAGCTCGGGTGGCACTCGTCCGACACGCACCCGCTCAGCTTCGAAAACTGCATGGTGCCAATGGAGAATCTCCTCGGTGAGCGGGGCGGTGGTTACAAGCAGTTCTTGCACACGCTGCTCGGCGGTCGCATCGCAATCGCTGCCCTGTCCGTCGGCCTGGCCCAAGCCTGCCTTGACGCGTCACTTGCGTACGCCAAGGAGCGCAGGACGTTCGGAGTGCCAATCTCGAAGCACCAGGCAGTGCAGTTCAAGCTCGCGGACATGGCCATGGAAACCGAGCTTGCCCGCACCATGGTCTATCGCGCTGCCGTGACCTACATGAACGCAGACGGCAAGGCGACGGATGAGGCGAGGATGCTCGCAGCGATGTGCAAGCTCTTCGCCTCTGAGACTTCGAAGCGCGCCGCCGACGAGGCGGTGCAGATCCACGGCGGGTACGGCTTCATGGAGGACTACCCCGTCGCTCGATACTGGCGTGACGTCAAGGTCAACGAGATAGGCGAGGGAACGTCCGAGGTACAGCGGATGCTGATCGCGCGACTCCTGGGCTGCTAGCGGTAGTGCCTGAAGTCCTATTGACGGCGGCCTGAATTGGTGAAACGCTCAGGATTGCCGATGGTCTGAGTTGGGCAGCGCGGGCGAACAGCGGTTCGCCGGCTGGGGGGAGACCGTTTGATCGCGTTGTGGGTATGGCTTGGACTTCTCCAATCGATTCGGCGCGCCTCGCCCTGGTCCGGCCGTGAGCTCGGCGGCCGCTTGACGTGAGCGGGCGGCGGTTGAAGCCCCGGCGCGGCCGTGCCGGAGCTGTCGTGGCACGCTGCGCACTGGGAGTCGCCCTCCTTATGGGAACCCTCTGGCCCGTCGGAATCCTCCCTGTTGGGCGTACGGCAACCGCGAGCCCCTTCGGCGTGGCTCAATCGTTCGGAGCGCGAAACGCATCGGGCGGCGCCACCCTCTCGGTTTCGCCGAGCGCCGCCACCACTGCCGGCGACCTCCTCGTAGCCACAATCAGAATTCGCAACGGCAATGCCTTGTCGCCCGTCAGCAGCGTCGCCGACACGAATGCCACGGACCATTGGGTCCGGGCCGCCGTCGTCACCCAGGGATTGCATGCGGAAGGCGACATCTGGTACGCGGCGAACGCGGCGAGTCTCTCCACGTCTCAAAAGGTCACGGTGACAGTGGGCGGAACGTCGGCCTCGACCTCGGCGATAGCGTTCACCGTTCTCGACGTGACTGGCGCCTCGACATCGCCGCTAGACGTTACCGCCACCAAGACTGGCAGTGCCGCATCGGTGTCGACAGGTACAACGGCGACCACCGCTCAGGCAAGCGAGATCGCCGTCGCCGGCATCGGCTGGAACGGCACCGCCACTCCAAGCGGCCAGACCGCCGGTTACACGATAACCCCGATCCAGACGGCCACGGCCGCCGGCGCGGCCACCGGCGAGCAGGCATCGTGGAAGATCCTCACGGCCACCGGCGCGCAGACCTACGGGGCCACGCTAAGTGAGGTCACTTGGACGGGCGCCATTGCCACGTTCAAGCTGAGGAACCCAACACCCCTGCCGACCATCACAGGCTTCAGTCCCACCAGCGGTATGGGCGGCACCTCTGTGGTGATCACTGGGACCGGATTCACCGGTGCCAGCGCCGTGGCGTTCAACGGCACGGCGGCGACCTATGCGGTGACAGACGACTCCGACATCACTGCGTCGGTACCCGCCGGAGCCACTACCGGCACGATAAGGGTGACCACCCCGGGTGGCTTCGTGGACTCGTCGGCGACGTTCACCGTGAACACGTCCCCGCCCCCGACCATCACAAGTTTCAACCCCACCAGTGGAGTGGTCGGCACCTCGGTCGTGATCACTGGATCCGGGTTCACCGGCGCCACAGCTGTGGCGTTCAACGGCACCTCCCAGCCCACCTACACGGTGGACAACGACACCCAGATCACCACGACCGTGCCCAGCGGCGCCACCACCGGCACCATAAGGGTGACCACCCCGGGTGCTTTCGTGGACTCGTCGGCGTCGTTCACTGTGAATCCCTCGCCGGCGCCGACGATCACCAGCTTCAACCCCACCAGCGGGTCTGTGGGGACATCGGTGGTTATCACCGGAACCGGGTTCACCGGCGCCAGCGCGGTGGCCTTCAACGTGGCGTCCGCTACCTACAAGTTGACGGACGACTCCAACATCAGTACGTCGGTGCCCGCCGGAGCTACTAGCGGTCCCATCACGGTCACCACGCCGGGGGGCGCCGTGACCTCGTCGGCATCGTTCACCGTGAACTCGCCTCCAACGCCGCACGTCATGGTCATCGTTGAGGAGAACAAGGGTTACACCTCGACACTCGGGACCCCGTTGGCAGACCCCTACTACAGCTCGTTAGCAAATGCCTACGCCTCGGGCACGAGTTGGTATGGCGTCTCTCACCCCAGTCTTCCTGCTTACCTCGCAATGATCAGCGGCAGCACTCAGGGCCAGACGACCGATTGCACAACCTGCGGTCCCTTCCCGGGTTCGGACCTCGGGACACAGCTCAGTGCCGCGAACATTCCCTGGACAGCCTATATGGAGACGATGCCTTCAGCCTGTTACACAGGCGGAAAGAGCGGGACATATGTAAAAAAGCACGATCCCTTTGTGTATATGGCCTCGGACCTCAGCGGACCATGTGCAACCAATGTTCTGCCTTATCCAGGCGTGACCTCGATGCTGAATACATTGAATGGACCGGGCGCGCCCGACTTTGTCTGGATCACCCCCAACGACCTTGACAACATGCACGACGGCACGGTGCAGCAGGGCGACGCGTGGCTCCAGGCAAACCTGGGTCCAGTGCTGGCCTCCCCTTGGTTCACCTCCGGAAACGCCACTGTGATCGTGACCATGGATGAACACTCGGGTGACAACACGGGGGTCGGCGACGGCGCCGGCGGCCATATTCCGATGGTTATCATCTCGAACGCTTCCGCAGGCAAGGGCGGATTTGCGACCCCGGGCAACCTATATGGAATCCTGCGGTCGATCGAAGAGGCTTACGGTCTTCCGCTTCTTGGAAAGGCGGCCAATCCCTTGAACGGGGATGTCTTAGCCCTCTTCGGATAATCACCTCCGCTGACGCCTGCACTTCTAGCAAACTTCCAGCGTCCGGCGAGAGGTAGCGGTTCTGCAGGGGAGGACACCGGTCCTCACGCGCGCCTTTACCTGTATACGCCGTTGTGGCCCAGGCTGTGGAGGCCGACGTTCGGGAAATAGGTCAGGCCGTGGTCCTCGGATCCGACGCGAATCTTGGCGAGGAGCTTCCCGGTGACAGTGCTCATCACGTACACGGTCGCGTTGTAGCGGCCCGATGCCCACAGCTGGGTGCCGGCAGGGTTCAGCTGGAGCATGTCCGGGCTTCCCCCACCGGGTATGTACCACTTGCCGACAACCCTTCGGGACGCCAAGTCGATGACGGAGAACGAGCCCTCCAAACGATTGGACACGTACAGCGAATTGGTGTCTCTGGAAATCTGCAGGCCGTGGGCGCCGCGTCCGGTCGGGATGAACTGGATCTCCTTCATTGCGATCGGGTCGACCACCGACACTCCCATGCGACCCTGGTTGCTCACGTAGAAGACACTTCCGTCCGGGGACAGCTTGACGTCTATCGGCAGGCCCCCGACATTGACGTAACCCACCAGCTGCATGTGGATGCAGTCGACCTTCGCGACCACGCCGGAGTACTCGGTCGAGATCATCAGGTAGCTGCCGTCTGCGCTGAAGTCGAGGTGGTCCGCCCCCGGCCACGGGATGGGGACTGACGCGAGCAGCTTCCAGCCGTGATGCGGATCGCGGAACTCGATCCGCTGCAGCCGTTCGACAACGTCGATGGCCTTGGTCCCGTCGGGTGTGAAGTAGAGGTTGTAAGGGTAGGGGATCGAGATCGTCTGGCCGGTTGGCTTCCCCGTATAGATGTTGAGCACCGTCAAGCTGCTCGAGGCTTCGTTGTCGACATACAGGGCGCTCATATCCCAGGCCGGTGCGATGTGGTGGGGGATGGAGCCAACGGAGTAGTGGTCGATCACCTTGAAGGTCAACGGGTCGATCACGTCCACCGTGCCGGCGCCGCTGTTGGGGACGTAAACGCGCGGTGGCACGTTGCACAGCGGGCAGGGCACCACGCCGGACATGACGTTGGCGTAGACGTTGAGCGGTTCGGGCAGGCTGCCCGCCTGCACGTCGGGAGCCGGCAGCACGCGTATCGGTCCCGTGGGCCCGAGGTCCGCGGTAGGAGGGGTCAGATACGGCGTGGTCCACACCACGGCCAAGACCACGCCTGCAGGGCTGAGGATCACCAGCGAGAAGATGGCGGCGAAGAATATTCGCGCCGGCCGCGACCGCAGAACGGACAGGAAACGGTTACTCGTCAGGGAGGTCTTCCAGCTTCGGGGCGAGCTCGCACACCCAGCGCCCGTCGTCGAGCCGGCGGATGAAGCGACCGTAACCCTGGTTGCGAGCGACGTTGAAGAATTGCTCTTGGGTTATCAACGTCCGAAGCCGGGCAAGGTCCGCATATGTGTTGTCGCGCATGATCCCGCCCACGACTCCGGCTAGCTCCCGCCACTGTCCTTCGGACAGAGGCTCGCCGTAACCTGCGATCGTGACCAGAAGAGCGGCAGTTGCGCCTGTGATCGTCTCAGGCAGCAGCTTCTCGGCCTTGGCTCGCGCAATGATCTCGCGCCCAGTGCCGATTATGTCCGCGATCCGGTCTCGGCGCACCCCGATGATGTCGCGGCCGCTCCCAACGGTGGTGCCTTCGAGATATCTCGGTCCTGCTTCCATGCCCGATTCCCTATTCTAGTTCCCGGTCAAAGTGGACCTGGATCTGGCGCCCCAGCACGCGACCTTCCGGGCCGCGGTGCGCGAACTTGCGGACGGGGTGGCTCGGCCACATGCGGCCGATGTCGATCGGGAGTATCGATTCCCGGATGAAGCCGTCGAGGCTGCTGCTGCTGCGGGCTTGCTCGGAGTCCTGATCCCGCGCGAATATGGGGGCGCCGGCCTGGATGCAATTGCTTTCGCCATCTGCATCGAAGAGCTGGCCCAGGCATGCGCCTCGACATCGGTCATCGTCGACGTCCACACCAGCGTGGGCAGCGAACCGATACTCCTGTTCGGCACCGAGGAGCAGAAGCGGCGGTGGCTGCCGCTTCTGGCATCGGGGGAGCTGCTGGGTGCCTTTGCGCTCACCGAGCCGGCGGCTGGGTCGGATGCCGCCTCGTTGAAGGCGAGCGCCCGCCGCCGCGGTGGCACCTACGTTCTCAACGGCACGAAGATCTTCATCACAAACATCGGTCGGGCCGGCCTCTACGTCGTCTTCGCGCGGACAGGTCCGGACGACGGCGCGGCCGGAGTCAGTGCGTTCCTGGTGCCGGCCGGCGCTCCGGGCCTTCGGGTTGGCCAGCTGTTCAAAAAGATGGGTCTCCACGGCTCGCCTACTGGGGAGCTGGTGCTCGAGGACGTTGTGGTGCCGGCCGCCAACCGGCTTGCCTCCGAAGGCCAGGGGTTCACGGTTGCCATGCGTGCACTGGACTCCGGCCGTATAGGAATCTCGGGTCAGGCGCTCGGCATCGCTCAGGCCGCCCTGGACGAGTCTCGCCAGGTGCTCGCTTACCGAGAGCGAGCCCAGGGCGACGACTTCATGCTCGCGGACATGGCCACTCGCCTGGAGTCGGCACGACTGCTGACGTACCACGCTGCCTGGCTGTGCAGCAAAGGGCGTCCGTTCGCGCGACAGGCGTCTATGGCCAAGCTTCACTGCACCGACACCGCAATGGATCTTGCCCTTGACGCAGTTCAGCTGGCGGGGGAGGACGGCGTAATAGCCGGCAGCCCATTTGAGCGTCATGTCCGCGACGCCAAAGCCCTTCAGATCTACGAAGGCTCGAACCAAGTTCAGCGGATCGTCATAGCCCGAGACCTACTGCGGGGGTCTTCGACCCCCTTATGAGAGGGAACCCGGATGGTTCCCTCTCGTCGCCCGTCGGCTTCGCCGAGGCGCTGCTCTCTCTCCGGTATATCGATGAGATTTGTTTGAGGATTAGTTTCTCCTCGCCACGACTGGGAGTCAGGGAAACAAAAGTCACGGCCGGGGGCCCCGGCCAACCCTGCCGCGCTGGTAGGACAGACGGGGATAATCTCACGCTGATGGATTTCGAGTTTTCCGAGGAGCAGGTCGCGATTCGGGACACGATCCGGGAGCTCGTACAGGACAAGGTCGCCCCCCGCGCCGCAGAAATCGATGAGAAGTCTGAATACCCGAAGGACATCGAGAAGCTGTTCGCGGAGAACGGAATCCTGGGCATCCCGTTCCCGGAGCAGTACGGGGGGATATCCGGATCCAGCGTAACGATCTGCATGGGAATTGAGGAGATCGCCAAGGCGTGCGCAACCTCATCGCTGATCCTCGCCGTGCAGGCGCTCGGCTCGTATCCAATCCTGGTGGCCGGCACCGAAGATCAGAAGAAACGGCTCTGCCCGCCGCTCGCCACCGGGGAGAAGGTCGCGGCATACGCACTGTCGGAGACGGGAAGCGGCTCCGACGCCGCCGCGATGAAGACGCGTGCCACTCGCCACGGCAACGAGTACGTGCTGAACGGCACCAAGCAGTTCATCAGCGGAGGCAGCGTGGCCGGAACGCTGGTCGTTTTCGCTCAGACCGATCCGGAAGCCAACCAGCGCGGCATCTCCGCCTTTGTCCTCGAGCGCGAAACCAGCCCATGGAAAGCGGACAAGCTCGAGCACAAGCTCGGCATTCGCGGCTTCCCCACTGCGCAGCTTGTCTTCGAAGACGTCAAGGTTCCCGTGGCCAACCGGCTCGGTGATGAAGGCTCGGGCTTCAAGCTCGCCCTGGCCGTGCTCGACCGATCGAGGCCCGGCATCGGGGCGCAGGCCCTCGGAATTGCGGAGGGCGCGTTTGACTACGCCCTGAACTATGTGAAGGAGAGGAAGCAGTTTGGGCAACCCATTGCGAGCTTCCAGGGCATCCAGTTCATGCTCGCCGACATCGCCACCCAGATCGAAGCGGCTCGGCACCTCGTGTACCGCGCGGCCACGAAGGTCGACGCAAAGGCGGCGGATCTGACCAAGGTCGCGGCGATGGCCAAGCTTTTCGCGTCGGACATGGCCATGAAGGTGACCACCGACTGCGTGCAGCTGCTTGGCGGCTACGGCTATATCAGCGACTACCCCGTGGAACGGATGATGCGTGACGCAAAGATCACGCAAATCTACGAGGGGACGAACCAGATCCAGAGGGTGGTCATCGCGAGATCCCTGCTCAGGTGAGCATCTCGAAACCTGAACCGACCGGCTCCCAAAGTGTTGTGGAGGGGAGGCCTTCAGATGTGCCGCCTCCCCCGATCGGTGCATTGCCAGCAGTGGCGCCCTATCACCCGCCTCCGGACTTTCCACCGCCCCGTGCCGGCCGGGCCGCACCCACGGACGGGCGGGCCGTCACCTCGCTGGCGGCCTCCATCCTGGGCATATTGCTCGGTCTGCCATTCGGCCTTCCCGGCCTCGTGCTCGGCCCCTTCGCCTACTTCATGGGTCGAACGGCCGTTACGCGCATCGACGGCGCTCAGGGCGCGGGAGGGGGTCGCAGCATGGCCGTCGCGGGTTGGGTGCTTGGCGTGGTGGCGACCGCAATCGGCGCGGTGGTGAGCCTGGCCTGGCTGGTGCTCATCCTGGTCGTGATCTCCACGCCGACAACCTTTGGATAGAGCCGGTGGACCGAATCACCGAGGCATTCACCTGGCCGTTTCGCGATCCGGAGTGGCTCCCGAAGCTTTTGATCATCGCGCTGATCCTCGTAATCCCGATCGTCGGCGCCATCAATGGAATTGGATGGATGCTCGCGTCGCTCGACCGGCTGCGGGCAGGTGAGGAGAGGCTCGCGCCGGCCAACCTGACGCACCTCGGGCGCGGGATCCGGCTGTTTGCGGTGGAGTTGGTCTATGCGATCGCGATCGTCGCCGCCGCGCTGGTCGTCTTCATACCGGCGATCGCGCTGGCAGTTCGTCAGGGCCAGGGCTCTGCCAACGCGCCGCTCATCTCGACGGCGATCTTTCTCAATGTCCTTGGGTTCAGCGTGCTTACCTTGCTGAGCCTGGCGTGGACGTTCGCGCTGCCGGCTGTAGTTCTGGCCACTGACAGCGGGGGCGTCGGTGGCGGAATCCGTGTTGGTGCGGTGATTCGCCGGTCGCGCATGAACCCGAGCCACACCCTGATCGCCGGCCTTATGCTGATCGCCGCAAGCTTCGTCGGCTCACTGGGAACCATCGTGTGCGGCGTCGGCGTCTTTGTGACTTCGGCGTTTGCGCTGGCGATGCAGGCCTGGGTAATCCGCAGCTTCGAGAAGGGGTAGTCCGCCGCAGCAGCGGCGTTAGGAGGAGTTAGATGTCGGACTTGCCGCCCCCACCGCCGTCCGGCGGGGGGTTCACGCCGCCGCCGCCACCTCCGCCACCGGAACCTCCGCCGCCCCCTCCCAGTGGAGGCTTCACTCCACCGCCACCACCTGGAGGCGGCTACGTCCCGCCCCCGCCGGGCGGTTACACACCGATGGGAGCAGGTTATGCCGCCCCGCGCACTGACGGGCTCGCCATAGGGTCCCTGATCGCGGGCATCCTGTCTCTGGTCTGCTTCTGGCCGTTCTGCCTTGGGATTCTCCTGGGGCCGGCTGCCGGGATCATGGGGTTCATTTCCCGTCAGCGGGTCGCAGCAAGCGGCGGGACGCTTGGGGGAGGCGGCCTCGGCCTGGCCGGCCTGATCCTGGGTGTCGTGGGGTTCCTCGCAAGTGCGGGCTGGGCGATCACGTGGTTTTTCATCATTTCGCACGCCACGACGACGACAACCACCCCTTGAGGTGAGCCGCAGCCGCTAAAGCCGGAATCTTGAGGACGGACGTAACCCTCCGGGCCGAATCTCCGTTCCTTAGGGCCTGGACGGTAAAATCCCCGTGCGCATGCTTAGGGCCAGGCCGAGGGCCAGGCGATCCCGCTATCACGTCACCTACCGCCTGACCCGCTCGGTCCCGGCGATGATCCTTGCCGCCCTCCTGGTCGTTGTGCTCGTGGGCGCGACCCTCACCTACAAGAGGCTGGACGACTTCATAACCGCGACCACCGGTCATCACCTCAATCCACTCGGAGAGGTCGTGCAAGCCCTGGAGCCCGCGCCCGGCACTATCGCGTACAAGCTCAAGCACGGACAGCGCGTCAACATCCTCCTGCTGGGGCGGGGCGGTTACCAGAACGACGCACCCTATCTGACGGACTCGATCATGGCAGTGACAATCGATCCGGCCAGCGACCGCGTGATGCTCGCGTCGGTCCCGAGGGACCTTGTAGTCCAGATGAATCTCCAGTCCCCTTCCACCAGAACGTGGGTCAACAAGATCAACTCGGCCTACGAAGTGCCCTATACGAACATCATTTGCTGCGTCGCGGCGCAGTACACGGGGCGCGACGGTGGCGGTCATGCAGCCGAGCACGAGGTCGGGAAGGTGACAGGCCTCACGTTCGACAAGTACATCGCAGTCGACTTCGTGGCATTTCGCGACCTGGTTGACGCGCTCGGTGGGGTGGACGTCTGCCTCACCACCAACCTTGACGACATCTACTACCCCGACTACTACAACGGCTACCACCCGATCCACTTCAAGGCCGGTTGCCAGCACCTCAATGGGGAGCAGGCGCTGGAGATCGCGCGATCGAGGCACGCAACCCAGTCGGCGCAGTCATCGGACTTTGGGCGTGCCCGCCGCCAGCAGGACATCATGGAAGCGATTAAGAAGAAGGCGACCTCGGTCAACGGCTTCTCGAAGGCGCCCCAACTCCTGAGCGCGCTGCAGAAGTACATCTCGACCGACATGTCGATCTCCGATATGAAGGCCATTTACGACTGGGGTAAGAACCTCCCGAACACCTCGATCATCAGGGTGGCGCTGACTGCGCCATCGGATGGAACGCCGGGAAACCTCCTCGACTTAGGCAACTGTGGCATGGGTGCGTCCGTCTCGCAGCTCTGCCCTGACGACCCTAGCTACGCGATGATCCACCGGTATCTGAACTACTTGTTCATCGACCCCGTTGTGCTCGCGGAGAAGGCTCCGATCCAGTTTGCCAACGGTTCGAACAGCTTCGACGGTCTGGACGGCCGGATCACCACGATGTTCGATCCGACAGGGCTGCAGCTCGCGGACCCCGTCGCGCACAGGCCTTCGGCAAAGACAGTCATCCTCGACTACTCGGGAGGCCAATTTCCGCAGACGGCAAAGTGGTTGACGACCTTCTTCGGCGGCACTGTCGTGGCCGCCACGCCGACCAACCCCGCGCCCGCTCGCGGCCAGCAGACGTATGGGCTCGTCGTCGTGCTCGGCCACGATTTCGCGCTCCGTTTCTTGGGTCTGTGACCAACTGAGCGAGAGCGAGCTGGCGAGGCGGTTCCACGCCGGCGACATCCGGGCCCTGGCCCGGGCGATCAGCCTCGTCGAGCGGCGCGACGCCTCGGTGCGCGAGTTGGAGGAGCCCGCTCAGGGCACTGGTCGCCACGCAGAGGTCGTCGGCTTCACCGGCGCTCCGGGGACCGGCAAGTCGACCATCGTCGACGCGCTCGTCGCCCTGTTGAGAAAACAAGGCAAGTCCATCGCCGTGATCGCCACCGATCCCAACTCGCCCTTCACGGGCGGAGCCATCCTTGGAGATCGAATCCGGATGCAGCGGCACGCGCTCGACCCCAAGGTTTTCATCCGGAGCATGGGAGCTCGCGGACACCTCGGCGGCCTGTCGCTAGCCACGCGCGAGGCGATAAGACTGCTTGGGGCCTTCGGCTTCGACCAGGTGATCCTCGAAACGGTGGGCGTCGGCCAGTCAGAGCTGGAGGTGGCGGCGGTCGCAGACACAACTGTTGTCGTCATGACCCCGAACCTCGGAGACGGCGTGCAGATGATCAAAGCCGGCATCCTTGAGATTGCCGACATCTTCGTCGTCAACAAGGCGGACCTCGAGGGGCACCAGCGGGTCGCGCTGGAGCTCCGCGGGATGCTGAGCCTCAGCGCGCCGCGCGCACATGGTGCGGGCACCGCAAAGGTTTGGAAGCCACCGATCATCCCCACCGTGGCCGCCCGCCAGGAGGGGATCGAGGAGCTGTGGGCGGCCGTCGAGGCTCATCGCCTGCACCTTGAGTCGAGCGGTCAGGCGCGTGAGCTGGCCGAGAGGAGGCTCAAGGATGAGACCGCCGAGGTTGTTGCAGAGCTCGCGCGGGAGCACGCCCGCCTGACTCTCGGGGAGGACGCCGGCCTTACGGAAAAGCTCCTGAAGGACGGCACCCCGTATCGGGCGGCTGAGGAGATCGTGAGCCGGATGGGCGGCGTTGCCCGGAAGCGCGGCAAGGGAAACTAAGTCAAGACCTCGGATAATGGATCGAATCGATGAAGGTCCGAGCACGCGACCCGAAAGAGGCGTGGAAAGAGGAGTTCGAGTCAAGCCCGTCGCGTGACGACGGAATCGAGACCTCCACGATCTCGGGGATTCCTCTGAAGCCTCTCTACACGGCCACCGATCTCCCGAAGCGCGACGAGGAGATGCCGGGGCTTTACCCGTACACGCGGGGCATCCACCCTGGCGGGTACCGCGGGCGGCTGTGGACCATGCGGCAGTTCTCGGGCTTCGCGACCGCGGACGAGACCAACAAGCGCTACAAGTACCTCCTCGCGAACGGTCAGACCGGGCTGTCAGTCGCCTTTGACATGCCCACCCTGATGGGCCAGGACTCCGACGCTCCGACCAGCCGGGGCGAGATCGGTCACTGCGGTGTTGCGATCGATTCGCTGGCAGACATGGAGGCCTTGTTCGACGGAATCCCACTTGGCGACATAACGACCTCCATGACGATCAACTCGCCCGCCGCGATCCTGCTCTGCATGTACATCGCAGTCGCTGAGAAACAAGGCGTGCCGGCGTCGACACTTGGGGGCACGCTGCAGAACGACATCCTCAAGGAGTTCATCGCCCAGAAGGAGTTCATCTTTCCGCCGGCACCGTCGATGCGCCTCGTCGTGGACTCCATCGAGTACTGCGCCAAAGAGGTGCCGAAGTGGAACACCATCTCGATCTCGGGCTACCACATCCGCGAAGCGGGTTCGACCGCTGCCCAGGAGCTCGCCTTCACACTCGCCGACGGCATGGCTTACGTAGATGCATGCCTGGAGCGGGGGATGCGGATCGACGACTTCGCGTCACGCCTGTCCTTTTTCTTCGATGCTCACATCGACTTCTTCGAGGAGATTGCCAAATTCCGAGCCGCACGTCGCATATGGGCGCGTTGGATGCGCGACCGTTACGGGGCTCAGGACGAGCGCTCTCTGAAGCTGCGGTTCCATACGCAGACCGCAGGAGTTTCCCTGACCGCGCAGCAGCCAGAGCTCAACATTGCCCGCACCGCCATCGAGGCGCTGGCGGCGGTCCTTGGTGGAACGCAGTCGTTGCACACAAACGCAATGGACGAGGTCCTCGCCCTCCCCACGGACAAGGCGGCCCGGCTGGCGCTGCGCACCCAGCAGCTGCTCGCCTATGAAACCGGTGTCGCGAACACGATCGACCCGCTCGGTGGCAGCTACTTCGTCGAAGCGCTCACCGACGAGATGGAGCGGCAGGCAGAGGTTTACTTCAAACGCATCGAAGAGCTGGGCGGCGTCATCCCGGCGATCGAGGCCAGCTTCTTCCAGAAGGAGATCGCAGACGCGGCGTTCCGATATCAGCAGGAGCTGGAGCAGAAGCGGCGCCTGATGGTCGGCGTCAACGAGTTCACCGTCGACGACGAGGAGCCGATGGAGATACTCCGCATCGACCCCAAGCTCGAGGCCGAGCAGGTGGCACGCGTCCGACAGGTGCGGCGCAAGCGCGATCAGGCCAGGTGCTCGAAAGCACTGGCCAGCCTACGAAAGGCGGCCGCCGGCGCCGACAATCTGATGCCCTACATCCTTGAGTCAGTCCGCGCGTACGCAACAGAAGGCGAGATCATGGGTACCCTGATCGAGGTTTTCGGAATCTACACCGAGAAGGCAGTGATCTAGTGCCTGTCGACACTGCGGTCAGGCCCGTGCGAATTCTCGTGGCCAAGGTCGGACTCGACGGCCACGACCGGGGCGTCAAGGTCGTGGCCCGAGCCTTGCGCGATGCCGGCTACGAGGTCATCTACACTGGCCTGCGCCAGACGCCCGAGATGGTCGTCGACGCCGCGCTCCAGGAGGACGCTCAGGTCATCGGGCTCTCGATCCACTCGGGCGCGCACATGACATTGTTCCCAGCAGTCGTGCAGGAGCTGAAGAGGCGCCAGGCGACCGACATCGTCGTGTTCGGAGGGGGCATCATCCCAGAGGACGACATCGCGGCGCTCAAGAAGAAGGGCGTGGCGGAGCTCTTCACTCCGGGCACGCCACTCCAGGAAATCGTCGATTGGCTGCGGAAGCGATTCCCCGAGGACTCTCGCTAGGTTCGGGATCGGGTCAGTAGTGGATGACTACCGAATTCGCGACCTTGTCGTGCCAGCCCTGCTTTCGCGGGTCGAATGCGACCCAGATCCACCCGATGTAGCAAGCCCAGGTGTTGACTATCGACATGAGAAAGCGCACGGCGGCGCGGCTATAACCGATCGCGCCTCCAGTGTTGGCGTCGATTACTCGTAGCCGTAGGAGTCGCATACCGAGAGTGGAGCCGGTGGTGCCCCAGAAGTAGATCCAGTAACCGATCTGGACTGCCAGGGCGAACAGGTACAGCAGGATGAAGAAGCCTCCGAACGCGGCCGCGGCCGCCCCCTGAGCATTCTGGTTGCTCGAATGCGAGGTTCCTGCAAGGGCGCCGCCGATCGCAAGGAACACTAAGAAGACGATGGCGAACGGGATGCCCAGGATCAGAGCGTCGATGAATCTGGCCACAAGCCGGATCCAGAAACCGGCATACGTGGTCTGGGTCCCGTACATCTGGGGTGCAGCGTATTGGGCGGGTGCTGGCGGAGGCGAATAAGCGGGCGGCGCCGGCGGCGGATAAGAGGCGCCCGGTGGAGACAGGGGACCCTGAGAGCCTCCCTGAGGTGGGGGTGGAGGCGGCTGATTCTGCATTGCCTGGACCTCAAGCTAACTGGTGGCCGGTTCGCGGAAATAGCTCTGCGCGGTATCATATCGACGCCTCTCCACCCCGAGGCCCAACCATGCAACTGAAAGCCACCACTCGCACGCTCCTCGGCAAGCGTTCGCGCCGGCTCCACGGCGAGGGCAAGCTTGCCGCCGTCGTCTACGGGCACAACACGGACGCGACGCCGCTGATTCTCGACCGCCTCGAGTTCCAGAAGGTGTTCGTCAAGTCGGGGCGCACGCACCTGGTCGACCTGGTCGTCGACGGGGAACGCGCCGAGAAGGTCCTGGTGCGTGAGATCCAGACCCATCCCCGCCGCCTGGGCCCGATCCACGTCGACCTGTACCAGGTGAGCCTCGAGGAGAAAATCACCGTCGAGGTGCCTGTCCACCTGACCGGCGAGTCCGCAGCCGTCAAACGTGGCGACGCCGACGTGCTCCAGCCCATCCACACGGTGAGGGTGGAGTGTCTTCCGACCGACATTCCAGAAGCGTTCGAGGTCGACCTCACGCCGCTCGAGGAAATCGAGTCCGAGCTGCGCATCTCAGACCTCAAGGTGCCCAAGGGCGTGACTGTTCTCATCGATCCCGAAGAGCTGGTGGTGAAGATAGTCCACAAGCGCGAGCTCAAGGTCGAAGAGGAAATACCGGCAGCGGAGGCAGCCATTGTCGGCGAGGGCGAGGAAGCAGCCGAAGAAGGGGCTCCGGCCGCCGAGGAGCAAGCCGAGACCAAGGAATGACGCCGCCGCTCGCAGCGTCGGTGCCGGCCAACGTCACGACCGATGTCGTTTTCGTGGCGATCGGCTTAGTAGTCTTCCTCGCCTTCTTGGTTGCGTCGCGGTTGGTGGCCAGCTTCGCCGCCGATCAGCTGCACAAGCGTCATTTGCCCACGGGCATGGTTACGGTGGGCCGTCGCGTTGTCGCGGTCGTGCTGCTCGGGGTCGGTGTGCTGGCCGCGCTTGGCTTCGCCATCCAGAGCGCAAACGTCACCTTGCTCGGCATCCTGTTCGCCACCGTCGTGGCGGCATTCGGGGTCCAGGATTTGCTCAGGGACTACGTTTCCGGGTATTACGTCCTGCTGGAGCGACATTTCAGGGTGGGGGACCGCATCTCGCTGGAGGGTGAGAGGACCGGGACGATCACGGAGGTCAAGCTCCGCGTCACGCTGCTGCGGAACGACTCCGGAGATCTCATCGTCGTCCCGAACGCAGAGCTGTTCGGACGGCCGGTAACGGTCCATGCTCACGACGCGGATGAGGAGCCTAAGCCAGCGCCCCCAGCGTGATCCGCCAGAGGGCCTCGAGCCGCTCGCCATCGATATCCGACTCCTCGGCGAGGAGCTCGCGAATCGTCTGTGACGCAAGCTCGACATGGAAGCCGCCCGACACCTGCGTGGCCAGCGAACGCAGCCTGTACGTGTGGTCTGGCTTGTCGGTCTCGATGGCAAGGTCCACGCTGACGTCGTCGAGCTGAACGAACTTCGCCCAACGCTCGACCTCGGTGCTCCCGGTCTCAGGCGAATCCGACAGGTGGAGGCAGTTGATGCCGCCGAAGATGCCGTACCGCTCGCGCAGCGATCCCGGTCGCGCCTGGGCGATGCGCGTCTCCCCAAGGTCATGACGCATCTGCTCCAGAGCCGTTGCCGAAGCAGTCACACGTCCGACAGCCAGTGGCAACGCCGTCATGAAGTCCACCAACCATGGAAAGAAGGGCCTCTCTTTGAGGAAGTCGTAATGGCTTTCAATCAAAGAGGCGGGCGGCTGGAACCAGGCAAGGGATTCGACCTTCCAATCGCGCTCTGTTGACAGCCAGCCCCAGATCCCGGCACGCGGAGCGAGCCGGTATGAAGCGTCGGGCTTGAAGATGAGAAGGGCATCGGCCATAAGCCGTGAAAGTCTAGTTTGTGCGGCGGTTGCCTATGGCCCGGGCTTCTTATCCCTTGGACCGGGTTTGTAGACCTTGCGGCCGGCGAGCTTCTCCGGCATATGCGCCTGGTCGGCAACGCCACCCTCGAAGTCGTGCGCGTACTTGTAACCCTTGCCGTAGCCCATCGACTTCATGAGGCCGGTGGGCGCGTTGCGCAGATGTAGAGGCACGGCTTCGTTGCCGGTCTGCTCGATCAGGTCGCGAGCAGCGCCGTAGGAGGTCAGCGCGGAATTGGACTTGGGCGCCAGCGCAAGGTACAGCGCCGCCTCGGTCAGCGGGAGGACGGCTTCCGGCATGCCGACGAAATGTGCCGCTTGCTGCGCGGCCATTGCCACCTGCAGCGCCTGGGGGTCGGCAAGCCCGACATCCTCGGCCGCAGAGATCACCAGCCGGCGGGCCACAAAAAGTGGGTCCTCGCCCGCCTCGAGCATGCGAGCGAGCCAGTACACAGCAGCGTCTGGGTCGCTGCCCCGAACACTCTTGATGAGGGCCGAAACGATGTCGTAGTGCTGGTCGCCGGCGCGGTCGTATAGAAGGTGGCGTTCCTGAAGAGCGCGCTCGACGTGGCTCAAATCGATCTCTCCCTGGCCGTGCGCGCCCTGCGCGGGCCCGGCGCCGGCGAGCGCGGTCGCTGCCTCCAGTCCATTGAGAGCAACGCGCGCGTCACCCCTTGAGCTCTCGAGCAGCGCGTCGAGCGCGTCGGCGCTGATGCGCGCATTCACCTCCGCAAGGCCGCGCTCGACCACCTCTTTGAGCTCGCTGCGCTCAAGCGCCTCGAGACGGAACACGCGGCTTCGTGACAGCAGAGGGGCGATGACCTCGAAAGAGGGGTTCTCGGTGGTCGCGCCGATGAGCGTCACAGTGCCGTCCTCAACGTGAGGGAGGATGGCATCCTGCTGCGCCTTGTTGAACCGGTGGATCTCGTCGATGAAGAGGATCGTCCGCAGGCCCGCCCGACGGTGGACCTTTGCTTCCGCCACCAGCTTTCGGAGGTCCGCCACGCCGGCGGTCACCGCGGAAATGCCGACGAGGCGCGCCTTCGTTTCGCTCGCCAGCAGGCCGGCCAGCGTCGTCTTGCCGCTCCCCGGGGGACCCCACAGGACGATGCTGGGTAGGTGGCCGGAGCGGGTCAGCTCCCTCAACACCTCGACGACCCGCCGCTGTCCGACCAGTTGATCGAAGCTTTTCGGCCGTAGCCGGGTGGCCAGCGGGGCCGGGGGTTCCTTGCCGGGCGGGGCCTCAAAGAGCTCGCGCTGATCCCCCACGCCCAGATTCTGAACCCAACCGTGCAGTGAGAGACATCGGCGCACTGCGAAAACAGACTGGTTTTCCCTCATATAGACTGCGCCCATGTCTACGTGTTGGTATTGCAACTCCGAGCTGCCGGACGGGTCCCAGTACTGCCACAGCTGCGGCCACAGTCAGATCGACCGCTCCTCGAGCCCGCTGTTCGGCGTTGTGGACCCGGTCACGGGGATCTGGAACTCGAAGTTCATCAACGCACTGGTCGGGCAGGAAGCCAACCGAGCGGTTCGCTACCGCCGGCCGCTGTCGGTGCTCGTGGTCGAGCTCGACCACGCCGAGCACGTGCACAAGGAGCTCGGTCACATCCAGCTTGAGGGGCTGCTGCGCGAGATATCGGAGCGTCTTGGGCTCGCGGTGCGCGATACCGACACTGTCGCGTTCCTCGACGCTGAGGGTCCGCCGCACTTTGCGATAGTGCTGCCCGAGACCAACGAGCAGGGTGCGACCCTCGCCGCCGACAAGATCCGGCGCGGGATCGCCTCCCACGACTTTTCGACCGGTGGCAACTGGCAGCGAATCACCGTCAGCTGCGGGGCTGCGACGATCGGCGTAATGGCGGCCCCCGAGGAAGACGCCGGCTTGATGAACCGCCGCGAGTACACCGGCAACCTGATTCGAGAGGCGTACCACGCCCTGGAGGCGGGACGCTCGGCGGGCACCAACCGCACCTCGGTCGGTGCATTCCGCAACTGACACCCAACCCACCCACGTAGCATCGAAGTCGACTTGGGATCAACGCGCATCTTCCTGATCCGGCACGCCGACGTGGAGAACCCTCGCCGGCTTCTATATGGCCACCTGGACGGCTTCCAGCTCAGCGCGCTGGGCCGCACGCAGGCGGCTGCACTGGGCGAGCGGCTCCGCTCAGCCGACTTGAAGCGAATCGTGCACAGCCCCCTCGCGCGCGCGATCGAAACTGCCGAGCTGATCAACAGCCGGCTGGCGTCGCCGGCGATCCTCGAGGCCGATCCGGAGCTGCGCGAAGCCGAGTTCAGCCGGTACCTCCAGGGCCTGCCGTACTGGCAGATCCCAGTGCGGCGCCCCCTGTGGTTCGTGCACAAGGCAAAGCGCGGGTTGCTCCCGGGCGACGAGGCAATCGAGCAGCTCGGCGGCCGCGTCCTGTCCGTGGTGAAGCGGCTGGCGGTTGAGTATCCCGGCGAGACGATGGCAGTCGTAAGCCACGCCGATCCGCTGCAGGCTGCCTGGATCCTTCTCGACGGTCGCGCGCACAACGAGCGAGAGCTATACCGCAAGGCGGTCGACCGCGCCGGGGTGCTTCAAGTCGACCTCGAAGGGGACAAGCCGGTCGCCTGGGAATACATAGCTCCTCCGAAGGTGCCAAGCCCGGCGAGCGCCGCCGCGTGATCGGACCGGCCGGCCGGTTCCCCCGGGGATTTCTCTGGGGCACCGCCAGCGCCGCCCATCAGGTCGAGGGCAACAACCGCAAAAGCGACTGGTGGGAGTTCGAGCAGCAGCGCGGCAAGATCGCGAACGGTGATACGTCGGCCGTCGCTTGCGACCACTACCACCGCTACCGGGAGGATTTCGCGCTGCTGCGCGAAATGAAGCAGAACGCTCACCGCCTGTCGATCGAGTGGTCGAGGATCGAGCCCGCCCAGGGCGAGTTCGACTCGCGCCAGATCCGTCACTACCGCGACGTTCTAGGCGAGCTGCGCGAGCAGGGCATCCAGCCGATGGTCACACTGCATCACTTCACCAGCCCGCTCTGGTTCACGCGCAAGGGCGGGTGGGAGGCCGCCGGTTCGGCGCAGGCGTTCATGCCGTTCGTGAATCGCGTCGTCGAGGAGCTGGGAGAGCTGATCGACCTCTGGTGCACGATCAACGAGCCGAACATCTACGCGGCGAACGGCTGGGTCGTCGGCGAGTTTCCACCCGGGCGGCGCGGCGACATCGCCGGCCTCTATCGCGTAACCAACAATATGCGCCGTGGACACTATCTGGCGTACAGCGCCATCAAGCGACGCTGGCCCGATGCGCTGGTCGGACTGTCGCATCACAAGTTCCTGATGCTCCCCGCCTCCGAAAAGCGGCGCGACCGCATGGCGGCCCGAGCCGCCCAGCTGGTTCTAGATCAGTGGCCCGTGGCTCCAGGCCGCCTTCGATTGGTCGTCGAGGCGCCCAGCGACTACATCGGGATCGCCCACTACTGGGGGGTGATGTGCGCATTCGACCCCGGCCGGCCCGGCGAACAGTTCATCCGGCGATTCAACGTCCCCGGCGTCCCGGTGACGGACATGGGCTGGAGCGCCGACCCTGGCTGGATGCGAATCGTGCTCAACGAGCTCCGCGGCATGGGTAAGCCCATCTACATCACGGAGAACGGCCTTGCCAGCAACGACGACGAATGGCGCCAGAGCTACCTGAAGGACGTCCTCTCCAACGTGCTGCTCGCCATCGACGATGGTGTCGACGTCCGCGGCTACTTCCACTGGACGAACATGGACAACTTCGAGTGGGCGCGCGGCTATTCGATGCATTTCGGCCTCATCGAAGTCGACCGCAAAACGCTGGAGCGGCGCATCAAGCCCAGCGGCCGCCTTTACGCGCGCATCGCCCAGGCCAACTCAGTCCCACTAGACTCTGCCCCGTGAATCGGAGGTCCGGATGGATCGCGGCCGGCGCGATAGTCCTCGGTTCGGCCCTCATGCTGTCCCTGGCGTGGGGCCTCCAGCACGCCGCCTTGAGTCGGCCGGCGGTCATCGGCAACATCGCTCCCCAGCTTGCGATCCAGACGCTCGACGGCGCTCAGGTGCGCGTCTCGGAGCTCCGCGGTAAGCCCGTCGTCCTCGACTTCTGGGCGTCCTGGTGCGTGAGCTGCGCCGAGGACCTGCCCGTCCTCTCGAGCGCCTCGTCCTCCCACCCGGCAGTCGCGTTCGTCGGGGCAGCGATGCAGGACACGACCGGCGCGGTCCGGACCTTCGAGCAGCGACATCCACATCCATACCCCGTGGGCGAGATCGTCGGCGGCGATTACAAGGCATACGGTGTCTTAGCGCCGCCGGTCACTTTCTTCATCGATGCGCAAGGCGTCGTCGTTGCGTCATTCACCGGTCCGCTAGATTCGCAGACCATCGACCATTACCTGGGGCTCATCGGTTGATCTCGGGCTTGAAATGGACTGCCCTCGGCGTGGTGGTGGCCGCGTGCGTCGGCTATCTGGTCTACTCGGCCTCCGGCGGCTCGTCGGAGTATTACCTCACGGTGTCGGAGCTCCGTTCGCGCGCGACAAGCGGCGACGTGCGCGTGGCCGGCGTGGTGCAGAACGATGTCCAGCGAAGCGATGGCGGGCTGCAGGTCCAGTTCACAGAAAAGGACGGGACGGCCTCGATGCCGGTCGACTACCATGGCACGCTGCCCGACATCTTCCGACCTGGGATCACGGTGGTGGCTGAGGGCCGGCTCGGAGCCGACGGCATCTTCCACGCGCGCAGCGTCCTCGCGAAATGCCCTTCGCGATTCTCGACCACCAGTTACACGCAGTGATACTCGCTTATCTCGGCGCAGGTGCTTTGCTCGCCGGGCTCGTCATGGGCGGGTTCTCTGCGCTGCTGTCTTTCTGGGCTGGGTGGCGCGAGAACGCCGTCATGGTCCAGGTCGGCCGGCGTGCTTTCTATTCGAGTGCGACGATGATCCTCTCGGCAGCCGTCGTGCTCGAGGTCGCGCTGCTCACCCACGACTTTTCGCTCGCCTACGTCACCGAGCACAGCGACCTCTCCACGCCGACTCCGCTTGTCGCCGCTGCCTTCTATGGCGGCCAGGAGGGTTCGCTCCTCTACTGGGCGCTCGTGCTTGGCATCCTCGGCAGCGCCTCCCTGGTTGCAAGCTCCCGGCTTGGGCTGCGCCTTGCCGCATACGCCGCCGGCGTCATGGCCGCGATCCTGAGCTTCCTGCTGGTGGTGCTGGTGCTCGTCGCGAGCCCGTTCGACATCCTCGCGATCACACCGCCAGATGGACTGGGTCTCAACCCTGTGCTGCGTGATGGCGGGATGCTGATCCACCCACCCGTCGTGCTCGCTGGATTTGCCTCGTTCGCCATCCCATTCAGCTTTGCAGCCGCGGCGCTGATGGCGGGGAGGTCGGATGCGGCCTGGATCGCGCATACGCGCCGATTCGCTCTCATGGCCTGGGCGCTCCAGAGCACAGGTCTCGTGCTGGGCATGTGGTGGGCGTACCACGTCCTGGGCTGGGGCGGCTATTGGGGCTGGGACCCTGTCGAGAACGTGGCGCTGATGCCGTGGCTGGCCACCACCGCGTACCTGCACTCGTCGCAGGTCCAGGAGCGGCGCGGCCGGTTGAGGGCCTGGAACTTCGGGCTTGTGATCCTGGCTTTTCTGCTGGTCGTGTTCGGCACCTTCATCGTACGGAGCGGCGTGGTGCCGTCCGTCCACACGTTTGCGATCAGCGCGATTGGCCCCTGGTTCTTCGGCTTCCTGTTCGCCTGCCTGGTCTTCTCGATTGGTCTGCTCGCCTTTCGGGCGAGCGGGCTCCGCAGTCAAGGCCACCCGGCGCCTGCAGTGTCACGCGAGGGCGCTTTCGTGCTTCAGAACCTCCTCCTGATCGGCGTCGTGGCCGTGGTCTTCTGGGGGACGGTCCTGCCGCTGGTCTCGGGCATGCTCGGACAGGAGCGGGTGGTCGGCGCACCGTTCTACGAGCGAGCCGCCGGTCCCCTCTTTGTTGTGATTCTTGCCCTGATGGCGGCTGGCCCACTTCTGCCGTGGCGACAGGCGGGCTCGCCCACGCTGCGCGCTCTCCGATGGCCGGCTGCGGCCGCCGGCATCGTCCTGGCGACTCTTCTTGTTTCTGGCGCGCGATCAGTGCCTGCGCTCCTCGCCATTCCTCTCGCCGCTGCAGCTGCTACCACCTGCGTTTTGGAGTTCGGGCGGTTGGGCCTCAAGCTGCAGCGATCCGGGCGCGGATGGTCGCGTGCGGCGACGGTCATCCTGCGCAAGAGGCGGCGCTACGGCGCCTACCTCGCGCATGTCGGAATGGTGGTGCTGGTTGTCGGTATCGCCGGTTCGCATTTCTGGCAGCAGCAGAAGGATGTCGTGCTAATGCCCGGGGAGCAGGTCTCGATAGCCGGCTACTCCCTGACCTACGTGGGTGCTGAGCAGCGGCAGCTTGCCGATCACACAGAGCTCGTAGGAACGATGAGGCTTGGCGATCAGACGCTGGAGCCGGCGCGCGCCACGTACGCGGGACTCGGTGGGCAGTCGCTCACCCACGTGGCGATACGCAGCACGCCGATCGCTGACGTGTACATCGTCCTTGCCGGCATGAACAGCGACGGCTCCGCGTCATTCCGAATCTTCGTCAATCCATTGGTCAGCTGGATCTGGGCCGGCGGGGCCATCATCATCCTCGGCGTCATGCTGGGCAATGTGGGGGAGAGACGCTGGGTTTCCGACATGGTCGTCGCTCGTGTCCCCACCGCGGTGCCGGCATGACGTTGATAGTCGCCACGCTCCTTCTTTTCGCCGCGGGCCCCTTCGTGCTGTGGCCTCTGATCAAGACCCCAGCCGAAACGCAGGAGGGGCCACCCTCGTCGCTCGGCGAGGTTCCGAACCGGGGAACCGATTGAGGACGATCGTCGCCCATAAGCTCACACAGCGTTTCGGATCTGACTTCGCGCTGGATGCCGTCGACCTCACGCTGGACCTGGGAGAGCACCTGGCGGTGCTGGGCGAAAACGGAGCCGGCAAGACCACGCTCCTCCGCATCCTGGCCACCGCCGCCAGGCCGACATCGGGCAGCCTCGAGATCTTCGGTCTGGATGCGATGCGGGAACGCAAGGAGCTGCGAGCACGGATCGGCTTCGTTGCTCACACACCTGGCCTCTACCCAGCGCTATCGTCCACCGAGCACCTCGAATTCTTCTGCTCACTGCAGGGAATCGAACGCGCGCGAGTGCCCGAAACGCTTGCTCTCGTAGGCCTCACCGACGTCGCGCGTCGACCGGCCGGCCGCCTTTCCCGCGGGGAGCAGCAGCGGCTGGCGATCGGTCGCGCGGTCCTTCACAATCCCCAGCTCCTAGTCCTCGACGAGCCGGACGCCAGCCTCGACTCGGGCGGCTCCGACCTCCTGGTAAAGGTCATGCACGGCCGCTCTGCGGTGCTAGCCACCCATGACCACGCTCTTGCGAACCGTCTGTGCCAGCGCACCCTCGTCTTACGAAGTGGCCGGTCGCTCGACGGGCAGACTCGCCTGCAGGTTGTCAGGTGACCCGATCCCTCGCCGTAGCGCTGGCGGTCGCTCGCAAAGACTTGACCTCCGAATGGCGGACTCGTGAGCTCGTGCCGGCGCTCGGCCAGTTCGTTGTGCTGGCGCTGGTGATCGCCAACTTCGGCTTCCAGGTCGATTCACGTAACGCCTCGACGATCGCGCCCGGCGTGCTTTGGCTGGCCCTCGTCTTTGCAGGCCTGGTCGCCTTTGGGCGCGCGTTTGCCGCCGAGCGTGAGCAGGCATCCCTGGAGGCGATGCTTCTCACCCCGGCATCACCGGCCGCGATCTTCGCGGGCAAGGCCCTCGCGGCAGCTCTGCTGCTCATCGCGTGCGAGGCTGTGCTCCTGCCCGCGCTCGCGTTGTTCTTTGGGACGCCACTCAACCCCGCTCTGGTCGTCGCCGTGCTCGTCGCCACGATCGGCATGGCCGCCCTGGGCTGCCTGTTCGCCGCGATGGTGGCGCGTGTGCGTGCACGAGAAGTCCTGCTCCCGCTGCTCACACTGCCCCTGTGGATCCCGTTCGTCGTCGCGGGGGGCCAGGCGGTGCAGGTGGCGATGGGCGCGAGCGGCAGCTACAACCAGGCCCTTGGCCTGCTGGTCGACTTCGACATACTCTTCGTGGTGCTCACGTCGCTCGCCGCAAGGTTTGTGCTCGATGACTAGGTATTACAGAGCCACTGCGGCTGCCGTGGCGCTGATGCTGGTCGCTGCCGGCGCCATCTTTCTCTTCGCGCCCACCGACGCCTTGCAAGGCCCCGTGCAACGAATCTTCTACCTGCATGTCAGCTCCGCCATCGCCGCGTACGCCTGCTTCGGTGTAGTCCTCATCGGAGGCGTGGTCTACCTGCGCAACGAAAGTGCAACCGCGGACAGGCTGGCTCGCGCCGGCGCTCTGGTCGGCGTCGTCTTCACCACCGTCACGCTCGTTATGGGAATGCTGTGGGCGAAACCCATCTGGGGTACGTACTGGACTTGGGATGCGCGCCTGACCTCTACGCTCGTCCTCTGGATCATCTACGCTGGATATCTTCTCGTCAGACGGCTAGCGGAGCCTGGGCGCCAGGCGGCGCGCTTCGCCGCTGTCGTCGGTATCTTCGGATTCATCGACGTTCCGATCGTGCACTTCAGCGTGACCTGGTGGCGGACGCAGCACCCTGGGCCGGTGGTCGTCAACGACGCCCTTCCGCCGCAGATGCTGCTGGCGTTCCTGCTCACGATGGCATGCACCCTCTTCCTGGCCGGGGTGATGATCGCCATTCGCTATCGCATCGAAATGCTCCTGGACGAAGCTCCTATGGCAGCCGGCGCCCCGATGGTTGCGCATACCGAGCCGGCGCAATGATGTATCTCGTCCCTGCCTATGCATTCGCCGTCCTGGTCCTCGGCGGCTACCTGGCGTGGTCACTCGTCAGGCTCCGCGATCTATCGCAAGGAGGCTCGCGAAAGCCCTGAGAACCCGCCTTGGGGTCAGGCGTGACCGGTGTGCGGCTCTGGGCTTTCTTCGAGCGCCTGTCGGAGCGTCGGCGCCAGCCCGGCCACGATCCTTTCCGTCAGTCCCCAGACGACGCTCTCCTCATGGGCCAGGTAGCGGAAGCGCCACGGGTCGGCCGACTGCGACCAGGCATTGTCGTCAAGCAGCCGGTCGAGCGGTATCTGGAGCACACCGTCCAGCTCGGTCTCGTCGTGCACGAACGTTGGCACCGGGTCGGAAAGGTGGGCGATGAACGGAACGACTGAGAAGTTGGACACGGCGGTGTAGATGGGCTCCCCGGCGCCCAGCGGCTCCAGGCGGCCCCTGGGCACGGCGATCTCCTCGGCAACCTCGCGCTGAGCCGCGTCCCAGGGTGCCTCGCCCTCGTGGACGCCTCCGCCTGGCAGGGCGACCTGGCCCGGATGGTCACGCAGGTCGGCCCGGCGCCGAACGAAAGGCACGTGCCAGCGCCCGCCCGATTCGTAAAGCACGAACACCACGGCCGCCCGGCGAGCCCCCCGCCGGAACTCGCCCCACCCCTCGATCGGGTAGAACAGGCGTTCGAGGCGAGCCAGGAAGTCAGTCAATCGCCCCTCTTGGTGAATGGGACCCAAGCCAGTAAGCTAAGAAAGGTAGCTCAGATGATCGATCACACAAGCGCGCGTATCGAGCAGCAGGAGACGGCCCTTCGCCGCCAGAACCGGCGGCGGTACGCTTTCCAGCGCATGCTGGAGGCCACCGACCGGGTCTTGTGGCGCCTGGAGGAGATGAACCGGGACGGCGTCAAAACGGTCCCTGGCCCTGTGCGCGCCGAGCTCCGGGAGGCGGTCGAGACCATGCCCAACCACGTCCGTGAACCGCTGCGGGACGGCGGCCACGTCCAGGACACCCTCGACAGCCTCTTCGAGATCCAGGAGCGCCTTTTCCGCTGGCGTTTCCCTGACTGGGACGACACCGAGCCCGACGACTTCGACTACGCCAGCTAGCGTCACACTAGGCTGAGGCGAAGGTCAGCACGAGGTCGGTGGCGTAGGCCGTCAGGAAGCCCAGCAGCATTCCCCACGCGAACGCGGGCGGCGAGCTCAATCTGCGCCCCACATTGAAGAGCTCGTTGACTACATAGAGCAGGGCCCCCGCGGCGATCGCCAGGAAGGCTATGTAGAAGTACTTTGAGCTGGTCAGGTATCCGATCCAGGTGCCGACGAAGGTCGGGCCGCCTCCAATCAGACCCGCCAGCAGCAAGAAGCCCCATGACGCGGGCTTCGGCTCCTGGGTCATCGGCGCTGCGATCCCGAACCCTTCCGTGACGTTGTGGAGCGCGAAGCCGACGACCAGGACGCCTGCGAAGGCGATCTCGCCCGTGTGCGCAGACTGACCGATAGCCAAGCCTTCAGACATGTTGTGAAGGCCGAGGCCTGTGGCGATGGCGAGTGACAGCGATTGTGGGCTCGGGGTGTGGGCGTCGTGTTTCAGGCGTCCGAAAAGCGCACGGTTGAAGTAGACGAGGACGAGCAGGCCGGCCCCGATGCCCACGGCGAAGATGGCCGCCATGGTCGCGAAGGGACCGCGATCGCCGGCGCGCGCTGCCGTCAGCGCGTGGTTCACGGGGTCCCCGGCATGGCTCAAGATGTCCCACAGCAGGAAGATCAGAATCCCGGTCGCGAGTGCGTTGAGGAAGCCCTGGATAGCCTTCGGAACGCCGCGGAGCCGCGCCACCGGCAGGCCGAGGAAAATGGTGGCGCCGGCGATGGCTCCCAGTAAAACAGCTGTCGTTTGGCTCATAGTGGGCTCACAGGATTAGTACGTGCAAAAGGCGCGATTAGATAAGTCTAACGCCGGGTCCAGACCCCCTTCAGAGGTGGTATCCCACTACCTGGAGGCCATCTATTACATGTGGTCGGAAGGCGAGTCGCTGCGCAGCGCGCGCCTGGCCGACTGGCTGGGGGTGAGCCGTCCCACCGTAACCGTGGCGCTGCATCGTATGACCGGCTACGGCATGGTGCGAATGAATCGCCGCAAGGAGATCGAGCTGACGGCTGCCGGCCGGCGTGCCGCCGAGGCGATAGTGAGACGGCACCGGATCATGGAGCGCTGGCTGACGGACGGGCTCGGCCTGGATTGGGTCACGGCCGACGAAGAGGCTGCACGCCTCGAGCACGCCGTGTCCGAGGTCGTCGAGCGGCGTCTGTACGAGGTACTCGGCAGGCCCAGCACCTGCCCTCACGGCAATCCCATCCCCGGCTACTCGAAGCCCTTGCCGAACGAGATCAGGCTGGCGAGCCTTCAGCCGGGATCGCGAGCAGCGGTTTCGCGTGTGTCAGAGGTCGCCGAGCGCGAGGCCCCGATGCTGCTCACCTACCTGCACGAGCGCGGGCTGACTCCTGGCAGAGAGGTCGCGGTTGTGGAGATCGACGGCGTCGCACGCATGATCCGCATCCGCGCCGGCAAGCGCACTGTCACGCTGAGCCATGACACAGCCGCCAAACTGTGGGTTGTCCCTTCATGAGCGAGCGAGACGACAGTCACGATCTGGCGGCCCTGCGCCAACGGGTGATCGCCGCCCGCGCGACCCTGGCGCGCCTTCCGGTCTCGAGCGATCGTGATTCTGGCCCAGTGGATCCTGCGACCGGCGAGAGCTGGCATCGCGGAAACGTCTTGGGCCACGTGAGCGAGATGCTTACGTACTGGACCGACCAGATCCGGCGCGCCAAGGATGGGTCGGGGACGGTAGGACGGGATCAACAGGGTGCCGCGCAGAGGCGCCAGGGCATCGATCGGGGCAATTCCGCGGCAGAGAGGGAGCTAAGGCTGGCCGTCGACGACGAAATTGGAAGCGTCGAAGCACTACTGGGGGAGCTGTCGCCCGGCGATCTAGAGCGGACTGTCGTCTTTCACAATCGTGAGGGAGACCGCCAGGCGCGCATTGGCGAGCTGCTGCAGATGCTCATCGTCGGTCACCTGGAGGAGCACTTAACGCAGCTGGCGGGCCTGGGTTAGTCTGGGTCGCCACCGGCTGGCCGCAGAACGCGCAGCGTGTGGCGGCGACCGGGATCTCGCTGCGGCACTCCGGACACCTCTTGGTGGTCGGGTCGGCAGGGTCCTGCCTCCTCGAGCGCTCGATCAGCAGGTTGATCGGGACCAAGACAAAGAAATACACGACGGTCGCAACCATCACAAATGTGACTACGGCGTTGATGAACGGACCAAACGAAAAGACGACGCCGTTGATGGTGAATGAGAAGCCGCCGAAGATGTCGTGCTTGCCGAAGATAAGCGCAATCAGCGGAGTGATGAATGCGGCCGCGAAGGCCGTCACCAGCGTGGTGAATGCACCACCGATCACTACGGCGACAGCCAGGTCTACGACATTGCCCCGCAGCAGGAATTCCCTGAACCCTTTCATGGCCCCAATCCTCCTCGCCTACACCCCCGCGATCGACAGCACGACCTTCCCGAACTGCTCAGTATGGTCAACGCGTGCCAGGGCTTCCTGCACCTTATCCAGCGGATAAATCCGGTCGACGACCGGGCGGAGGCCTGCGTCGATCGCTTTCAAGACCGCCTCGAACTCCCCCGCGTTGCCCATCGTCGACCCCAGCAGGGAGGCATGTCGGAAGAACAGCCGCGGCATGCTGATCTCGGCTTTGACCCCCGACGTTGAGCCGCATGTGACGATCCTCCCGCCCATGGCGAGGGAGCGCATGGACTCTTCGAGCGTCGCTGGGCCGACGTGCTCGAAGACGACATCCACGCCGTCTTTGGTGGCCTCCCGAACGCCCTTGCTGAAATTGCCGGAGTCGAACACTGCGTCAGCGCCCAGCTCGAGGGCCAACTGCCGTTTCGCCTCAGAGCGGCTGGTCGCGAGCACTCGAGCGCCGAGGTGCCTGGCAATCTTGATCGCGGCCACGGCCACTCCTGCCCCCGCGCCGATGACAAGCACGGTCTCGTCCGTACGCAGCTGGGCTCGCGTGGTCAGCATCCGCCAGGCGGTCAGGAAGGTGAGCGGAAAGGCTGCAGCCTCTTCCCAGGTCAGGCCCTTCGGCTTGCGGAAAAGGTTGCGCGCGTCGATGTGTAGGAGCTCGCATGCGGTGCCGTCCGTGTGCTCGCCAAGGATGCCGAAACGCGCGCACCTGACGTTCTCACCCGCCCGGCACCACTCGCATTCCCAACAGCAGAGGGTGGGGAAGAGGACGACCTCGTCACCGGCCTTCCACGCAGGGTCTCCTGACGAGTGGACCACACCCGCACCGTCCGCGGCGATCACCCGTGGGGGCGTAACTCGCTGGGCGCCATGGGCGAGCCAAAGGTCCAGGTGGTTGATTGAGGCGGCACGGATCGCAACTGCGACCACGCCGGGCTTGGGATCCGTGCGGGGCCGCTCGCGGACTCGCACCCCGGCAGGCCCAATCGGCTCCTCGTAGACGGCCGCCCGACCCTGACTCAGAACCTCCACGCCGCAACCTCAGAACGCCTCATTTGCGAAACTTAACCAGATCGGCGGGACGGCGCCAGAGTCCGGGCAATAGACTTGGAACCCCGCATTCCAAGGGCTATGCGCATCCTGGTCTCGATCCTCACCCTCCTGACACTGCTGCTGCACATCGTTCCGGTGCAGGCCGTCGACGCACATCCTCCCGGCATCAAGCCCGGCCATTATGTGCGCTGGAGCTATCCGAGCCAGATGACCTACGGCCCGATCGAGGACGGCCAGGGCAACATCGGCACGAGCCAATCATCCGGCGCCTTCCTCACGCTCCCCTTCATGGGCCCCCACTACATCACCTCGATCTTCGACCACTGCTCGCCGGATTACGGGACCAACAGCAGGACGTGCCGGTATGACGGTTTTGTCGCGTCGGCTCGTGTGGGGGGTATCGATCCCACCTTTGACGCCGGGTACGCACAGACCCCCGGCGGTCAGGACTACCTCTATTACGACGGCCACGACGGCTACGACTACGGTCTCTACTACGAGCCGGTCGCTGCGGCCGCTCCCGGCGTCGTCATCCGGGCGGGCTGGATTAATCCGTCGTGCCACACCTGCTCGAGCGGCCTGACGATCGAAATCGACCACGGCAACGGCCTGATGTCCTACTACGGCCACCTGTCTCATCTCAACGTTTCCTACGGACAGGGGGTCCGCCGCGGCCAGGTGATCGCGCTGTCAGGCAGCACGGGCACCGCGACCGGCCCTCACCTTCATTTCGGCATCTACTACATCAACGGCGCAGGACCGGTCGACCCCTACGGTTGGTCCGGGTCATATCCAGACCCTTATCCGAAGGACCTGGGCGACCTGTGGCTCGGCGGCTCTCCTCGGTATGCCGGGATCCCGATGCCGAAAGTCACCATCAGCGCAGCTCCGAGCCTGGCCGACCCGACGGCGATTGATGTCTCGTGGTCGAGCCCTGGCGCCGGTAACAGCTTCGTGGTCTACATCGTCGGACCGGATGGGATCTTCAAGAGTTGGACCGGGACGGTACGGGCAGGCTCGGCAGTCTTTCATGGCCGGCCGGGCAAGTCGTACTGGTTCTGGGCCTCGGTCACGACCGACCTCGGCTGGAAGGATGCGAACGGCTCGCAGGTCGTCCGGCTGGAAAGCGCCGTCAGCGCCGGACGCTAGGCCCCAAGGCGAGGACACTTAGTGTCCCGCCCCGGAGGCTCAACCGAAATGCCAGGGACAGCGCTGCGCGGTGCCCGTGGCACCCTGCGGGTTCATCCGGCTAGGCGCCCGATCTCCGCGTTGCCGGCTCCGCTACTCGCTTACAGGTCCATGGACATGCGCGCTCCGTTGGCGCGCTGGCGCGGCGACCAGGATGGGCCTTATCGGTCGCTCGCCGGCGCCTTGACCTCGGGCGCCGATCCGGCGACTTTCGGCTGATCCCCCGGAGCAGGACACTAGAATCAGGCCGTCTTGATAGCGGAGGCCTTCAAGGGCAAGACCATCCTGGTCACCGGCACCACCGGCTTCCTGGGCAAGTCGATAGTCGAGAAGTGCCTGCGTTCGATCCCCGAGGTCGGCCGGATCAACCTCGCGATTCGCTCGAGCGCGCGCCGGCCGGCCGCTGAACGATTGGAGCGCGAGGTGCTGTCCAGCCCTGCTTTCAAGCGCCTCAGACAGGAGCTTGGCGAAGAAGCGTTCTCGAAGCTGGTGAAGGAGAAGCTGGCCGTCCTGGAGCTTGACCTGGGCAGCGACGGACTGGGCCTTTCGGAAGCAGGTCGTGAGCAGCTACGTGCATGTGAGATCGTCATCCATTCCGCCGCTGCGGTCGAGTTCGACAATCCGGCGGATCTCTCCGCCCAGACCAACCTGCTGGGCGCGGCGCGCATGGTGGAGGCTCTCAAGAGCAGCGGCAGCCGTCCGCACCTTGTTCACGTGTCGACCGCCTACGTGGGCGGAATGCTCCGCGGGCTGGTTCGCGAGGAGGCCCCGCACGACCCAGGCCTCAACTGGCGTCACGAAGCTGCTGTGCTGTCGAACCTGCGGCCGGCGGTGGAGGAGGAGTCGCGACGTCCCGACATCCTCAAGCGGCTGCGCCGACAAGCCGGTTCGCGCATGGGCCCCGCAGGAACGCCCGCGGTAGCAAGGGCCACGGAGCGGCTGCGTGACCGCTGGGTGAAGGATCGCCTGATCGAGCGCGGCCGCGTGCACGCCAATGCGATGGGCTTTGCAGACATCTACTCCTTCACGAAGGCGATGGCCGAGCAGGCCGTTGTGGAGCTCCACGGCGACATCCCGCTCTCGATCGTCCGTCCTTCCATCATCGAGAGTGCGCTTGCGGAGCCGTTCCCGGGCTGGCTCGAAGGCTTCCGTATGGCCGAGCCGCTGATCCTTGCATTCGGGCGCGGCATCCTGCGCGACTTCTCCGGGCTGCCCGACGCCCTGCTCGACATCATCCCCGCGGATTACGTCGTCAACACGGTGCTGGCCGTGGCTGCGAATCCGCCGCCCGACGACAAGCCGCGCGTTTATCACGCAGCCTCGGGCACCCGCAATCCACTGCGATTCCGGCGCGTCGAGGACGAGGCGAGGCGTTATTTTGGCGAGCACCCTCTGCGCGATCGTTACGGGCAGGCGATCGGGACGCCGTCGTGGACGTATCCGACGCGGGGCCAGCTGTCGGCCCAGGCAGGCACCGCGCTGCGCTTCGTTGAGGCTGCCCAATGGGTCGTCGAGCGGCTTCCCCTCGGGGCCGGCGTGGCGCAGGTGTCCGATGACCTAAACGCGGAGCGTGAACGGCTGGAACGCGCGGTCAACCTGATCCAGCTGTACGGCGTCTACACGGAGGTCGACTGCATCTTCGACACGCGCAACGTGATGGCGATCTGGGAGAAGGTCCCGCCCGAGGAACGTAAACGGTTCCCCTTCGACCCGGCGCTCTACGACTGGGAGCACTACTTCCGAGACGTGCACTTTCCCACCGTGGTTCGAATGTCGCGCGCGGAGACCGTGGCCAAGAAGGGCAAGCAGCCGACCGGCAGCACCGCGGTCAAGCCGGAAGCCAGCTCGGTGCGCTCCGCCATCGAGCGCCGCACAGGACGGGCCGACGTTCTGGCGGTGTTCGATGTCGACGGCACGCTGGTTGAGACAAACGTCGTCGAGTACTTCCTGTGGATGCGCCTGCGGGCCCAGCCCCTCGAGGACTGGCCGGCGTTCATGGCCCAGATGCTTCGCGAGGCGCCCCGCTGGTTGTACCTGGAGCGGCGCTCTCGCGCCGACTTCCAGCGGAGCTTCTATCGCGAGTACAAGGGCCTCGATTACGAGGTCATGAAGGGACTTGGTCGGGAGGCGCTCGACGCTGTGACGTTGCGCCGGATCTACCCGGAAGGCATGCGGCGAATTCGCGAGCACAAGCGGGCCGGGCATCGGGTGCTGCTGCTCACCGGCGCCCTCGACGTCGTTGTCGAGCCTCTGGCCGAATTGCTGGAAGTCGAGGTCGACTGCGCGCATCTGCTAACGGATGACGACGGCCGCCTCACCGGAGATCTCGAATCCCCGCCGCCGGCGGGCGAGGCTCGCGCCACCCTCCTGGAGGAGTACGCCGCGCGCAATCGCATAGTCCTGTCCGAGAGCTTCGCGTACGCGGACTCCCTATCGGACCTTGGGATGCTCGAGCTCGTGGGTACTCCTGTCGCAGTGAATCCGGACGCCCGCCTGTCGCAGGTTGCGGGCCAACGTGGATGGCGAATCGAGCGATGGCGCATGGCGCCAGGAAACTGGCGCCTCCCGATGCCAGATCCGCGTTCACCGGAGTACAGGGAGGCCGTGAGAAGATGAAAAAGGGTTCCCTCGCCCCCACGGTGGGGAGGATCAGGGAGGGGGGCGTTTGCTGGCGCTGACCTTCCAACGCTCAATCCCATCGTTCGCCATCGTCAAGGCGTCGGGCGGCCGGCCGGACGTGGCTACGAGCGCCCTGTCGATGCTGCACCTCGGAGACGTGCCAGAGCCAGAGCTGCCCGCTCGCGACTGGGTGCGCGTCCTGCCGACCTTGAGTGGTATCTGCGGCTCGGATCTCGCCGCGATCGGCGGCCATGCCTCGCTCTACCTTGACCCGCTCACCAGCTATCCCTTCGTGCCTGGCCATGAGGTGGTCGGCACGCTAGAGGACGGCACGCGCGTTGTTATCGAGCCGGCCCTCGGTTGCAAGGTTCGCGGCGTCGAGCCCCCGTGCCCGCGCTGCGCGGAGGGCCGGCCGGGCCTCTGCTACAACGTCACCGAAGGGCCGATTGAAGTTGGGCTGCAGACTGGTTACTGCGCCGACACCGGCGGGGGATGGGGCGAGGTGCTGGTCGCGCATCCGAGCCAGCTGCATCCTGTCCCGGAAGCTCTCACCGACGAGGCTGCAGTCCTGATCGAACCCTTGGCCTGCTGCATCCACGCCGCGCTGCGGGGCGGAGCAACCAAGGACGACTATGTGGTCGTGATGGGCGCCGGCACGATCGGGTTGCTGACAGTGGCCGCCGTCAGGTTGTTCACCCCACCCAAGCGTCTTATCGCAGTCGCCAAACATCCGACGCAGCGAGAGCTCGCTCGAAAGCTTGGCGCCGACCAGGTCATCGCGCCCGCCGACGTGTTCCAGCGGGTGCGTTTTGCAACCGCCGCGAGACGCCTCGACGGAATGAACCGTTCGCTACTGCTCGGAGGTGTCGATGTGACCTTCGATTGCGTGGGTCGTGCGGACAGCCTCAACGACGCAGTCCGCTTCACGCGAGGCGGAGGCACAGTCGTCGCAGTAGGAATGCCGGGTGAAGAGAGGGTCGACTGGGCGCCGATCTGGCAGCGCGAGCTGACAGTCATGGGCGCGTATGCATACGGCTCGGAGCCCAAGCGCAAGGGCAAGCCAACGTTCGAGCTGGCGCTGGAGGCGGCGCCGGAGCTGCACCTGGAGAAGCTGACCGGTCCGCTCTTCGGCCTGGGCGAGTACCGCGACGCGATCGCCTACGCGATGGGCGCCGGCCGCCTCGGCGCCGTGAAGGTTGCATTCGATCTGCGAGGATTGAGAGCCTGATGCCGAGGCCGGGCGCCGTAATCGAGGTCGACCGCAACACCCCGCCGGTACTTTTTCATTTCGGCGAAGGCGTCCGCCTTGAAAAGCTCCCGCTCGGCGCACGAATCGTCTATCCGCCCGACCCGCTCGAGCCAATAGCCCACGCCGAGCGCGCTATCAAGCGCGCGCTGGCCAAGCCTCTTGACGACGATCCTCTGAAGTCCCTGCTGCGCCGCGGGATGAAGCTGACCGTCGCCTTCGACGACCTCTCGTTACCACTGCCGCCGATGGCCGCGCCCGATGTGCGCCAGCTGGTGATGGAGGAAGTCATCGACATGGCGGCGGAGGCCGGCGTGGAGGACATACACCTGATCGCCGCCCTCGGCCTGCACCGACGGATGACCGAGGATGAAATCCGTCATATCGTCGGCGATCGGATCTTCAGCACCTTCTGGCCCAACCGTCTCTACCAGCACGACGGCGAGGATCCCGAGGCCAACGTGTACATCGGCAAGACGTCGGCGGGCGAGGATGTCACCCTTCACAAGCGCGCGGCAGAGTCAGACCTCGTCATCTACGTGAACCTGACGCTGGTGCCGATGGACGGCGGCCACAAGTCGATGTCCACTGGTCTCGCCACCTATCGCGGAATCCGTGTCCATCACAACGTGAAGACGTTGATGGGCTCGCTCTCCTACATGAACCCTCCGGACTCCGCCCTGCATCACTCCTGCATACGGCAGGGTCAGCTGATCGAGGACACAGTCCGCGTCTTTCACATCGAGACGACCGTCAACAACCATGCCTTTCCAGCGATCGCCAACTTCATGCAGAAACGCGAGACGGACTGGACCGCCCAGGATCAGGCGATGTTCCTCGGCATGAAGCAGGTCACCGACATGGCGCCGCCCGCATTCAAGCGCAATGTCTTCCACGCGATGCGCGCGCCTTATGGGCTGACTGGGGTGCATGCCGGCCAGGTCGATGCGGTGCACGAAAAGACATTGGAAGCGGTGCGAAACCAGATAAGCGTTCGCGTCGAGGGGCAAACGGACATCGTCACGATCGGCGTGCCCTACCTCGGTCCTTACAACGTCAACGCGCCGATGAATCCGGTGCTGGTCGTGTGCATGGGCCTCGGCTACCTGTTCAACTTCTATCGCAACAAGCCTGTCCTCAGAAAGGGTGGCGTCGCCATCCTCACGCACCCTTGCCGGTATGAGTTCGACGCGGTTCAGCATCCGAGCTACATCGATTTCTACGATGAGGTGCTGGCCGATACGACCGACCCGCAGGAAATCGAAACCAAGTACGAGCTTCGGTTTGCCGAAGACCCGTGGTTCCGGCAGCTCTACCGCAAGTCACACGCCTATCACGGCGCTCACCCGTTCTATGCCTGGTACTGGGCTGCGCATGCGATGGATCACGCGGGCGACATCATCATCGTCGGAGGCGACCGCGAGGTCGTGCACCGCCTCGGTTTCAAATGCGCCACGACGCTCGAGGACGCATTCGAGATGGCCGAACAGACGGTGGGTCGCTACCCCAGCGTGACGCACATGCGAATGCCCCCGATCCTGCTCGCGGACGTCGAATGACCTGGTATTCCGGCGAAGGCGGCATCACGCGACTGGCGGACGTCGTGGGCGGGGCTGTGAGGGATGTGCGTCGTGTTCGCAAGGGCTGGCATTGGGACACTCCTCGGCCCCGCAGCTGGCCCGAGCGGGGTGCGGTGGTGCCGGCGCCCGCGAGCGATCTCGGCTGGGCTCGTCAGGAGCCGGTCCGGACGATCCGCTTCCTCATCCAGCGCGGGCTCCTGCTGCCGTTCACGGAGGCCATGTCGCACCCCAAGGTCGAAGGCCGCGAGTGGGTGCGCGACCTGGAGCGCCCGGTGATCTTCGCCGCCAACCACTCGAGCCACGCCGACACCTCGCTTATCCTCCACGCGCTCGGTGACCACGCTCGTGAGCGGACAGTGGTGGCGGCGGCGGCCGACTACTGGTTCAAGAGACCGCTGCTCGGCAACATCGTCAGCCTTTTTCTCAACACATTCCCCTTCTCGCGAACCGGCGGCGCGCAGGCCCAGCTCCACAGCTCCAGCCAGCTCCTGAAGTCGGGCTGGAACCTGGTCCTTTTCCCGGAAGGGAGCCGCTCGCCGGACGGGCGTATCCAGGAGTTCAAGGCGGGCGTCGGGCATCTGGCCAACGAAACCGGCACACCGGTGGTGCCCATGCACATCCGCGGCGCATACCAGGTCATGCCAAGGGGCCAGAAGCTGCCGCTTCCGGGGCCGGTCCGCGTGCGCATCGGCAAGCCGATGGCGCCACAGTCCGACGAAGGTTCGCGCGAGTTCACAGCCAGGGTGGAGAAAGCCGTGAGGGCGCTTGCCCTGGAGCCATCTCAGCCCGCCATCCAGGGCACGTGGATCGAACGCTGGCGGGCGCAGAAGCCGCGCGACCTTCGGTATGAGGAAGGTGGCGCACCAGCGCCGGCTGCGCCTGAGTCGGTCACTGCGAAGGATCCAACACCTCAATCCGAAAAACCGGGTGGTCAGGCGCGATCCGCCGCACCGACTCCTCGGGCGAATCGGCCGAAACGCCGCTGAAGAAGACGCCGACCTCGGCCTTCCAGCGTTTCAGATAGGCCCTCAGGATCGGGACCTTCTCGGCGTTGCTGATCTCGACGGCCTTAAACGGTTGGACCTTGTTCCCGACCAGGAGCTCGCCGGTCCCGGCCACGCGCAGATTGCGAACCCACTGGGTCTGGCCTCGCGGCGCGACGAGGTACTGCCTGCCCTCGTAGGTGAGGAGATTCACCGGGGCGCTCCTCCACTCACCGGATCTGCGACCTCGGACACGAAGGATTCGCGAACCCCACACGCTGATTCCCGCGCGCGTCATCGCGGCGACCGCTGGATTGAAGACATTCTTCGTGAACCAACCCGGCCGTCGGTAGTAGGCCATGTCCGCGCTACCATCATGCGCGCGATGACGTACTCGATAGTCGCTCGCGACAAGAAGTCCGGCGAGTTCGGAGTTGCGGTGCAGTCACACTACTTCCAGGTCGGTCCGGTTGTGCCCTGGGCCCTGGCGGGCGTCGGGGCGGTCGCGACGCAATCACAGGTGAACATCAGCTACGGACCGTTGGGTATCGAGCTGCTCCAGGCGGGGTACACCGCGGAGCAGGCGCTCAAGGCGCTGACGGCGGGCGATCCGCACGCCGAGCTGCGCCAGTGCGCGATGGTGGACTCAAGCGGCAACGTGGCCGTTCACACAGGCAGCAGGTGTATCCCGGCGGCCGGCCACAAGCTCGGCGGTGGTTTCAGCTGCCAGGCCAATTTGATGGAGAGGGACACCGTCTGGGGCGCGATGGCGCATGCGTTCGAGACGGCCGATGCACCCCTGGCCGAGAGGATGATGGCCGCGCTCGATGCAGCCGAGGCAGAGGGCGGTGATATCCGCGGGAGGCAGTCCGCTGCGATGCTCGTGGTCTCGGCCACCGGCACCGGCAAGCCGTGGGACGACCGTCTTATCGACCTTCGCGTCGAGGATGCCGCCGAGCCGCTGCTCGAGCTTCGGCGACTCCTGCATATCAGGCGCGCCTACGACGCTGACTCGGAAGCCGACCGGCTCGATGAGGCCGCTGACCCGGGGGCGGCAGCCGCCAAGCGCCGCGAGGCGTTCGAGCTGGCACCAGAGATCGTCGAGCTTCGTTTCTGGGCCGGAGTCGCGATGGTGACCTCCGGCGACCTTGATGGCGGCTGTGCGCTGATCGGCGAAGCGGTGCGCCAGGACGGTCGGTGGTTGGAGACGGTCCGGAGGCTGGTGCCGGTCGATCGGATGTCCGCAGACCAGGCCGCGGCGATCGAGGCCCGCCTCTCCAAGTAGACTTCACGCGTCTTGGGGAAATCAAAAGGTCCGCGTCGTGGTCCGCGAACGCCGAAGGTGCGCAAGGCGGATCGCGACGATGGAGACCAGAAAGAGGCGGCGGTAGTCATGGACGCCGTCGTCGCCCAGGCACTTCCAAACGCGATGTTCGAGGTCGAGCTCGAGAACGGGCACAAGCTCATCGCATACGCGGCAGGACGGATGCGGCGCTACTTCATCCGCATCACGCCGGGCGACCGGATACGCGTTGAACTGTCGCCCTACGATCTGTCGCGGGGACGCATCGTCTACCGCTACCGCGAGTAGGTTGACCTCGGAAATCGCGGGCGCACTGAGCTCGGCCCGCGTTTTCGACCTCGAGCAGCTTCGCTACGCGGGGGCGCCCTCACATCCTGCGCATGCGCCGGGCTTCAACTACTTCCTGCATCGCCATCACGCGCGGGGCGCGCCCGAGGCGCGCACCGGGGCCTCTGGCATCGTGGTCATGCCGGAACACTCGGGCACGCACATCGACGCTCTCGCCCACCAGGCCGAGAACTTGATGCTGTATGGGGGAGTGCACGTGGACACGGGCATCCAGACATCGGTTGGCTTTCGCGTTCTTGGCATCGAGACCATGGCCCCGATCGTGGGAAGGGGCGTCCTTCTCGATGTTGCGGGCGCGGATCGTCTCGGGCCAGAGCATGAGATCACGCCGCAAGAGCTGGCACGAGCGGCGGCCGGCGCTGGGATTGAGGTCCGGGAAGGCGATGTCGTGCTGGTGCGCACCGGGTATGGGGCCTTTTGGGGCGAGCCGGAACAGTACTTGCGGGCCGCGGGTGTGAGCGGGGCGGCCTCGAGCTGGCTCGTGGACCGTAAGGTCAAGGCGGTTGGTGCAGACAACATGGCCTGGGACGTGATCGGGCCAACCGACCCGGAGCTCGGGATAACGCTGCCGGGCCATGTCCTCCTACTGGTGCGCGCGGGGATCCCCATCATCGAAAACCTGAACCTGGAGGAGCTCGCCGCCGCCAAGGTCTACGAGTTCGGTTTTGTGTGCCTCCCGCTCAAGATGCGCGGGGCGACGGGCTCGCCCGTGCGCCCGATCGCAGTTACAGGTCCGGCCTAGAGCCGGACTGTTCTCCTCCCCGCTCGCAGGGGAGGATGTCCGCGCTTGGCGTGGCCGGGTGGGGCCGCGTAGCAAAACCCCCGCCGCGGGCGTTACTGCTTGTGGTGGTGATTCACAGGCCTAACGCGATCGTATTGGCTTTGGTCTTGATGGGGGTCGCATCGTGCTCGCCGGCTCCCGGCGCAACCGCCGGCGGCCTGGCCGGACCCGCCGCGGGTCTCGCGTCGCTGGCCGTCGCCGTGCCTTCGCCGTCACCTTCGCCAACGCCACGGCCCACCCAGCGTGTGCTTGCGATCAAGCTCGACTACCAGGATCATCGCCTCAGCTGCGAGGCTGCGGCGCTGAAGATGGCCCTTGTGTTCGAGGGCATAGCAGTCGACGAGTTGACCCTGATCAAGTACATGTCAAACGATCCGCGGCCGGCAAAGTTCGATGCTCTAGGCCGGCTGGTAGCTTGGGGAGACCCAGCGCAGGCATACGTTGGAAACCCCGACGGGCACATCGAGAGATACACGGGCTACGGCGTCTACGACGCGCCCGTCGCCAGGGCGGCGATTCGCGCCGGCGCGCATTTGGTCACGTCCGGCTCGGGGCTGTACGGGACGGGCATCTCGCCGAGCGCGATCTACAACGCGGTGCTGGACGGCCACCCGGCGGTCGCGTGGATCAGCAACACCTATCACGAGGTCCGCCTGAACCGGTACACGGCCTATGACGGCGCCGCAGTCTGGTACACGCTCACGGAGCATGCGGTGACCGTGGTCGGGGTGAGGCCGGACGCGGTGCTGATCAACGACCCGTGGTTCGGCCAGGCCTGGCACCCGAAGGCGCAGTTCGAGTCGGCTTACAGGACCTTCGAAAACATGGCGGTAATAGTCGGGCGGTAAGGAATGCTCGGTAACGCCCCTCACCCCCAGCCCTCACCCCCTGCAGGGGAGAGGGACATCAGGTTCGGACTAGCCTTATCGGCGCCCCGCCGTTTGGAAGCAGTCCAGGCAGTAAACCGGTCGGGCTCCCGTAGGCACGAAAGGTACCTGCGTCTGCTTGCCGCAGTTGGAACAGATCACGTCGTGCATTGCTCGCGTCCGGCCGTTGCCCTCAGTTGTGCGCCGAGCCGCCCGGCATTCGGGGCAGCGCCGAGGCTCGTTCTGAAGACCTCGGGACTGATAGAACTCCTGCTCCCCCGCCGTGAAGAGGAAATCGCGACCGCAGTCACGGCACTGCAACGTTCTGTCCGAGAAACTCACCGTCTAGCCCCCCCTAAAATGTCGCTCAGAGGCCCGGACGGATACGACCGGTCAACCCCCTCTAGCGTCCCGGGGGCGATTCTAGCGCGCCGGACGCCAATTTGGCGGCTGGGGTTTTCGAACCCCGGCACGGGGAGGCTATTCTCACTCGCAGATGTTCGCCCGGAGCGCGCCATGATCGTCGACGCGCACCTCGACATCGCGTGGAACGCGATCTCGGCGGGGCGCGGTTTCCTGTCTGCGCCCGCTCCCGGCTACTTGATAAGCAGGTCGTCGCTGAGTGGTGCCGGCGTGGGCCTGGTCTTCGCGACCGTGTATACGGCTCCGGCGCGCGCCAAGCGGGCGATGCGGACGCGCTTCGTGTACGAGAACGAGCACGAGGCGCACATCATGGCCGTCGCCCAGGTCAACTACTACCGGAGTTGCGGCCTGCAGCTGATACGCACAAAGACCGAGCTCGACGCCTACCTCCGAGGCTGGAGGAGGGGTCAGGTGGCCGCGGTGTTGCTCATTGAGGGCGCCGACCCCGTGGAGACGCCTTCACAGCTCGGGGCGTGGACGGATATGGGAGTCCGCATCATTGGACCAGCGTGGGGTGCGACGCGCTACAGCGGTGGCACGGGCGCTCCAGGCGGCCTGACCGCACTCGGCGATCAGCTCCTCAAGGCGATGAGGCGCAAGCGGGTGATCCTGGACCTGAGCCATATGGCCGATCAGGCGGTCGCGGATGCGTTCGCGCTCTGGCGCGGACCCATCATGGCCTCGCACAGCAACGCTCGCACGTTAGTGCCTGGAGACAGGCAGATCACCGACGCGACAGCGGCCGAGGTCGCCCGCAGGGGCGGCATGCTCGGTGTCAGCTTCTACCAGCCCCACCTCCGCACGACGGGACACGCTTCGCTCGACGATGTGGTGCGCCATGCGGTTCATCTGTCGCGCGCGGCCGGCGGCCCGGAACATATTGGACTAGGCACGGACCTAGACGGTGGATTCGGCGTGAGATATGCACCGCTGACCGAGCTTTCGGAGTTGCGAGATCTGTCAGTTCGCCTTCGCAAGCACTTCAGCCGCGCCCAGGTGGACGGCGTGATGGGCGCTAACTGGATCGAGTTCTTGGGTCGGGCGTTACCCGACTAGCCTCACAATCCCGCGACCAGCTGCTTCGCGCTCATGAACGCGAAGCCCATGCCGTGGCCGTTGTAGCCGGCACAGATGTACACGTTCGGCATGCCGTCGACAGGCCCGACCAGCGGCAGGCCGGACTCCGTGAAGCCCATGGTCCCCGCCCACCGATGGGTGATCTCGCCCCGTGCTCCCATGCCCCGCAGATGATCCTCGAGGTGGGACTGGATGGCCGCAGTCGGCCGCTCCACGTAGCCGATCTCGGTTTCCATCGATGTGTCACGCCAGCCGCCGACGAGGATCTCGCCGGTGGGCATCTGCCGCCAGTACCGGTAGCCGAAGTGAGAGTAGGTAGGCTGCTCGCACAGGCGGGCCGCCTCGGGCTCCGACGCCAGCATCTGAGCCCGCCGCGGCTGGATCGGCACTGACGGCAAGAGCTGCGGAGTGTAGGCGTTGGTGGCGAGGATCACGCTGCCGGCACGGCACTCGGCGTCGCCGGCGTGAACCAGCACGTCGCCGTTCGAGGGCTCGATAGCAGTCACCTCCACACCTTCGCGCACAGAGCGTTTAGGTGCCTGCCGCGCGAACGCGCCAACCAGCAGCGAGGGGATGACCTCGCCATCCCCAGGATTGATGAGCCGCCTACCGTCCCATACGCAGTCGAACCCGTCCTCGTGCATCAGTTGAGCGGATTGTGCGAGCTGCTCCGCCTCCTTCTCACCAGACGCGAGGACGACGCTACCGTGTCGCCGGTAGCCGACCTCTTGACCGCCTATCGACTCGATCTCCTGGATGTGGTTCTCGATTGTCATGTTCCAGATGTAGCCGGCTCGACCTCGGCCGAAGATGCGCACAGCCTCGGCGTAGCTGTCGGCGACGCCCGCGAGCAGAAAGCCGGCATTGCGGCCGCTCGCGCCGGCCGCCAGGTGATGGCGTTCAATCAGAACCGCTTCGATGCCGCGCTTCCCGAGATGGTGCAGCAGGCTTACCCCAGTGATGCCGCCGCCGATCACGAGCACGTCCGCGCGTTCCGGCAGGCGTCCGGGGTAGCGCTCGGGCGGTCGCGGCCAGAAGGGAGTCAGGTCAGGGGACCGAATAACATGAATGTGCCACATGGATTTTGAGAGCTACGACGTCCTGGTAGTCGGCGGAGGGCTCGCCGGCATCAGGGCAGCGATAGCCGTGGTCGAGGCCAACCCCAGGCTTAGGGTCGCGATGGTCTCCAAGGTGTACCCGATGAGAAGTCACACTGTCTCGGCGGAGGGCGGAGCCGCGGCCGTGCTTCGACCGGAGGACAGCTACGAAACCCACGCCTTCGACACGATCAAGGGCTCCGACTACCTTGCCGACCAGGACGTCGTGGAGGCATTCGTTCGCGAGGCGCCGATCGAGTTGATCCAGATGGAGCACTGGGGCTGCCCGTGGAGCCGCGACCCCGATGGCAAGATCTCGGCCAGGCCGTTCGGCGGCATGACGACCTGGCGCACCTGTTTTGCCGCTGACAAGACGGGCTTCCACATGCTGCACACGGTCTTCCAGACCTCGCTCAAGTACCCCCAGATCCACCGCCACGACGAGGCGTTCGTGACCAAGCTCCTGGTCGAGGATGGGCGCTGCTCCGGCGTGGTCGCAATCGACATGCGGAGCGGGCGGTTTGATGCGATCACCGCCAAGTCGGTGATCCTTGCCACCGGGGGCCTTGGCCGCGTGTATGCGTTCACCACCAACGGCAACATCTGCACCGGTGACGGCATGTCGCTCGCGTATCGCGCCGGCGTCGGACTCAAGGACATGGAAATGGTCCAGTTCCACCCGACCGGTTTGCCCTTCACCGGGATCCTGATCACTGAGGCGGTCCGCGGCGAGGGTGGTTATCTCACCAACAAGGATGGCGAGCGCTTCCTCAAGCGCTACGTGCCCAACAAGATGGAGCTGGGGCCGCGCGACATCATTTCTCGAGCCATGACGACAGAGTTTGAAGAGGGTCGCGGTTTCGAAGGCCCGCACGGCAAATACATGCACCTCGACGTCAGGCATCTCGGCGAGGACGTGATCGATCACAAGCTGCCCTTCATGCGTGAGCTGGGCCGGGAATACGTCGGCATCGACATAGTGCATGACCCGATCCCGGTCCGGCCCGTCCAGCATTATCAAATGGGTGGCGTGGATGCAGACATCTCAGGAGTCACGCCTCTCGCGGGTCTTTATGCCGCAGGTGAATGTGCGAACGTTGGGCTGAACGGCGGCAACCGGCTAGGCTCCAACTCCCTCTCCGAGTGCCTGGTGTTCGGCGCAGCGGCCGGCCGGGCGGCCGCTGAGTACGCGAGCTCGGCCAAGGCGGTCGGAACCAACCCCATAGCCTCGATGCTTCATGACGAGACCCGGCGCATCGAGATGGACTACCTCGACAAAAAGAGTGGCGACGAGCGCATCGGCGCCATCCGCGAGGAGATGCAGCACAACATGGATGCCGGCGCCGGTGTGTTCCGTACCCGCGACGGCCTCGAGAAGCTGACCAAGCAGCTGAGTGTTCTCCGCGACCGCTTTCAGAAGATCAAGATCGAAGACTCGAGTCGAACCTTCAACACTGAGCTCATGGCAGCCCTCGAGCTCGACTTCATGCTCGAGGTGGCCGAGGTGATCACTTACTCGGCGCTCGCGCGCGAGGAGTCGCGTGGCGCTCACGCCCGACGCGACTTCCCGGAGCGGGACGATGTCAAGTTCCTCAAGCACACCATCGCGTTCCGCACCGAAGAGATTGCCCCGCGGCTGGAGTACCGCGACGTTCGCATCACCAACTTCAAGCCACAAGCACGGGCTTACTGAGGGGAGGACCAATTGGCCGAAAAGAGGATCACCATTCGCGCGACACGGTTCAACCCCGAAAAGGACACCGCGCCGCGCGTACAGGCATACGACGTTCCCTTCAGCGACGAGAGCATGGTGGTGCTCGACGCACTCAACTACATCAAGGCGCATATCGACGGCAGCCTCAGCTATCGCTGGTCGTGCCGCATGGGAATATGCGGCAGCTGCGGCATGACTGTCAACGGAACGCCGAAGCTGACGTGCAGTGCTTTCCTTCGCGACTATTGGCCGCGCTCAGTGACGGTGACTCCGCTGAACAACTTTCCGATCGTCCGCGACCTCGTCGTCGACATGGAGGACTTCATGCATAAGCTGAAGTCGATCAAGCCCTGGATCATCCGTAAACAGGAGCTGCCGCTTGGTGCCGGTGAGCACCTGCAGACGATGAACCAGATCGACGACTTCCGCCAGTTCAGCCAATGCATCAACTGCATGCTTTGCTACGCGGCCTGCCCGGTCTATGGACTCGACAACGAGTTCCTCGGTCCGGCGGCAATAGCCCTCGCACGCCGCTACAACCTCGACTCTCGCGACGAGGGAACCAAAGAGCGTCTGCCCGTTATCGCTGCTTCGGATGGACTCTGGGAGTGCAGCTTCGTGGGCGAGTGTTCGGTCGTCTGTCCGAAAGGCGTCGATCCGGCCAAGGCCATCCAGCAATCCAAGCTCGACACCACGCTGCGTTTCGTAATGCCCTACGGAAACCGCGAATGAATCTCGAGGCCGGCACGCCGGCACACGCCGCGACGCGCGCCTACAAGCCGGCGATGGCAGCAGGCTGGTGGACGCGAAAGCGCCACTACTTCTGGTACATGGTCCGCGAGTTCACCGCGCTACCGCTGGCCGTATGGCTGCTGTGGTTCCTGGTCGAGATCTATCGCGCGGGCGCGGGCGCCAAGGGCTACGCGCCGCATACCTCAGCCGCTTTCGTCATTTTCAGCGTCATCTGCCTGCTGTTCGCGCTCTACCACAGCATCACGTTCCTGAGCCTGGCCGGCGTCATCATCCACCTCAAGGTTCTGGACCGGTCCGTTCCGCCGCGACTGATCGTGGCGGTGATGTTCACGCTGTGGTTTGTGGCTTCGATCGTGATCGGCGCGGTCCTCATCGGGTTCGGGCGATGAACGAGGAAGCCAAGCGTCCCAAGCTCGCCCTGGGCCACCTGTTCTGGTGGTTTATGTTCGCGAATGGCGGCGGGCTGGCCGCGCTCGTTCTCCCGGTGCACATTCTGGTCCAGGGGGTCCTCGGGCCCCTGAACATCGTCCCGGTCGTGGATCGCCACTACGACACCTGGATCAGCATCCTGGGCAACCCGATCGTGAAGCTCTACCTGATCGCCCTGATCGCCCTCTCGTTCTTCCATTTCGCGCACAGGCTCCGTTACCTGCTGGTCGATCTCGGCGTGCCGGCGGCCAAGAGCGTCTTGGCGCAGGTCATCTTCTATGGGGGTGCGGTTGCCGTGACCCTGATCACGGTGTGGTTGCTCGTGACGACGGCTCCGCTGTCCTTCGGGTGATCGACGGGTGTTCACTGTCGAATCGTTCCGCGCCCCAGAGCTCGGCAACGCGAGCTTCCTCGTGGCAGACCGCGACAGCCAGGTGGCTGTGCTCATCGATCCTCTGCGCGATGTCGAGGCCTATCTAAGTACGGCAGACTCGCTCGGCGTCAAGGTGACTCACGCCCTCGACACCCACCTCCACAACGACTTCGTGTCCGGCCGTCGCGAGCTCCACGCCGAGGCTGGGACCGACATCGCCGAGCTGCCAGCCGGCAACGACTTGAGTGTCGGAGCTGTGACGCTCCGCGCGATCCATACGCCTGGTCATACACCCGACCATCTGAGCTATGTCCTCACGGAAGGCGGTCGCCCGCGCGCGCTCTTCTCGGGTGGCGCGGTGATGGTGGGTGCGATCGCCCGGACCGATCTATTCGGCCCGCACCTCGCGGTCCATCTTGCCCTGGAGGCTCTGCGGACTCTGCAGGTTCGGCTTCGTGGCCTGCCCGACGAGATCGCCGTCTTCCCGACCCACGGCGCTGGTTCGTTCTGCGGTGCCGGCGGTCGGAGCGGGCACGAGACCACGCTTGGCGCCGAGCGCGCCACGAACCCGTTCTTCCAGACCACCGAGGTGATGCCGTTCCTGGCTCGAGCTCTCAATCAGAATCGCTACCCGACCTACTACCGCGACATGGCGGCCATCAACCTCGCCGGTGCTCGGTTGCTTGGCCGAAACCCCGCAGCGCCCGCGAAGCTGAGCGCGGATGCGGTTGCGGCTCTCAAAGACCTGGGCGCAGCGGTCGTGGACGTCCGCGCCGGGCGAGACTACGACCGGGGCCATATCCCGGGGAGCTACAGCGTCGGCCTGGGCGGTCCATGGAGCGCGTGGGTCGGGTGGCTGGTCCCGCGTGGCCGGCAGATCATCCTTGCCGGCGGCACTGACGCGCAGCATCGGGAGGCGCAGCGCCAGCTGTACCGCATCGGGTTCGACACCGTCGAGGGTGTTCTGGACGGGGGCATGGACGCCTGGCGTGCGAGCGGGCGGGAGCTATCCACGTTCGAGACCGTTGACGTCGAGGACATGGCGGCGTGGATCCTCAGCGCCGAGCCGATGACCGTCGTGGACGCTAGGGACGAGCACGAATGGGCGGCCGGGCACGTGCCGGGGGCCGTTCACATCTATGTGCCGGACATACCGAACCGTGCTGCCGAGATCCCGGTCGAGGCGCCGGTGGCGGTCCACTGCGCATCCGGCTACAGGGCGGGCATCGCGGCGAGCCTTTTGGAGCAGGCGGGCTTGAGGCGGATCATCCATGTCAACGGCCCGTACTCGGACTGGGACCGGCTGCACCTGGCGGAAGTCGTCTCCTAAGCCTCCCCCGGAAGGGGGGAGAGGTCGGCTCCGCACGCGAAGCGAGCGCGGGCGGGTGGGGGGTCCGAGCTTGGTACACCCCTACTTGTCAGTAACGGTTGCCTCCAGGAGCGCGGCGAACTTTCTCTGCGCAGCTTCGCGCCGCGTGGGTACGTGCTCGCGGGGCCATATGCCCGGGGGCTCCTCGTAACCGGACAGTATCTGGCGCGCCACTGAGACGCGATGCACCTCGTCGGGGCCGTCGTACATGCGAGCGGCGCGCGCGTGCCGGTACATCTCCTCCAGGGGAAGGTCTGACGAGTAGCCCAGGGAGCCGTGGATCTGGATCGCACGGTCGATCACGTCGTGCAAGACCTTGGCGCCGAAGAACTTGATCAGCGAGATCTCCTTGCGCGCCGCAGCCGCGCCCTGCGTATCGATAACCCATGCCGCGTGCAGCGTCATCAGGCGCGCCGCCTGCATCTCTGCGGCCGAGTCGGCGATCCAGTTCTGCACCGTCTGGTGGCTGGCAAGCTTCTTACCAAAGGCTTCGCGTTGCAAGGCGCGCTCGCAAAGCATGTCGAACGCGCGGCGCGCCTGGCCGAGCCATCGCATGCAGTGGTGGATGCGACCCGGTCCGAGTCTGGCTTGGGCGATCATGAACCCCTGACCGCGCTCGCCCAGGAGGTTCTCCTTGGGCACGTGCACGTTCTCGTACAGGATCTCGGCATGGCCGTATCCGAACCGCTCGTGCTCTCCGGCCATCGTCGGGATGTTGCGTACCTTCTTGAGCCCCGCTGTGTCGGCCGGGACGATGATCATCGAAGCCCTCTGGTACGCACCGGCATCGGGGTCGGTGACGACCATTGCAATCAGGAAGTCGGCGATCATCCCGTTTGACGTGAACCACTTGTGCCCGTTGATCACCCACTCGTCGCCCTTGAGCACCGCAGTGGTGGAAAGGAGCGTCGGGTCTGAGCCGGCAGTGCCCGGCTCGGTCATCGAGAACGCGGAGCGGATCTTGCCGTCGAGCAGCGGATGGAGCCAGCGCTTCTTCTGCTGTTCGGTCCCGAAGTGCGCGAGGACTTCGGAGTTGCCTGAGTCGGGGGCCTGGTTGCCGAAGACGATGGGGCCCCAGACCGAGGCGCCCTCGATCTCGTGCATGAGCCCGAGTTTGACCTGGCCGTATCCCTGGCCGCCCAGTTCAGGGGGCAGGTGAGTCGCCCACAGCTTCTGCTTCTTCACCTCGCTTTGCAATGGACGGATTGCCCTCATGAAGCCGGCATCATCGGTGTCGAGCACCTCCAGCGGATAGACCTCCTTCCGCATGAAGGCCCGCATCCACTCGAGCTTGCTTTCGAACTCAGGCTCGGTCGAGAAGTCCCATGACAATTTTCCTTAGTCTCCTACGTGCTGCTCTCGAGCAGCGCGATCCCCTCTTCGATCATGCCGACGATCGTATCCGTCAAACGTTCGTACATGGGGTCGGGGCGCTTCCCACGCCGGTGGAGCATGAGGTTGTAGCCGAAGATCGAAGCGTACTTGTACAGGCTCAGTGCGAGGTACCAGCGCATCTCGTCGGCGTCGGCGCCATAAAGCCGGTACAGGTCTTCGACTGCAACATCGATCGAGCCACCCGGGTTGGGGGCGCCTTCGTATCTGCGGCGGTGGGACACGATGCAGAGGCAGCCGAGATCGAGGAGGGGCTGACCGATCTGGGCGATCTCCCAGTCGAGCACCGCCACTACATCCGAACCTCTGAACAGCATGTTGCCGTAGTGATAGTCACCGTGCACTAGAGTGGGCTCTCGCTCGGCCGGAATGCGCGCTGCCAGCAGGCCGCCAAGGTCGCCCGCGCGCGTCGTGAGCTCCTCGGGCGCCCGCTCCATCAGCCATAGCCATCGCAGCATTTCCGCCTGCAGGCCAACTGGCGCTTCATCACCGATGCCGGTCCTGTCCAGAGCCAATGCGTGAAAGCTCTTCAAGACGCGCACGGCGGACCCCGCGATGTCGAGCGGCTTCTGCTCGACACCGGCCCTGTCGATCCGGGTGCCTTCGACCGCATCCATCAGGACGAAAGGCCGGCCGTCCACGACCGGATCTGACGCAAGGACCGGGATGGCGGGTGCGGGCAGGCCGGCAGCGTGGAGAGCAGCCATGATGCGGCCCTGTCGGACGACGTCCGCCGGGCCGGCGATTCGGGCACCAGGAGGGGGGAGGCGGAGGACGAAGCGGCGCAAGCCCTCGTCGTCGTCGATGGTGACGAAGTAGGTGAATCCGGAGTGGCCCTCGGGGATTGGCTGGATCGAGACGACGCGCAGTGACGGCCGGCCTAGCCGCTCGCGACACTGGGCCTGGAGATCGTCGCGGATCCGGTCGGTCACTCGAGATGCGCCGTGTCGGCGATGCCACCGACCATGCGCAGATCACCGAGTGCCCTCACGACACTGACACTCGTGTAGTAGGGCAGCAGGCGCACCTGGCCGGGCTCGAGCCGCAGGACATTGGTGATGTAAGCCATGAGCGCAACCCCGTGCGTGACAACCACGACGTGCTTGCCGGGATGCACCTCGACAATATCGTCGATGGCGGAGCGCATCCTTTCGACGACACTGACAGTCGATTCGTTGAACTGAAGGTGGCCGTCGTCGCCGAGCTCGAGGTCGATCTCGACGAGGCGCGCGTCGTCGTGCACGTCATCATCGATAATCCGCGCGGTCTCCATTGCCCGCCGGTATGGGCTTGAGTAGACCGCAGCCGCACCGACCCGACGGACGCGCTCGGCAAGTCGTTCCGCCTGCTGGCGCCCGAGTGTGCTGAGGGGGGGATCGGGGCCTTCGGCCATGCCTTCGTAGCAGTCGCCGTGTCGCACCAGCCATATCTCCGTTACGCCTTCGACCCCGATCAGAAAGGCGGCCTCGAGCGATCTCATGGCCTGGGTCATGCGCTCCGCGCCCTTCGCCACGGCTAACATTCGATCACATGCTCCGTGCTGCGGGCATCGTCGCCCTCATCGTTTTCACAGCCTGCGGTCAGAACAACCACGCTTCGGTGGCGTCTCCAACCCCAGTCGTCGCTCAGGGCAGCTGGACGCTGAGCCTGGCGTTCACAGGCGATATGGTGGGGCAGATGGCTGGGATCGTGGCCGACTCAGGGGATCAGGTCAGCGCGTGTACGGGGTCCAAGACGCGCAACGGCGAGCAGTGGGCCGACACCTTCTACGGGATGACCGATGCGAGCGGTCAGGTGTGGGAGGTCGCATTCGTTGTCAACAACTTCCGCGGTCCGGGTGCGTACCACACTGCCGACCTATCAATCGTGGTGCGCAGCGTTGACCACACGAAAGTGTGGCTTAACCTGCCGCGCGACAAGGTCACCTTCACGTTGGATCCCGGCCAGCAGTCTGGGGCATTGAACGCGGCGCTCACCAACGGCTATACCGGGAAGCCGGGCCTCCAGGTGACAGGCTCATGGAACTGCCGCGGCTGAGAGACCCACGCTGCGCGGGCCCTCCCGCCTCCCGTCCGGTCCCCTCCCCCAACCGGCACGCCGCATCGAACTGAACCACGTGATCGGAGCCGTGGGAACCCAGCCTGTTAAGAATCCTCGTGCCAGACGGGCTTGCGCTTTCCGACAAACGCCGCGATGCCTTCCTTGCCGTCCGGCGCTACGGCATTGCAGGAGATCGTCTCCGCCATCTGCTTGTAAGCATCCGCCTGGGTGACCTCGATCTGCTGGTAGAACCCCTCCTTGCCGATACGCAGCGCGTAAGGGCTGAGTTGGGCCAGCTCATTTACCAATGAGCTGACCTCCGCGTCGAGCTGCGCGATTGGGACAGCGCGGTTGATCAAGCCCCACCGCTCGGCTGTCGCCGCATCGATGAAGCGCCCTGTCAAGAGCATCTCCATCGCATGCTTGCGGCTGACATTGCGAGCCACGGCGACGCCAGGCGTGGAACAGAACAGTCCATACCGAACGCCGGACGTCGCAAAGCGGCAGTCGTCGCTGGCGATGGCCAGGTCGCACGTCGCGACCAGTTGACAACCCGCTGCTGTGGCTATCCCGTGCGGCGCGGCGATCACGGGAACCGGCACTGACTGCACCGTCGCCATCAGTTTGTTGCAGATGGCGAAAATCTCCCGTTCCTCCTCCAGGCTTCGATCCATCATCTCCCTGAGGTCGTGGCCGGCGGAGAAGGCGCGCCCGGCGCCCTTGAGCACGATTGCACGCACGTCGGGCCGGACAGCCTGACGCTCGAGCTCCTCGGTCAGCTCCGTCATCAGCCCGGTCGAGAGCGCGTTCAGCTGATCAGGCCGGTTGAGGGTGATGACCGCAGCCGGGGGGGCGTCCTCCACCATCAGGTAGTCGAGCGTCACAGCCATCTCACTAACCTCCTTGCTCGCTTCAGTCTAGAGTGCCGCCATGGAAGTCAGATTCGACGGTCATTGCTTTGGATGCGGTCCCCTCAACCCGGAAGGTCTGCGCCTGGTTTTCGTCCCGGGCCCGGCTGGCTCGAGCGTCGAATTCGAGGTCCCAGAGCGGTACCAGAGCTGGGCGGGAATGGCGCACGGCGGCATCGTCGCGCTGTTGCTTGACGAAGCCGTGGGCTGGGCCGCCTGGCATGCCGGCCATCCGGGCGTCACGGGCCGATTGCAGGTCAGCTACCGCCGGCCGCTGAAGCTGGGCGAGCCGATACGCGTCGTCGGCAAGGTGGACAGGATGAGGCGGACGCTTGTCTATGCGTCGGCCTACATCGAAAACCGCGACGATGGTTCGCGAGTGGCCGATGCGGAGGCAACGCTGATGATGACCGAGACCTT
>JALYYG010000002.1 GCA_030946685.1 Candidatus Dormiibacterota bacterium | reverse complement strand
ACACCGATGACGGCCGCCACCCAGGCGCTGCGTGTGAAGGTGTGGTAGAGGCAGACGACGCTGGCCACGATGAGCACCAGCATCAAGATCCGAACGCGCACCTTCAGGTACGGCAGAAGCGCGACGCCCATGACGATGAGCATGGTCAGGTAGATCGCGAACGGATTCGGTTGCGAGAAGGTCCCCTGATAGCGGCTGAATCCGCCGCTCGTGAACTGCGGCTTGTGCAACGCGATATAGAAGAGGGTGAGGCCGACCGGAACCAGCGCCGAAAGATAGATCGCAAGGATCAGCCGTTTGATGGCGGCTCGATCGACCAGCAGGATCTCCATCACCGCCAGCATCACGGCAACGGCCGAAACGCGGATCGCCTCCAGCAAGCTGATCAGGGGGCGGCTTGACGCGATCACGCTGAGGAAGCCGGTGATTGCAAATGTGGATAGGGCGATCCGGTGAATCGAAGGAGGTGGTGAGGTCGCCTTGCTCATCCTCCGCGACATGAACCAGAAAAGTGAGGCGACCATGAAGGTGATGGCCAGGGCGCCTGCAGGGTCCAGTCCGGAGGCGTAGGCGGTCCCGGCCCCGCCGCTGGCCGTCCCGTTGTTCCCGAGATCCGGGCGCGCGATGTCCAGGCTGGACCTGATGGCGATGGTGAGGAAGGCGAAGAGCTGGAAGTTGACCAGGCCGATGATGACCAGGGCAAGCCCGAGGAGGACGGAGATCGGAATGACGACCAGCAGCTTCGACCCACCGGTGGCGAGCTCGTAGGCGGCCTCAACGGAGACCCCCAAGACGGCGGCCGCACCGAGTCCGAAGATCACCTTTGGGCCCAAGCCGGACCCCAACGGACGCGTGCTCAAAGCAGTGTTCAAACTCCCTCCCTCTGCGCCTTCTCAGGCGTTCCCACTGTTGTCTCACTTACTGGAGCCATTCGCAAGGTGACGTCCGTCCCATGCCCGGGGGATGAGCCCTGACCGTTCCCCGCCCCGCTCCGCAGCCGGCGGTGTCGAATCTCCCTGAAGAACAGTAATCCGAGAGCACCGCCCAGCACCACCAGGCCGATCAGGCCGACTGCAACCAGGCCGCCAAGCTCCACCAGCCTCGTTTTCGGGCGTTCGAGCTCCAGCCATCTCTCAGCGGGCAGCATCGCGAGTGCGCTCAGCCCTGAGGCCAGAGCCACCTTGAGCGCGAGCGGGGCCGTCCCCCGCCACGGAGAGCCGGCCACCGAACGTACTCGGTAGGCGGCGTGGGCGACGTTGACGTACTGGGCGATCGAGTACGCCACCGCGACTCCGATCACTGCGGGCCCGCCCGCCAGGGCGATGGCGCCGACGGCAGCCGGCAGGAGGACCAGGTTGGCGACCACCCCGTAGATAGTGTTCCGCAGTGGCGTCCTGGTGTCGAGCAGCGCGAAGAACGGGGCCAGCAGGGCGCGCTGGACCCCCGAGCCGACAAGGCTGAATGCGTAAACAGTGATCAGCGTCCCAAGCAACAGGGCTTTTTCGCGCGTGAACTGACCCCGTTGGAACACGACGAGGGCCACCGGCGTCGCCAGGACGGCGACAAAAGCGGTGAGCGGCAAAGACAGGGCGAGCATGATGCGAAGGCCCTGCCCGGCAAGCTTGTTCAGCTCGGCCGGTTTCGACCCGGCGGCGGTGAGGCGAGGCAACAGGGTGACCATCACCGACCTGAAGAAGATCGTCCCGCCCACCGCGCTGATGAGCCGGTAGCCGTAGGCGACGATCGTGATCGAACCAGTCGGCAGGTAGGAGAGCAGCACCTGCTCGGCGACACGGGTCACGGGGTTCAGTCCCCCGGCCACAATCGGTCTCACCGACAGCTTGGCTACGGATCGGAAATGCTCGTCCCGCAGCCGAAGGGATGGGCGGTAACGGAATCCGTTCAGCATGGCGAAGGCCGAGATGAAGGTGAGCTGCACCACCGCCCCCGCCAGGTAGGCCCAGGCGATGGCGTGCGGGTTATGGCGGGTGGCCAAGATCACCGCTGCCGCCGTGCCTGAGAGGGCGATGTTGGTGGCCGCCGGCACCACGAACGAGAACCGGGCGTTGAGGAGCGCGCGCAGGACCTCGGATGAGACGACCAGCGGGATCATCGCAAAGGTGACCGGCACCAGCTCGGCGGCCAGCTTCGCCTCGGCCGCCGGCAGCCCCGGAGCGGTGAGCGCGACCAACGGTCCGGCCAGCAATGAAATGGCTGCAACAAGCACCGCGCCACCGGCAAGAGTGGTCGTGATGATGATCGAGGCGAGGCGCCATGTTGCCTGCTCGGTTCGTTTGCCCAGCGACGTGGCAAAGGCCGGCACCAGGGCCTGGTTGGCCGCCGCGACGGCGAGCGCCCCGGCGCCCAGCGGGAGCCGGGCGGCGACGAAAAAGGAGTCGGTGATAGGCCCTGCGCCGTACGAGGCGGCGATTACGACGTCGAGCAGAAATCCCGTCAAAACGGCCAAGCCCGCGATCACGCTGGTGGAACCGGCCTGCCGCAGCAAGGAGCGTCGCTTCCGCGGAAGACCTTTGGCGATCATCTCGCGGCCGGAACGGCGCCGGCTTCCTCGAGCCTGCGCTCGAGATCGCTGCATCGCTGCCTGACTTTCGGATCGATGTCGAGTTCACCCCTGGTGATGGCGGGTCGACGTGCAATACCGGCCGTCATAGCGGGCTGGTATTCGGTGCCAAGGAACTCGCAGATTCGACGAACCTCGCGCTCCGGATCGTCCAGCATCCGGTCATAGGAGACCAGCAGGCAATCGGCACGCGCGTCAAGGCCGAGATCGAAGTAGAGCGAGTTCCTCACGTACCAGATCGCCGCTGCGGCGGTCTCGTTCGTGACCAGGTCGACGTCCAGGCCCTGAATCAGGTCCATGGAGTCGGGTGAGAGGCGCTGCGCCTGCCAGAGCTCGCCCGCCCGTCCTTGTGCAATCGCTCGAAGCACCTGGAGGTTTTGAACACCGAACTTGGACAGCGCGGAGCGAACGCGTCCGTCGACCCCTCGGTACGTCCATAGGGCTCGGCCCGGGCTCGGCGTGCCCAACCCGCCGAGGAGCTCATCCACGCGATGCGAGTCGATCAGGGGCTTCAGCACGAGGAACCGCTGCCTGGATCGGGTCACGATCTCGCGCACTACCGGGAGCGGACGGAGCCGGAAACGGTCAAAAGCTGTTCGATCGTTCTCATTGCGGACCTCGAACTCCGGATTGGCCTCGAGGGCGCGGGCAACCATGTTGGTTCCCGACCGTTGCAGGCCGACCAGGAAGACCGGCGTCGTCGAGCCCGGTGTGATTGGATGGCGGCGGCGCCAGTCGCGCCGGCGCAGCGCGCCCGCCAGCCGAGCCCGAGGATCGAGCTGATCCTCCTCGACCAGCCGCCAGAAACCCTCCTGCCTGCCCCACTGCCAGTGACGCTGGATCCTGCGCCACGTCCGAAGTGGCCCGGGGAGGTGCTGGATCCCGATCTCCTCTGGCGGACGGCCGGCCTTTGGCAACAAGGGGTAGCCGAAGCGTACAAGGAGCGGAAACGTGAGCGCAGTGACGAGAAGCTGATCCCTGCCACGCAACCGGAACGCCGCTCCTGCATCGGTCCGGATGACGACTGCACCCGATCGAAGCCGGTCCGGGTTTCCGGCCACGGTGTGGTTGGGCCCCAGGACGACTGTCGAGGAATCCTCGAACGGTAGCTGGGCGTCGCCCATCCCCAAAAGCTGGACGATCCGCTCGACCGATCCACGTGGATCGGCCACAAAGTCCTCATATAGCAGCCTGAGGTAGCGTGCCGACGGCGGCGCGAGTAGCGGCTTGGAGGCGGAGTTCCACAGGTTCCAGAGGAGGGCCGAATGGAGCGGTGACATCCGCTGCATGGTGCCGGCCACCCCTCGGTCCGGCTGGTCTTTGATACGCGCCCATGAGGTGGCAGTCGAGCGCGAGTCGCGCACGAGATGGACGACGTATAGGTCGATTTCGGGCATCAAACCAAGCAGCCGTCCGTAACTCGGAAGTTTGGAGGAGTCGACGATCACGTCACAGCCCGTGGTTCCTGCGATCGCCCGATACAACCGGGCCAGGACGGTGCGGTACGCGTCAAAGTCGGGGCTTCCACTGAGGTCGCGTCTCAAGGCGAGGCTGGGAATG
>JALYYG010000264.1 GCA_030946685.1 Candidatus Dormiibacterota bacterium | reverse complement strand
CAAGCCAGTCGTAGCCAACGCTCAGCGGCCGTCGATGGCCTCTGCCGGCTCAACGAGGTCGGCCGGCGACTGAGATCCAACGGAGGTTCAGGCATGGCAGAAACTAAGAAAGGCAACAAGATCGTGGCGGTACCCGGCTACACGCGAAAGCAGGCCGGAAAGAAGATTTCCGTACCGGAACACCGTCGGTCGACTCCAGAGACGAGCACCGGAAAGAAGTAGGTGGTCCCGAGGCGGCTCGCCGAGCCGCCTCGGTCCGTCTCGGTCCAAAACTCACACCCGTTTCCAAGCCAATTTTGAGGTTGGGCCGAGAAAATTCCGATATGAACAAGACTCGCACCCTGCTCTTCGGATCCGGCATGGCCGCGGCGATGATCCTCGGGGGCGTCGTCGGCGCGACAGTCCTGGCGAAATCGACGCTAACCCCGGCCAGCGCTGCCGCAGCCGCTTCGCCCGCCCCGACCTTCAAATCCAACGAGACGGCGGCTCACGAAAAGGGCGAAACAGCCGCCCACGAGTCGGCCGAGAACTCAGGCGTACGTCCCGCCGGGCCCGGTTCCGGTCATCCCAACGAGAACGCGACGCACGAGGCCGGAGAAAGCGCAGCCAGGGAAGCCGCCGAGACCGCCGGCGTCAAGCCCTCGTCGACGCCCTAGAGCAGCAGCCGAAACCAGCCGGCGCGTCCGTCAAGGACGCATCACGAGCGCTCGTTAACTGATGACGGTGACCCGCAGCTGGAAGCTGTAGCGTCCGTCGGCGGAGGCGCCGTCCACCCGAGACGTGCCCGCCTGGTGGGCGGTGAACCTGGCCACCGGCGGCGCGCCAGGCGACGGGGTCGCGTCCAGCGTGAGGACGCTGGGGTTGCTGGCCTTGAACTGGACGCCCGGCCACTCCGACGAAGGCCACGCCGATAGATCGACGGTCAGGTCTCCACCGACAGCCACAACGGTCTCGGTGCCGTCGTCGGCTGCGGTCGTGGTTACGTGCTGGTACTGGCCGCCGGCTGCATTCTGGATGCTCGTCCGCTCGGCGGCCGGAATCACGCCGTCGAGCACAACCGCGAGCCCGATCATGACCGCTGCATAGCCAACCCAGGTGAGGGTGCGCGTTCGCGGCACAGCGCTCGCGAAACCGGGCATGCGAAAGGCCAGGTTGCGGACATTGAAGAGGACGCCGAGTCCGAACAGGATCCCGACCAGGATCAGCACGTTGACCACGAGCCCGCCGATGATGAGTGCCTTGCCACCCGGAAGGGTTCCCACCTGTCCCGCTCCGAGGAGGCTGGACAGGAGGAACAGGCTGGACAGCCCGCCGAATCCGTAGCGTAGGGCGAAGAGCACCAGCAGGATGCCGGCGACGCCGCCCAGCATCCGTGGCACCGCGATCGTGCGCGTCTGCATCAGAGCCCGCTCGGCGAGGTCCAGCTCACCCAAGGAAGGGGCGGATAGGCCCTTCGCGAGCGCGACGGCGGCGCGTTTGACCTCTGCTCCCGATGGCGAACCGGGTGGATAGCCGGCCAGCTCAACAGCGCCGGTTTCGGAGTCGACAGTCCAGACCGTCGCCGGCACCGCGGCGCCCGCCACGAGGCCGGCTGTCGTCAGCTCGGCGCCGGGCGCGACCTGTACCGCCACCACGCCCGGTCGGACCTTGCGCTGGATTGCGTTCGGCCGCCAGTTCGCCTCCGCCCATGCGGCAGCGGCGGTCGCCCCGGCGCTGGGATCCTGACCAGGCCCGGAAAAGAGCAGGAAGGCTGGTGTGGCGCCTTGCTGGCGGTAGGTGATTCGAGCGGTGTTAGAAGCAAAGGACTGGAACCTCGCATCGGTGTGTGCAGCCAGGCGATAGCGGCTGCGTGGAAGGATGCGAACCAGGGCCGTGCGGGCCAGATCTTCGACTGTGAATGCCAAGACGTCCAGATGATAGTGGCCGGTAAACCCTTGATCATCACGCTAACGCACGAAGCAGCACGGCGGTGATGTGGCGTGCGCGGGTCACGAACATCCTGAGCCACGAGCAGCCGGTTCGGTGAGTTGGGTTCAGGATGGCGGCGACCAACGCTCGCTCGTGGAGCGTTGGCTATTGAACAAAGCAGTACTCAACTCTATCGTGAGGTCACGGGGTGGCGCCGGCCGAACAGGTGGCACCACCCGGAGGGGGAGGACGTGCCGGCAAGATCGCGCGGCGTACGGGTCGGTCGCCGGTTGCCCAGGCGCAACTTCCTGGCTCTGGTGATTTCAGCCGCCATCGCCTTGCTGGTGCTGGCCCCCGCCACGGCAGCAGCCGCCGATCCGGGCGGCGCCGGCACTTTCCGTCACCAGAGGCCAGGCGCGGTCGTACCAGAGGCCGGCCACGTACGGGCCACGCTCCTCGCGCCACAGCTGTCGCGTCATTCGGCAGCGCCGCATTCGCCGGCTTTCCACACCATGAATCCAAAGGCTCTAGCAGCAGCCAAGCTCAAGGCCAACGCTGCTGCGCAGCAAACGTCTGGGACCGGCACGTCCACGGCCCCAGCCAAACCATCGGTCGGAGGAATCTTCAACGGGCTGGACAACTCCGGGTTGTCCGCTGCCGACGAAGGAAATGTCGCCACCCCACCAGACTCCACCGGCTCGATCGGCCCGACCCGCTATGTCGAGTTCGTCAACAACCTCGTCGGCGTTTATGACCGCACCAGTCTTGCTGCGCTCAGCCGTGTTGATCTGGGCAGCTTTGCCCGAACGCCGGCGGGCGTCTCGACCAGCGACCCTCAAATTCAATGGGACCCGCAGTCGAGCCGCTGGCTGTATGCGCTGGTCGGCATCGCCACGGGCAGCAACTACCTGCTCTTCGGGTGGTCGAAGACCGGGGACCCGAGCGACCTGGCGAACGGCTGGTGCCAGTACGGGATCCCGACCGGCAGCAATCTCCAGGACTATCCAAAGCTCGGCCACGACGCGAACTTCGTGACCGTCGGAAGCAACATTTACGACGACAGCAAGACCGGGTTTCCGTTCGTCAGCGCCAACGTCTGGGCCATCCCCAAACCCGCCGCCGCTGATTCCACCTGCAGCTCGCCGGTGACGGCGACCTTCTTCGCCGATGCCACTCACGTCATCAAGAATTCCGATGGCACGCCGGCCTTCACGCCGGTGCCTGCAAACACAAGCGACACCGGGGTCAATGACTACATCGTTGCCGCGCATGACGTCTCAGTCTCGGCCTCGACCAAGGCGATGCTCTGGCACATGGAAGCCAGGCCGGGGCCCGTCCTGGTGGCCGACGGCGACATCTCTGTCGGCAGCGGCTACTCCGTTCCGCCCGCGGCCCCGCAGCCGGGGACCAGCTACCACGTGGACACCCTCGACGGGCGGTTCACCCAGGCCGTCGCACACTTCGATCCAAAAGCTGGAGCGGAAGGCCTCTGGACGCAGCAGACGGTGGCCGGGTCAGGTCGCTCGGTGGTCCGGTGGTATGAGTTCCTGCCCACCCTCAAGAAGATCTACCAGCAAGGACAGCTCCAGAGCTCCACGGACTTCTACTGGAACGCCGCCATCTCGCCTTCGTCGGCGGGCAGCGACGCGGCGATCTTCTACAACCGTGGAAGTTCTTCGCTCCTCGCGGTGATCGGCGGTCAGACCCGGTCGAGCACCACCCCGCTCGGTCAGATGGCGACCGGCGAGGTCCTCCTTGGTTCGAGCGCCGCAGCCGACCAGGAGAGCGCCTTTCCAACCAACTGCACGCCCAACCCGTGCCGCTGGGGCGACTACTCGGGCGCGACCCCCGACCCAAACAACCCAGGGGTCGTCTGGGGAAGCAACCAGATCTCTGGCCCGGTGTTCTTGGGCTACGCGCAGTGGCAGACCCAGAACTTCGCCGTCATGACCGGCCCTCCGGCACCCAACTTCTCGCTCAGCGCATCGCCGAGCGCGCAGACCGTGATCAAGGGCGCCGGCACCAGCTACGCGGTCACGATCACGCCGGCCAACGGGTTCACCGGCACGGTGACCTTGACTATCGGAGGGCTTCCCTCAGGGGCCACCGCAAGCTTCGCCCCGAATCCCACCGCAAGCACGTCCTCTACGCTGACCGTGGGAACATCCACTGGAACCACCCCAGGCACCTATCCGCTGACCATCACCGGCACGAGTGGGAGCCTCACCCGCACCACCGGTGTGACCCTGGTCGTGAAGCCGTCAACCTTCTTCACGCTCGTTGTCTCTCCCGGCAGCCAGACGGTGGCGCAGGGCGCCGCCACCAGCTACGCGATCTCGATCACGCCGACAGGTGGATTCAGCGGCTCGGTCACCTTGGCCGTGAGCGGGTTGCCGTCCGGGGCAGCCGGGTCGTTCACGCCCAACCCGGCTACGGGCACGACCTCGACATTGAACGTCACGACAGTCGCGAGCACGCCTGTCGGCACCTACCCGCTGAACATCACTGGGACCAGCGGCAGCCTCACTGACACCACTTCCGCAACGCTGGTCGTGAGCGTGCCGCCGCCGTGCGCCTCCGCGAGCCTGTCTCCGGCGACCTCAAGCCAGCCTGCAGGTTCCACCGTCGGTTTCACAGCGAGCTCGACGGGCTGTCCGAATCCGGTGTACGAGTTCTGGCTGCAAACCCTGGACGGGAGCTGGAACATCACGCGTGGGTTCAGCGCGGACCCGACCTGGACCTGGAACACCGGCGCACTGGCGCCTGGAAGCTACACCGTGCACGTCTGGGCCAACCAGCTCGGCGACTCCACCGACAGGTGGGAGGCGTACGGCTCGAGCACGGTGGCGCTGACGGGCTGCACCTCGGCGAGCCTCACAGTCAGCCCGAGCTCGCCCCAGCCGGCAGGGACACAGGTCCAGTTCGCCGCCACCTCAAGCGGGTGCTCCAACCCCGTGTACGAGTTCTGGCTGCAGGACACGAGTGGGGGATGGTCCATGAAGCAGGCTTTCGGCGCGAGCGCGACCTGGAGCTGGGACACCACCGGCTACCCGTCAGGCGCGTACACAGTCCACGTCTGGGCCAACCAGGCGGGCGGCACCACCAGCACATGGCAGGCATTTGGGGAGCTCAAGTACATGCTCGGCTCGATCACCCCACCGCCGCCACCCGCGCCCTGCGCATCGGCGAGTCTCTCGCCGGCCAACCCGAGCCAGCCCGCCGGATCCGCTGTGAGCTTCACCGCCTCCTCGACCGGCTGCCCCAACCCGGTGTTCGAGTACTGGGTCGGTTACCCGAACGGTAACTGGAGCATGCAGCGGGCCTTCAGCACCGATCCGACCTGGAGCTGGAGCACGGCCGGCCTCGCTCCGGGCACCTACTCGGTTCATGTGTGGGCCAACCAGGCCGGTGACCCGACAGCGAGCTGGGAAGCCTACGGCTCGAGCACGATTGCGCTGACCGGCTGCACCTCGGCTTCGGTCAGCCCGGCGACCGGTTCTGGCCCCGCGGGCAACCCTGTGATCTTCACCGCCAGCTCGGGCGGTTGCCCAAATCCGATCTACGAGTTCTGGCTGCAGGACACCAGCGGGGGCTGGCAGATGGTGCGGGCATTTGGGCCCGGAGCCACGTGGCAGTGGAACACCGCCGGGTTGCCGGCGGGCACCTACAACGTCCATGTCTGGGCCAACCAGCAGGGCGCCGACACCAGCACCTGGGAGACCTACGGCTCTGCGACGTTCACGCTGAGCTGACGCGCACCGCCGCCGCGCACGACCGTATTACGCGTAACCAGTCCCTGTATATCGCCATTGATGGACGGCCTGGCAGCATCAAAAGCATTGTTGTGCGCGCTGTTGGCACTCTTCGTCGTGGTGGCCTGCGGGGCGGATTCGGCGGGCACTCTCGGGCAGCTTCCAAGCCCACTGCCCTCGCCCACACCAGGTGTCACTTCGCCGGCCGGCCCCTCGCCGGCGCCTCAGCTGGCGACTCCCTCGCCGTCTCGCACGCCGACGAGCCCGGCGCCGGCCACGATCGTCGTTTCCTTTTCTGGTCTGAATGCGGGCACTTATCCGGTGCATCTGCACTCGGCTTGCAATGGGGCCCAGAGCTTTCACATCGCAGTCGTGCAGAGCCTTGTCGTTCGGCAGGGCGGGAGCGGAAGCATCGCAGTCGCGTCCTCGAGCTTTGGGCGCGGGTTGTGCTTGATCGTCTATGGCTCCCCATCGCTGAAGACCGTGCTCACTGTCCGCCGCATCTGAGCCCGGGATCATGCCGCGGGAGTAGGCTTGTTTCCAGGCGCCGTCGCGCGCCCCCCTTCGAGGGAGGCGCCTTTCAAAGACTCCAGGCGTCAGGAGGTCGCGATGGCGACAAGCTCACAAAACCCTGCGGCATTCTCGGGCCCGTCCGCTCCGATCCGAATCGTGCCTATTCGTGTCGACGACCGCGTTGTCGCGCCGGCGCCGGGCGTCGCGCCAGGCCCCGTCCCCAACCTGACCTATCGTGGCGGACCGCTCCTGACCGCAGTGCAGGTTTTCACGCTCTTCTGGGGCGATGGGTGGCAGCAGCAACCGCAGGCGGGACTCATGCAGCCGATCATCCAGTTCTTCGACTACGTCGTGTCCAGCGCGCTGCTCGACCAGTTGGCGGAGTTCAGCGTGACCGGAAACGCGATCGGCCACGGCGCCAACCTCGGGGCCGTACCGATCGCAGCGGCACTCGGACAGTCCGTCGACGACAGCGCCATCCAGCAGGTGATCCAGCAGGAGATCTCCACGAACCCTGCAGTGCCGCAGCCCACGCCCAGCTCCCTTTATTTCGTCTTCTTGCCGCCTGGGGTTGGCGTCAGTCTTGGTGGGGGCAGCTCGTGCGTGACCTTTTGCGGCTATCACAGCGACATCAACGGGCAGCTCTTCTACGCAGTCGTGCCTTATCCCGGCTGCGCCGGCTGTACACATGGAATGACCGAGTTCGAAGCGATGACGTCGACGATCTCGCACGAGCTGTGTGAGGCGATCACTGATCCGATTCCAGGCCAGGGTTGGTATGACGACAATCATGGCGAGATCGGCGACATCTGCGCATGGCAGACGAAGAAGCTGGGCGACTTTACGGTGCAGCTCGAATGGTCGAACCAAAAGGGTGGGTGCATCTGAACGTGGCACGGACGAGCTCGATCAAGCACGTCGTGATCATCGTCAAGGAGAACCACGGCTACGACAACTATTTCGCCGGTGTTCCGCACGGCAACGGCGTCGCCATGGCACGCAGCCCGAATCCGCCGCCGCACGATCCCAATCACCGTCATGCCGCCTGGCTCACCAGGGACGCCACGGCGCCTCGGGTGCAGTTTCAACAGGCGGACATTCCGCACTACTGGAGCTATGCAAGCCAGTACACGCTGTGCGACAACTACTACACCGATGTGGCGGGGCCGTCGACGCCCAACCACCTGATGCTGATCATGGCGGACTCCGCGCTGGTCGACAATCCGTCTCGGAGCTACCGCAACAATCCAGGCCCGCCTTTATACGACAATCCGAGCCTGCCCGCGCAACTCGACGCGGCGGGCCTCACGTGGGGCAACTACGCGGGCTACGCGTTCGATTTCATCAAGTACACCGCCGGCAAGAAGCGGCCCTGGACGCAGTTCGCGACCGATGCCGCCGCCGGCAAGCTGCCTTCCGTTTCGTGGCTCTACTCGGACGGAACGCACAGCGAACACCCGGCCGATACCGCGACGGAAAAGCGTGCCGGCGCGGGCAATGTGACCAAGGGGATGGAGTGGACTGTCGCCCAGGTCGACGCGATAGTCGCCGCGGGACTCTGGCCGCACGTCGCGGTCTTCGTGACCTGGGACGACTGGGGCGGCTGGTGGGACCACGTCACGCCTCCTGAGGTTGAGAAGTGGACCGATGGGACCCAGTTCCGATACGGCGGTCGCGTAGGTTGCCTGGTGCTCAGCCCATACGCGCGCAAGGGCTACACATCGAAGGTGCTGCACTCCCACGTGAGCCTGGTCAAGTTCTGCGAAACGAACTTCGGCCTCCCATCGCTGAACACACGCACGGCGGGTGCGGACGGGATGGTGGACTGTTTCGATTTCGGCCAGGCGCCTTTGCCGCCTCCCACCTGAACGGGCGCGTAAGATCCCGACGTGCCAATCGACGCGCAAGGACGAACCGTGTCCGATGACGGTCGGTTCTGGTGGACCGGGTCGCAGTGGCTGCCCATCGATTCGCTGGCGACGTCCTCGGCCCCGGACGCGATGGTCTACAACGCGCCGGTCGTTCAAACCAACGGGCTCGCGATCGCCAGCGCGATCGTCGGGGGCGTGTCGTGGTTTATCTGTCCAATCATCGGCGCCATAAGCGCCGTGGTCATGGGTCACATGGCCAAGGGCGAGATTCGCCGCACACATGAAGCCGGCTGGGGAAGGGCGACCGTAGGCCAGGTTCTCGGCTACGCCCACCTGGCTGTCTACGGCTTGGTCCTGGTGCTCTTCTTCAGCGTTTGTGGCGGCCTTGCGGCACTGGGGACCTTCGGAGGCGGCAGCCGCTAGACGGCAGGCACTACGATGCCGCGGTGGGGTTTGAGGGGGAGGGTATCCTCCCCGAGTTCTATCGCGGCTGGGAGGCGTACCAACGGCGCATCGTTGGCGCCATCGCGCCTCTCGACCAGGCGCAGCTCGATTTTGCGGCAGCTACCCATCTGTGGTCGGTGCGGACGCTCGCCTGCCATGTGATCAGTGCGCGGGCGTGGTGGTTCCACACCTGGATGGGGGAGGGGTCGCCGGAGTTCGGCCGCATGGTCGACTGGGATGAGGACGAGGCCCTTGCCACGCGGCCGGCCGCCGAAATCGTCCGCGGCCTGGAGGAGAGCTGGTCTGTGATCAAGTCAGGGCTGGAGCGATGGTCGTCCGACGATCTCGCTAAGGAGTTTGAACGACCCACGCCGAATCAGGCCGGCG
>JALYYG010000242.1 GCA_030946685.1 Candidatus Dormiibacterota bacterium | reverse complement strand
CTACTAGTTAGCATTCACGCTGCTAAAAATGCAGCCTGGCTGCCCGCCAAGGATTCTTTACAGGGAGGTCCGACTGGCTCGCGCTTCTTTCATGAACTGATACAGCCTGTACCGTTCGCCGACGAATTCCGCCAAACCAGCGACGAGGTCGTCGACGGGTTTGTGTAGGTCCGACCAGTCAGCGTCAGCGGGCTGACGGGCAACAGTTAGGGCTTGTCTACACAGGCTGTCCCAGCGCCCGAACTCGGCCGTTTCCGCGGTCCTGCCTCCGAGCGGTTGATAGCCGCATACGAACTGTTCAGCCGACTCGTACCCAAGCTTGGCGGGAAGAAGATGGAGCAGGTCCAAAACATCGACTCCGGATTGACGCCCATGTATCCGAACCTGCTCGCGAATTGACATGTCGACATTCCAGCGCTCGAGGGCGTTGGCGACAATCTCAATTCGTTTGAATTCCGGCTCCTGCGTGATCAGTTCGCGAAGGGTGATCATGTCACTCGCCTTGGCCATGGTCTTTTTCATGCCTCCCAAAAACGACGGCGTGCCCCCCGCTCGACAGTTTACGTACGGAACAGAGCGCCTTAGACCTTCTCACCGGACACTGGCACGGGCTGGGCCTTACGGGGTTCGCTCAGTCCAGCAGACGCGCTAGCTGCCCGTACCTCGACTTGATCCCCATGTTGTTGTAAGCCTCCGAGATCATCGCGAGGCTGGAGTGGCCCATCTGGTCCTGGAGCTGGACGAGGTTCGCGCCCTTGCTGAGCATGTGGGTGATGTACGAATGCCGGAACAGATGCGGATAAACGCGCTTCTCGATCCCGGCATTCTTGGCCAGGTTGCGGATCAACTGATCGACCCCGCTCCGCGTTAACGGCTCGACGTGGCCATTGGCCCGCCGACGCTTGCCACAGAAGATGTACGGGCAGTCCTTTGGCCCGCCGTGGTCAGCGTGGTACTTGAGGCGGCGGAACAGCGCCGGCTGGATGTCGATGTCGCGTTCCTTGTCACCCTTGCCGATCACGCGCAGCCAGTACTGCCGATTGTGGGCGTCTTCGCGCAATGTGTCGGCGTCCCTTCGCAACCCGAGCAGCTCGCCGACGCGGATCCCGGTGTCAGCCAACACTCGGACGATGAGCTTGTCGCGGGCGTCCGTAGCGGTGTCTTCCATTAGTTGGATCTCTGGGCGGCTGAGAACGTCACGCAGGCGCTTCCCCGGCTTCCTGGGCTGCTGGTAGCGGCCCTTAGGAACCTCAGCCGCTGTGAGGTACACGCGCACCGCGCGGATGTAGGTGCGGAGAGTGGCGACCGAGAGCGGCTTTCCTTTTCGGCGCTTAGCTTTCAGGTGTTCGGTGAACCGGCCCATGGCCTTGTCGTCCATGTCGGCTGATCGGGTGATTTCCTGCTTCTCGCACCAGGGCAACCAGACGCTCTCAAGCACGAAGCGGTACTGCTCGGCGGTGGCCGAGGATCGGTTCGCCTTCGTGTCCGCGAGGTATTCGGCGACTTGGTCTGTCAGCGCGTTTGGTTTCATAACGCACCGAGCATAGCACTTGATCAGCGACGCCCTGACTTGATTTACAAGAATTTTTCAACAAGTTACAAGAAAGTTTGCACAATCTTAGGGTGAACTCAAGAAAGAATCAATTCCGGGGAGTTGGTACCCGCTGCAAGACTCGAACTCGCAACCTCCTGATCCGAAGTCAGGCGCTCTATCCATTGAGCTAAGCGGGCTGCCACCAATCGTATTGTTCTAAAACGTCGCAAGCAGGCCGGGTTCACCCCGGCCGTCACCAAGCGTGCGGCTTCCAAGCGCCTGCCAATCAAGGCGGGGAGTCCCCAGGAGGGGGCACGTGGGGGAGGACCGCAGTCCTCACCCGCGCCTTTACGTGGGGGAGGACCGCAGTCCTCACCCGCGCCTTTACGTGGGGGAGGACCGCAGTCCTCACCCGCGCCTTTAACCGACGGCGACTTGCCGCCTGTGGTTCAGGCCCCACGCCGCGTAGCGCACCAGTCCCACGGCGCGGTAGCGGCGGCGACCCGCCCGGGTCTGGCCATTCTCGATCGCGCTTCTCAGTGCATCGGGTGTCGTGCCTGGAAACTCGGTGAACGCACGACCGACCGCGTCCACTATGTGGGCGTCGGAGCAGCCGAGCTCCGCGGCTCCGAGCCCGAGGTTCAAGCGGTGCGCAAGCTGGTTGAACACGTAGAAGCCAGGAGTGGCGTTCTCGACCTCGACACCGTCGAAGTCGAGGTCCGCCGCCAGCCATCCGACTCCGTGCACCGGCCCACTCCTCACCTGGCGCGCAGTGCGCCAGAAGGGATGGGCCGCGATCGCAAGCCCGCCCTGCTCATGTATGGCGTGGACTGTTGCGGCGGCCGACATGCCGGGTTTCACGCAGCGCTCGAGGAAGAGGCCGATTATGTGTCCGTCGCAGCTCGACACTTCTTCGCCGACAACGACATGAAACCTTCGGCGCTTGGCTGCGTGCTCTGCGGCACGCAACGCGCCGTCGATGGTGTCGTGATCAGTTATCGCGATCACGTGCAGCGCCGCCCTGCGAGCAGCGTGGTCGACCAGTTGCTCGGGAGTCGGCCAGCCGTCGCTGGCTGTCGTGTGCATGTGGAGGTCGGCTCGACCCCTCGGAACCATGGGTGTGCATCCTACGCCCGGCGGGCTTACCATCGGAAGTACAACCGTTACAGATCCCTTTCTCCTGCGCGCCGGCGCGAAAAACCAAGATTGGAGGTGCCTGCCGTGGAAGGCTTGATGCAGGACTACGAGCTGTCCATTCAACACATGCTGTGGCGGCTCGAGCGCCTTCACCAGCGAAAGGAGGTAGTCACCAAGCAGGAGCAGGGAGTCCACCGCACCACGAATGGGGAGATGGTCCCACGAATCAACCGTCTCGCTGGAGCCCTGAAGCGGCTTGGTGTGAGGCCGGGCGACCGGGTGGCGACCCTCGCTTGGAACAACTACCGGCACCTCGAGCTGTACTACGCCGTGCCATGCATGGGCGCCGTGCTCCACACCCTCAATCTGCGGCTGTTTCCACAGCACCTGGAATTCATCATCAACGATGCCGAGGACAAGGTCTTATTCGTCGATCAGACCCTGTTACCACTTCTCAAGCCACTGACCGGAAAGATCCCGAGTGTGAAGCACATCGTGTTGATGGGCAATGGCACACCTGTGGGCGAGCATGACCTCGGTGAACTGATGGATTACGAAACGCTTTTGCGGGCTGAAAATGACGCCTACCCGTGGCCGATTCTGTCCGAGCGCATGGCCGCTGCAATGTGCTACACATCGGGCACCACCGGCAACCCCAAAGGCGTCGTGTACTCGCACCGTTCTCAGTTCATCCACACGATGGGAGTGCTTCAGGCGGACAACCTGGGGCTGACCGAGAAGGATGTGGTATTCCCGATCGTTCCGATGTTCCACGCGAACAGCTGGGGCCTTCCGTATGCATGCGGGATGGCGGGCTGCAAGGTCATCTTCCCGGATCGCTTCATGGGCGATGCCAAGTCTGTCGTTGAGCTGGCCGAACAGGAGGATGCCACCATCCTTGCGGGCGTCCCGACGATCTGGATCAATACCGCCGCCCTTTTGAAGCAGACCGGCCAGCGCCTGCCGAAAGTTCACACGGTCATCTGCGGCGGATCTGCTGTACCGCGATCGTTGATGGAGTCTATGGACGCACTCGGCCTGCGCATGCTGCACGCCTGGGGCATGACTGAGACCTCGCCGCTTGGAAGCGTTGGGCGGCCGCGCTCCGGAACGAAACCTGAGGACGAGCTCAACAAGCGTTTGACACAGGGCATCGTGGTGCCAGGAGTGGAAATCCGGATCGTTGACCCCGCGACCGATGAGGTCCTGCCTTGGGACGGCGTCGCCTTTGGAGAGATCCAGGTCCGCGGCCCATGGATAGCGCGTGGCTACTACAACGGCTACGACGCGGGCAAGCTGACCGAGGACGGGTGGTTCCGCACAGGCGACGTCGCCAAGATCACTCCTGAGGGATACATCCAGATCGTCGACCGCACAAAGGATGTAATCAAGTCCGGCGGCGAATGGATCTCGTCGGTCGACCTCGAGAACGCGATCATGTCCCACCCGAAAATCATGGAGGCGGCAGTGATCGGCCTGGCGCACTCGAAGTGGGACGAGCGCCCTGTCGCTTACGCCGTGGCCAGGCCTGAGTTCAAGGGCCAGGTCACCCAGCAAGAGGTCCTCGACTTCCTCAAGGACAAAGTCGCCAAGTGGTGGCTGCCGGACGAGGTGAGGTTCATCGATGAGGTGCCTAAGACATCAGTGGGCAAGTTCGACAAGAAGGTCCTCCGCGCGAGCGCAGTGCCGATCACCGAGAGCGCAGCGCCCGCGGGTCGAAAGTAAATGGCACATACCGAGGTGCGCGAGCACACCATCCCACGCGACACGTTCCACTACAAATGGGACAACTCGCTGCGGCCCGCCGTGGAGATTGGCGCGGGGGACCTGGTCCATTTCGACACTGAAGAGGTCACGTCGGGCCAGCTCAAGCAGGGCGACCCGCCATCGAAGCTGGCGACGCTGGATTTCGACCGCCTGTATCCGCTCGGCGGCCCGGTTTTTGTGAAGGGTGCCGAGCCCGGCGACGTCCTCGAGGTGGAGATCCTGACGCTGCGACCGGGATCCTGGGGTTGGACGGCGCTGCTTCCGGGTCTGGGCCTGCTGGCCGCGGATTTCCCCGACCCCTACGTCCGCTACTTCGAGCTGGGCAACCGGACGTCGGCCGAGTTGCGCCAGGACATACACATTCCAATCTCGCCTTTCTGCGGAACCATGGGCGTGGCGACCGACGAGCCCGGTCCGCACGACGTGCTGCCCCCGACCAAGGGGGCGGGCAACATCGACACGCGCCACCTCACGGCCGGCACGAAGCTGTACTTGCCTGTCTTCGTAGAGGGCGGCATGTTCTCAGCCGGCGACTGCCACGCCGCGCAGGGAGACGGCGAGGTCTGCGTTACCGGGATCGAATGCCCGATGACATTCTCGCTCCGGTTCAACGTCGTCAAGGGCGGGTCCTTGCGACCGTGGAGCTTCCACTTCCTGACCCCACCGACGCCACTCCAGCCGCGAAGCGATGCGGCCGGCTACCACGCCGTGTGCGCGCTCGGCCCGGATCTGATGGAGAACGCCCGCAACGCGGTTCGCGACACCATCGCCTGGCTGCGGGCCGACCATGGCTTGAGCCGGGAGGACGCTTACATCCTGTGCAGCCTGGCCGGCGACCTCCGTATCAGCCAGATCGTCGACCAGCCCAACTTCGGGGTTTCCTTCTACCTGCCTCTGAGCGTTTTCAACTAAAAGCAGCGCCGGCTTCGTGGGGCTCGTGCTCGCTCTCGTATTCAAGCTCGCCCTGCACCGTGCGGCATACTGACTGCTCACTAGACCAAGGTTGAGTACGACACAACTCGGCAAGTATCCGATTGAGGCTGAGCTCGGGCGTGGCGCCATGGGCGTCGTGTATCGGTCAACACATCCGCGCCTGGAGATTCCCGTCGCCATCAAGGTGCTCGCAGAGCAGTACTCGAGCGATGCGAGCTTCCGCCAGCGCTTTCACCGCGAGGCAGCCACCGTCGCGGCCCTCAACCACCCCGGCATCGTCCGCGTCTACGATTTCGACGAAGACGGGCCAGTCCTGTTCATCGTCATGGAGTGGGTCGAGGGGCGCTCGATGCGCTCCTGGCTCGACGAATACGGACGGTTCAGCGTCGACGTCTCAGTCGACCTCGTGCAGCAGCTGCTCTCCGCCGTGGGTGTTGCGCACGACTACGGGATCGTTCACCGTGACCTGAAACCTGACAACATCCTGATCTCCAATCGCGGGAAGACCAAAATCCTCGACTTCGGCATCTCCAAGCTCATCGACGACAAGCACCGCCTGACTGCGACTGGCAGCATGGTCGGCACGCCCGCCTACATGGCGCCTGAGCAGGTCAAGGGCGAGCAGGTGGACGCCAGCTCGGACATCTACTCGTTGGGGATGATCCTCTACGAGCTCCTGCACGGCGAGCCGCCCTTCACTGGGCAGCTGCCCGCGGTGTTGCACTCGCAGGTGTTCGACCGCCCGCGTGCATCGACTGCCATCCCATCGCCGATCATGGAGATCATCTGGAAGGCGACGGCCAAGGATCGCACGCAGCGGTTCCAGACCTGCGAGGCGTTCTCGGGCGCCTTCCACTACATGCCCAAGCCCGCCGCGGCCCAGCCGCCGGCGGAAGCGGTGTCGGACCAACTGCCGGTTTCGGCGGAGATCGACCTACCTAAGTCGCAGATCCAGGTGCGGGTCGACAGCTCAAAGCCGGCAGGCGTTTGCACGTTCAGCGATTGCGGCGAGCGCCGGGGTTGGGCGTGCGCCTACAAGGACCTCACCGGACGCGAATGCAAGAGCTGGTGGTGCCGCAAGCACATCCAGTTCATCGAGCGAACGCCGTTCTGCCCTCGCCACGCGAGCGTGATCCGCGCGCTCGCGCCAACGGCGAACACGATCTTCGAGATCAAGAACCGGCCTGCGGTGGACGACCGCGCCCTGCCGCTGGCGGCCCTGGTCGCGGAAGACGTCGACAAGGACGTCACCGAGCTCGTGCGGCGCCGCTACCAGAACCGCAAGGACGTGACGCTCGCCCGCGACCGTACGGTGCGTCAGACCTGGTCAGGACGCAACGAGGTGGCGTGGGAGCGAAGCTGGTCGGCGCTCAAGAGCCAGGGCTACCTCGTGCGCATCGCGGTGCGAGTGACGACCGCGGAGCCAGACATGGTTCAGCTGCTGATCGGCAACACGGTGGTTTTCAAAGAGGTGCCGGACTGGATCAGCCGGCGACGCGAGGGCGAGCCGCCCGACCACTCGGATCGCGCGCGTTTTGGCAAGAAGCTGTTCGGCGCCATCATCGAGCACGTTGATGAGCCGCAGCCTCTGCCGGCAATCGCGATACCATCGAACGGCCAGGAGATCGAGCCGCCGCCACCACCGGAGATCAACCGGACCCTCATCGAGGGCATGGTGCTGCGCCTCGCATCTGCAGCCACACGGGTCACCGGCTTCGAGGTCGCTGAGCAGCTCGCGCTCCCGTTCGCAGCTGTCGAGCCGATTCTCAAGGCGCTGACCAGCGCTAATTTTCTAGACGCTCTCGGGCTGGCTCCCGAGCAGGGCCCGTGGTTGGGCAGACCGCTGCCGGAGCGAATGGCCTATGCCTTGACCAAGCAGGGGCGCGTTCGGAGCGACGAGATCGCCAACGCCAGCACGCGGTACGCGGGACCGGCCCCGGTCTCGATGCACGAATACCGGCAAGTGCTCGCCGAGGCGGCCAAGCCCGGCACGCTGGACCTGACCAAGGTCACCCTTGCGTTGAGCGGCATTGAGCTGGCGCCAGGCGTCGTGGAGGCCGTGCGCGCCGCGGTCAACTCGCGCTCATCGATCTTCATCTACGGCGCCCCCGGCAATGGCAAGACGACCTTGGCACGTCGCATCCCGACCCTGCTGGGTGGCCCCATCGTGATCCCGGTCGCGCTCGACATCGGCGGCGGCGAGGTCATGACCATCTTCGACGGCTCGGTGCACCGCTTGGAGCAGCACCAACCGGCGGACCGGCGCTGGCGTCGGATCGCGCGACCGCTGATCCAGGTGGGCGGCGAGTTCCAACTGGATATGTTCGATCCAACATTCGAGGACGGGAGCCGCACGTACGGCGCTCCTCTGCAGGTCAAGGCCAACGGCGGAGTCCTCCTCATCGACGACCTGGGCCGCCAGCGGGTCTCGCCCAAGCAGATCCTCGACCGCCTCCTGGTGCCGCTGGAGCAGGAGATCGACTACATGAACCTCTCGGCCACCGGGCGCAAGGTCGAGGTTCCGTTCTGGGCACAGCTCGCACTGTCCACCAACCTCAAGCCTGGAGAGCTGCTCGACGAGGCGTACCTTCGCCGCCTCTCCTACAAGGTGCTGATGCCCGACCCGACATGGGAGATGTGGTGCCGGATCTTCGAGCGTGAGCGGGACAGGCTAACGATTCCTCCCGATCCGGCGGCGCTGGAGCTGATCCGCAACCTGTATAGCGGCCGTCCGCTGCGCGGCAACCACCCGCGCGACCTGCTGGAGCGCCTTGTGGACGTGTCCGCCGCACGTGGCGTCCGCCCCCAGCTGACGCTGGAGCTGGTCGAGGCGGCATGGCACACCCTCTTCATCACGAGCTAGTCCTCTCTCTTCCCCGTCGCAACACGCCTTCGCCGAGGGCGCGCGTGATGTCAGCCGGCGTCACCACGCCAACGAGGCGGCCGCCGTCCAGCACCAGAACCTGCCCATAGCCTGGAGCAAAACGGTTGAGGATGGCCTCGACCGGCTCTCCGGGAATAGCTTGAGGGACCTGGTCCAGGCCGATGCCGACGTCGCGCACCCGGGTCGCGGGCCGCTGATCGTGGGGCACCTCGGCCAGGCTTTCGAGTGTGACCAGGCCGTCGAGCGCCCCGTCGAATGTCTTGAGCGGATAGGCGGTCGCCCGCTGGATCGGGAGGTATGAGCGCATGAACTCCTCGACGGTGACCCATCCTGGGGCCACAAGCGGGTCTCGGGACATGACATCCGACACCCGCAGACCGGCAAGCGCCCCGTGCATGAGCACACTCGCCTCCTCATTGCGTGCGGCTGACATCAGGAACAAGCCGATGAAAATGAGCCACACACCACCGAGGTCTCGCTGAAGGAAGAAAGCAAGCAGTCCGAGGCCGATCATCGCGAATGAACAGACCCGACTCAACTGCGCAGCGGTCGTCGTCGCCCGGTAACGATCCCCCCGACGATTCCACAGCCAAGCCCGCAGGATGCGTCCACCATCCAGCGGAAACGCCGGCACGAGGTTGAACAGAAGCAGCATCGTGTTCGAGAGGGCGAGCCAAAAGCACCCGGACTCCACCAGGGCCGGGCCGCCCGCGGTGTCGAGAGCGAGGGTCGCGGCGCCGAACGCGATGGCCAGCGCCAGGCTGACAATCGGACCGGCGATCGCGATCCTGGCCTCCGCGCCCGCGGTCGCGGCGTCTCCAGCAAGACGGGCGACACCGCCGAAGATCCACAGGGTGATGCCTTCGACGCTCACGCCCAGCCGTCGCGCGACCAGCGCGTGGCCCATCTCGTGAACGAGCAGCGAGATATAGAAGAGGGCCGCCGCGAGAACCGACACCAGCCAGTAGGCCGACTGGGGCTGGTCCGGAACCATCGCTGGAAAGATCTGGCCCGCGAGAGTCCAGGTGATGAGGACGAAGACGATGGCAAGGCTCCAGTGAAGCCGCACCTCGATGCCCGCAACCCGGCCGAGCGGGAGGCTCGCGTCCATGGAGGCCATGGTAGTGAGGCTGAAGGGCCACATCACGGGCATCGGTATACTTACGCGTCGCCCCGAAAGCGGCGGTGGCGGAATGGCAGACGCGCTAGTTTCAGGAGCTAGTGTCCGCAAGGACGTGGAGGTTCAACTCCTCTCCGCCGCACCATTGATGTGGCCTCTGATCTCAAGCCGCGTGGTCGTACTCGAGCGTTCAGCGCGGCGTGCGGCGCCGCTGGTATCGACCGTGGAGTGGCGCAACGGTAATGTTGTAGGGTTCCACACTCGATCTGAGGTAACCCGATGACCAGGTTCGTCGTCGACGCCAGCGCCGTCCTTCACCTGGCGAGGGCGGGGATAGAGGTCCCAGGCAAGCACAAACTCCTCGCACCGACCCTCCTTCGTTCCCAAGTGCTGACGGCTCTCCACGAGGCCGTCCAGCGGGGCGAGATCCCGGCCGACGTTGCGCGCGACCACCTCGCCCGCATCGGACGGATGCCGATCAGGCTCCTCGGCGATGCCGTGCTCCGGCGTCGAGCCTGGGACCTGGCGGAACAGTTGGGATGGGCCTCGACCTACGACGCCGAATACGTCGCACTCACTCAGCTGCAGGCAGACGCGTTGGTAACCCTGGACGCGGAACTGGCGCGCAGCGTCGAAGGGATAGTCACGACCGCGCCGATTGACGCCCTGCTCTAGGACGGCTGGTCCGTCGCGCCCGCCGGAAATGCACCGCTAGATAAACTGGCGGCGGTGCGCGCTGCCGCCTACGACCCGGTCCGGAGGTTATACCGCGCACTCCTCGTCTTTGACGCTATCGCCATCCTGATCCTCGCCGTCGGCCTGGCCGAATTCGTGTACTTCGAACCGTTTGGCAAGAGCACTGGGCTGAAAGCCACGATCGTGGGCGTTTACCAGTACGACCCGACCACGAACAAGGCTCTCGGGCCGGATCGAAGGACGTTCACCCGCGATCAACAATTCGCGGCGGTCGTCGACTGGTCATCGCTGCCGCAGAACATCACGGTGGATTCGCGCTGGTATGACGGCTTCGGGGCCGTCGTCGGCCGCGTCGGTCCTGGAACGCCGGCGCAGCTGGCAGGCACAACCACGGTACCGGTCGTGCACGCGGGGCTGAAGTTCAACCTGCCAGGCCAATACATATTCGTCGTCGAGCGCCTCGATGGCGGCGTGCCTGTCGAGGTCCTGGCCAGGCGCATCGTCATCGTCGACCGATCGTGAGCGTCAACGCGACCCTTAGAGCCGCCAACCCGCGCCCCCGCAGTCGCCCCTCGCGCTACGGGATCGCCATCGCCGTCGCCGCGATCGTTTTGCTCGTGCTTGTCGCGAGCGCCATCCTCGACTACATCTACCTCGATACCATCCCCGGGCGCACGTCCCTGTACGGGTTGGTGGCCGTCGCCCTGGTTGCGCTCGGAACCTTCATCGGGGTGCGCGCGTTCGACCGCGACCCGGCCGTGCGTAGGCGCCACTTCATTCGTGCCAGCGTCCTGCTCGGGCTTGCGGCTCTGCTTTGGCTCCTGGTCATCGATGTGTACGTGTTCACCGGTTCGGCCGGTCCGAGGGTGGCGGCGATTTGCGCCGCGGCATGTCTCCCAACGACAGCGTTCGGTCTTTTCGTCGTACGCCGGCTCGATCGCAACGAGAAGGAGCCCTGGCGGCTCGTGCTGGTGGCCGCCGCCTGGGGCGCCATCGTCGCCACGAGCCTCGTGATCTGGGCTGAGAGCCTATGGGGCACGATCGCCGAGCGCACGCTCGTTCCCGGCCCGGGGCTCGATGCATCCAACGCATTCTCGGCCGGCCTGCTGGAGGAGCTGGCCAAGGGCATAGCGGTGCTCCTCCTGTTCCTGGTCATGCGCAACGAGTTCGACGACGTCGTGGATGGGATCGTGTACGGGGCCGCGGTCGGCCTCGGCTTCAACTTCCTGGAATCGATCGCGTACATGACCAATCTGTACGCGATCTTCAGTCCCGAGGGCGTGGGAGGCGTCGCGGCGGGTTTCCAGTGGTACTCGCGGCAGGTCCTTGGCCTCTTTTTCGGCCACGCCACGTACACGGCGCTGATCGGAGCGGGCATCGGCATCGCGCGGCAGCTGCCGGGCCGGAGGCAGAAGGTGGTCGCGATCGTAAGTGGCTTCCTGATCGCCATCGCGGCTCATTTCTCGTGGGACGCCTGGCTTGCGTTCTTCCCAATCGAGAGCTCCGCCATCGGCCTGGTCGAGATCCACCTGCGAACGCTGATCATGACCGGCCCCTTCACGGCGGCCGTGATCGCGCTCCTGGTGTCAGGCCTCCACTTCGAAGGCAAGGCTTTGGCCGACCAGCTTCGCAAGGAGGCGGACGAAGGTGAGGGGTCCATCCTGCCTGCCGAGGTTGCCATCCTGGTGAGTCCATGGCAGAGGCTGACTCGGCGAGTGCATGCCCTCAGCAAGGGCGGCGTGAGAGCGTACCTCGCGCTCTCCCGACTGCAGGCGGCCCAGCTCGACCTTGCGATGGAGCGTTGGCATCGCGAGCGGCAGGAGATCGATACGCCGCTGGAAGCAGAGAGTGAGCTAAGGCGGCGCGTGATCGAGCTGAAGCGCAAGGTCGCGGCCTAAGCCGGTAGGCGACCCCACATTGCCCGCGCAAGGCCGAGCGCCAGCAGCGCGGCGGCCACCGCCCAGCTGATCGCGGACACGACGGGGTCGCTGAAGTCCGTCCCGCTCAGTACCGCATGGAAGAAGATCAGTGCGAAGGCCGAATATGAAAGTCGATGCAGCCACTTCCAGATGCCGGGCTTGATGTGGCGCTTGAGCAGCGCTGTCACAGTCACCACCAGCAGCACGTCCACGGAGAGCGCGCCCAGTCCGATGGGAAGGTTTCCGTACGCCGCACGAAAAGGCACAACCAGGTCCACAACGCCGATTCGCGCGGTGGAATCCAGCAGAAGGGCTAAGAGGTGGATGCCTGCGAGCGGGATCCAAAGCACAGTCGTGTACCCGTGCAGCGAGCGCAGGGCGCGGTTGCTCCCAAGCCAATCCAGCACCGCCGTACGGAGTGCGATCCCCGTGACCATGGCGACAGCAAGAGCCGCATAGGATCCAAGGCCGGCCACTCGCGCCAGCACCCACAGGAACTGGTCGGCCGTCATGACTAAAGGCCTCGACTGCCCGAGGCGGCGAGAGTTGGCGTGCTCAACCACCAACCAAGGGCGTGGGCGGCGCAAAACGCGCGCCCGACGTCCGGCCCGGCCAGCAGTGCGGTCTTGGCAATCACCTCCGCATCGAGACCGGTACGGGCCACCACCGAAGCCTCGTGCAAACCGGTGTCCGCCGGCCAACCCGTCCGGGGGTCGATCAGGTGATGCAGCCCTCCCCATTCCCTTCGCAGCACGCTGCTGGTGGCGGCGCCATGGTCGCGCAGCATGACTGTCACGCCTGCGATTCCGACCGGCCACCCATCGCCGGCGGGTCCGGCTCCGCCCGCGCTCAGGTCGCCACCAAGATTCGCGAGGGCATTGGCGCCCAGCCACTGGCACAGGCGGTCCGCCATCCATCCCTTCGCCAAGCCGCCGAGGTCGATTCCGCAACCGGGAGCGAGTCGGGCCCGCGCGCGCCGCACGGTGAGCACATCAGGCAACGGCGGCAGCGGCATTGCGCCGCCAAGGGCTGCGCCGGTCGGCCCCTCCGACAGCGGCCGCGTGTAGCCGATGGCCAGCATCGATGGCAGGACGGCGACGTTGACCAGCCCCTTGCTCAGCTCGAAGGCACGCAGCGACTCGCGCAGAAGCTCCTCCATCTCGGGGCTTACGTCCACCCATGCGCCCGTCGACCGGTTGAGCCGCGCAAGCTCATTGTCGGATGAGAAGCGGGTCAGGCCGGCGCTGATTCGATGGACCCGCGACTCACCTTCCATGAGCCTGCGGCGGTCCATCCCCACGCCGAACAGCGCACAGGTGGTGCCCATCGCCTCGAAGTGGTGAGCCGCCACCACGGTGTCAGGACGCATACGTCGAAGTGATGGGGGCCACCTTGGCTTGCTGTACTCCGGGCGTGAGATTGACGTTCCCCGTGGACAGCGAGCTGAGCACGATCGGCTGAAGGGGCGCATCCGGATTCTTCAGATGCGAGGTCACATACAGCGCCGAGGCCAGCGTCGCCCCGAGCGTCAGCAGCGTCGCTCCAGCCTTGAGGATGAATGCGCGCACGCGGTCAGACCACTGCCACCGGAGCCCGCAGGAACGGCACCTTGTCGAACGTGGCGCCCAGGATCTCGCCCGAATCCGCTCCGAGATGGCCGCTGAGGATCTCCTGGTACACGGAGCGGAAGTCGACGGCGTGCTTGAGGTTGCCGGTTTTGTCGAGGCTGGTGAGGCTGGGCGCGTTGCCGTAGAGCCCGCCCTTCACCGGGTCGCCGATGAGCAGCAGCGGGGCTGCCGCCCCATGATCGGTGCCGCCGCTGGCATTCTCCTTTGGACGCCGGCCGAACTCCGACCACGTCGCGATGAGGACGTTGTCCGCCTTGCCATGGGCTGCAAGGTCCTGATAAAAGGCGCTTACCGCGGAGTCGAGGTAACCCATGAGGTCGTCGTGGCGGTTGAGCTCTGTGTAATGCGTGTCAAAGCCGCCGAGCGTTACGTGCAGCAGCTTCACGCCAGTACCAGTAACGATCAGCTCGGCCGCCAGCTGCAGCGCCGCAGCGAGCTGATTCTTGGATGAATAGACGAGCTTTACGTTGTCGGAGTAGTTAGCCATCGGCTGATAGCTGGCAGATGAGGTGCGCAGCGCGGTGATCGTCTCGTTGGCGGTCGCAATGGCCGTGTCGAAAAGCGCTCCGTAGATTCCAGGTGTGCCCTTGTACAGTGCACCCACCGCCGCCTCGACCTCGCTGCCGCCGGTGAAGCCGAACGTCTTCTGGTTCTGGATCACGCTCATGGTGGCTTGCAGGTCGCGCAGCGCCCCCGGAACGTCGGTCGTTCCACACGCGCAGCCGGTGAGCGGATGACCGTTGGAGTCATAGGCCTTCGCAAGCGTCCGTCCAAGCCAGCCGTCGACCTGGCGCCGCGTGGGATCGCCTGTCTCCCAGATGCGTATTGACTCGAAATGAGAGAAGGTGGGCTTGTCATAGCCGACGCCCTGCACGATCGCTACCTTGCCCTTGTCCCACAGGCGCTTGATTCCCCTAAGGTTGTGATTCAGACCGAAGTCGGGGGTCAGCGGCAGTGCCTGGGAGACCATCGGTCCCGAGAGGATGGGGCGCAGATCGTGCAGCGTCGGGTCGGTGAGCGGTACCACGGTCCGGAGGCCGTCGTTCCCGCCGGCCAGCTGAATCATCACCAGGACGCTGTCGTTGCTGACGCCGCCTTGCTTTGCGGCGTACACCGCCCGGGCGAATGCATCCGGCACTGCCGCGTAGCCAGCGGCCAGGCCGGTGGCCCCGGCGCCGAAGACCAGGCCGGCTTTGAGGAAGTCGCGTCGCTTGAGCTGGTTGATGCCAATTTCTTTGCTCATTTCACATGCACCTACTTGAGTTGGAATTCCGGCGACGCGAGGGTGATGAACCAGCGCGAGCGCTCGTCTTTCGCCTGGTTGAAAAGGTTGGCGGTCTGCGGGCTCACGATTCCCTCCAGGTGGCGGTGAACGGCATCCGATGCCGATGGCAGTGAAGCCTTCGCGTGGGTCAGCGCCGCGGTTACGAAGTTCACGCGTTGAATGACGGTGTTGGACGAGATCCAGGCCGCATTGGTGGGCCAGCCGTTGACGTCCGGCGGATCGAACAGACTCTGGCCCATGCCGGAGCCGGCCGCGACGACGACCTTGGACATACCCGTCGCGCCCAGCGCTTTGGCTGCATGAACCATGAACTCCGTCGGGGTCTTCAACAAGGCCCGATAGCTTGACGCTGCTGCAAATTCGTTGCTGGTGAATACCGCGTGCATCAGCGACTTCATGTCGTACTTGCTGCGGCGGAACGTCTCGGCAAGCCGGTTGACGAATCCCTGGTCAGGCTGCGGGCTCACGAATTGCTGCGCGACCTTCGCGGCGATGAATGGAGCAGTGGACGGCTGTGCGAGGATGCGATCGATCACGCCCTGAGTGTCGATCGAACCCGATTGACCGAGGAAGGTTACCGCCCCGTTGTAAGCGCGCTTGAGATTGAACACGCCCGCCTTTTGTGAGGTGAAAACGGGGTACTTGCGAGTGACATTGTTGGCCACGGTGACCGTGGCAAATGAGTCCGGTCGCGGTTCCTGCCAACCGGCCAATGCGCGGGCGCCTTGTCGAACGTCTTCCTCGGAAAAGGTGTCTGCGCCCATGGTGAAGAGCTCCATCAGCTCCCGGGAATAGTTCTCGTTAGGGTTCTTTCCGGTCGACGTCGCAAGGTCGAGATAGAGCAGCATGGCCGGATCGGTGGTGACCTGCATGAGAATCCCCCGCAGGTCCGAGAGGGCCATGCGCCTCCACGTCAGGTTCTGCCAGTACATGAAGGTGTGCTCGGCCACGCGGCGATAGTCGCTCGTGAAATGCCCGTGCCAGAAAAGAGTCATCCGTTCGGCAAAGGGTGTCGGCGTGCTGAGCAGGTGGTTCACCCACCACTGCTGAAGCTGGGCGATGGGAAAGCGGCCGCCCGGGGTGGCGGCTGCCGCGAGCACGGGAGGCTCGGCGGGCGGGGTCTCGAGCAGACGGTCGATCGTTTTGTTAAAGCCGGCAGAGAGTGCTCTTTCCAGCTCGACGTCGGTGTAGCCATAGGACGCGCGCCTGAGCAGGTGCATGACCCGGGCCGACTCAGACCTCAGCGGCGAGATCCAATCCGCCCCTGAGGCCGGATGCGATTGGGAGAGCTTCTGCATGGTGGAGCCGAGCAGCCGCACCGCGCCCACGCTCACGCCGGTAGCGACCGCCGCCGCCAGAGCCTGGCGTCGCGTTATGCCTCGGCGAGGCGAGGCGGGAGGCGAATCGACCCGGTCGGAAGCCGCGTCCACGCTCATGCCTCCCAATTGAATCCCAGCCGGGAACCCTCAACATCACCCGAATGTGAAGAATTCGTAAGTAGCCCGGCTTGCCGAGCGTACATAGCATGAACGCAGACCCAGCCAATGCCAGTCGCTGCCAGTACCGCCCGGTACGTACGAGGCGTTCCTGGCGAACTTCGTCGCCGACGGGGCGATCGCCCTTATCACATGTTGGCTATACAGAGCAGCCCGCGCGGAGTTGGATACCCGACCCAGAGTCAGCAGGTCGAACGGACCTAGGCCTTGACCTACTTGCCGATCAGCACTTCCGTTGCCTTGATGATCACGGTCACTCGGTCGCCGGCCTTGAGCTTCAGCCGCTTGAGTGAACCGTCGGTGATCGCTGCCACCACCTTGCCGGCTTTGACCTTGACCTCAACCTCGGCCATGATCGTGCCCGATTTGACGCGAACGATTTGACCCTTGAGCTGGTTCCGAGCGCTTAGTTGCATTTCGACTCCTCCTGATTCATGGATTGACTGCAGCTACAGGCGGCAGGCTCGTTAAGTAGGATCACGCCGGGTAGACCCCCACCTCGGTGGCTTTGAAGGAGAGCCAGACTTCCCCTCCCTCTTCCAGACCCAATTCTCTGAGCGCGGCCGGCGTCACCTCCGCCACCACGGGGATCTCGCCGTCTACGCGAACGCGAACTCGGCCGCCCATCAGCTCTATGCCGGTTATGCGGCCCGGCCAAACATTGCGTGGGCTGCCTTCAGGACGCAGTCGATGAAGGGCGACTGCGCGCGGATGGATAACGGCGAAGACCTCGCCAGACTCCGCGCCGGCCGCCGCGACCGCAGGTCCGCTGGGTAAACGTACGGACCCTTGATCGGCCTGCCCTCTCAGCAAGTTCACCCCAACGAGGTCGGCGACGTACTGGGACCTTGGGTGTTCAGTCACCTCGGCGGGGGTGCCCGTTTGCACCAGGCGGCCGTTCTCCATCACCACCAGGCGATCTGCGAGAGCCGCTGCTTCCAAGGGATCGTGCGTGACGACCAGGCGGAGCCCTGGAAAGGACGCCAGGTGGTGCTTGAGGTCCCGCCGAACCTCGGCCCGAGTTGTCACATCGAGTGCCGCCAGCGGCTCGTCGAGCAGAAGAAGGCGTGGGTCCGGGGCAAGTGCCCGGGCTAGGGCAACGCGCTGGCGCTGGCCCCCCGACAGCGCATCCGGCTTGGCTTTGGCGTAGCTGCTCAACCCCACGCGGTCCAACCATCCGGCCGCCTTTCCGGCCGCTTCTCGCGGTGGCGTCCCACGCGAGCGCAGACCGAAAGCGACGTTGTCCAGAACGCTGAGGTGTGGGAAGAGGAGATAGTCCTGGAAGACGACGCCGATCGGGCGCCGCTCGGTCGGGACGTAATCGCCGGTGGACGCGTCCTCGAGAACCTGTCCATCCAGCTGGATGCGCCCCGAGGCGATTGGCGCCAGGCCGGCGATGGCTCGAAGCAATGTGGTCTTTCCCGCCCCGTTCGGGCCAAGCAGCGCGACCACCTCGCCTTCGCCGATGGCCAGGTTCATGTCCAGGGCAAGGGCGCCGAGCGTCAATTTCACTGTTGCCTCCAGGCTCACGCCGAGCCGAGCCATCGGTGCCTGAGTGCAACCAGTACCAGCAGAGAGATGAGGAGAAGGACCAAGCTCAGGATGTATGAGGCTTCCTGGTGGTTGGTTTCTAGGAGAAGGTAAACCGCGAGGGGCATCGTCTGGGTGACGCCGGGAAAGTTACCCGCAAATGTGATCGTCGCACCGAACTCCCCAAGTGCCCGAGCCCAGCACAACACGGCACCTGCAAACAGGGACGGTGCAATAAGCGGCAAGGTGACTCGCGTGAACACTGTCCAGCGCTTTGCACCAAGCGTGCGTGCAGCATCTTCGTAGCGGCGATCCATCGAGCGCAGGCCAGCCTCAACCGTGATGATCAGGAACGGCATGGCCACGAATGTCTCGGCCATCACAACCGCCGCGGTGGTGAATGGAATCGTGATGCCGAAGGTGCTGTCGAGCCACGATCCCACCAGCCCTCGCCTCCCGAAGGCGAGAAAAAGTGCAACGCCCCCAACGACAGGGGGGAGCACCATTGGCAGGGTGGTCAGCGCGCGAAGCAGGTTCCGGCCAGGAAATTCAACTCGGGCGAAAATCCATGCCAGCGGCACGCCCAGAAGCAGTCCGATTGCTGTCGCGGAAAGGGAAGCAATGAGCGACAGCTTGAGGGCCTCGAGCGTGTCGGGTGCTGTGAGCGATTTGACCGCGTCGCCCCAAGGAGACCGGACGATCAGGCCGAGCAACGGCAGGATGAAGAACGCCGCCCCAATCGCCGCCAGAACTGCGACGACGATCGGCACGCGCTCCCGCCGCATTTGGGTTAGGAGGCTGGGAGGAAGCCGAAAGACTGCAACGTCGCCTGGCCGTCGGCGGACAGCACGTACGCGATGAACGCGTTGGCGAGCGCAGAGTTCTTCGCACCTTTGACCGCAACTATCGGATAGGTCGCAGTCACGTTGACTGAGTCCGGGGTCGGAACGCCCGTCACCTTGCTTCCCGCAGCCTTGACATCGGTTACGTAAACGATCCCCGCATCCGCCTCGCCCAACTCAATCTTGCTGACCACGGACTTAACGTCGGTCTCCAGGCTCTTCGGCTTGAGCGTCACGCCCGCCGATGCCAGAATCTGGAGCGCGTACTTGCCGGCCGGCACCGTGGCCGCTTCGGTGATGTAGATGACGCCTGGTTTGGCAAGGTCCGCAAGGCCGGTGATGCCCTTGGGATTCCCCGCCGCGACAACGATCTCCAGCTTGTTGTGCGCGAACACATGGGAAGGCCCTGCGGTGAAGCTGTCGGCCTTGAGCTTGTCCATGTTTGTCGTGTCGGCGGAGGCGAAGACATCGGCCGACGCACCCTGTTCGATCTGGGTCACCAACGTCGGAGTGCCAGCGAAGTCGAATTGCAGAATGGTTCCAGAGTGCGCGGTTTGAAAGGCAGTGCCAAGAGCTTTGAATGAGTCCGTCAAGGACGCCGCCGCGAAAACCGAGGCCGTCCCGCTAAGAGACGCAGTTGAAGGGCCCCCGCCGCTCCCGCAAGCCGTGAGAACCGTGGCAATGACTGCCACTAAAAAGACCCGATTACGCATACGGCCCCTCCCTCAGCTGCGCGGCAACTCGATCACGACGTTGGTTGCTTTGACGGAAGCGACGGCCATGACGCCCGGCTTCAGGTCGAGCTCGTCGGCCGACTCCCTCGTGATCAGCGAGACGATCCGGTACGGACCCGCCTGCATTTCAACCTGCGCTGCGACACCATCCTTGATCACCCGAGTCACGATGCCCGGGAAACGGTTGCGGGCCGATTCGCTGACCACCGAGGGAGGGTCCGGGCGCGGCAGGGCGGCCATGTAGCGCGCAAGCGCAGCTCCGTCGATCTGCCTCTGGCCTCCGGGTGACCGGGCCGTCTTGATATGGCCTGAATCGACCAGGCGCCTGACCGTGTCAGTGCTCACACGCAGAAGTTCGGCCGCTTGCCCAATCCTCAACCGGTTTCCCACGCCTTGAGACTGTAGCAAACGCACGGTCTTTAGGTCTGTCGGGCCCTGTTTCAGAACTGTTAGAAGCTATACCTGGTATTTGCTAGATAGATGGCCACCGACGCGCCTCGCCCCTGATCCCGGCTGCCGTGGTCAGGCCGTGCCGACGGCGAGCATCGAAGCCGCGTGGCAGGACGGAAGGCCCCACCCAACGGCCAAGGGCCGCCCTGTATTCCGGCCCGATGGCGCGCCCGCACGCGAGCGCGTGTTACGTCGTAATGTTGTAACACCATGACGGACACCACCTCTGTTGCCCCCACCGAGCACGAGGCGCTCGACGCCTACTCGCAGATCGTCAGCACCGTCGCCGAGCGCGTCCTGCCCTCAGTCGCCAGCCTTCGGGTGCGCAAGAGCGGCAGCACCCGTGACGGCGGTGCCGGTTCAGGGGTCGTAATAACCCCGGACGGATACCTCGTCACCTCCGCGCACGTGGTGGCGCAGGCCCGGACGGCGAGCGCGTCGTTCATCGATGGGACCGAGTGCGAGCTCGACCTGGTCGGCGCCGACCCACTCTCGGACCTGGCCGTGGCGCGGGCACGTGCTGCCAGGCTCGAGCCGATCCCCATCGGGGACGCGGACACTCTGCGGGTGGGCCAGCTGGTGGTCGCCATCGGCAACCCGATGGGCTTCTCGGGGTCCGTGACGTCGGGGGTCGTCAGCGGGTTAGGCCGCTCGCTGGCGACCGCCGACGGCAACGGCCACCGCCGCTTCGTCGAGGACGTCATCCAGACCGATGCCGCGCTCAACCCTGGCAACTCGGGCGGCGCCCTCGCCGACTGGAAGGCCCGTCTAATCGGGGTCAACACTGCGGTCGCCGGGATGGGCCTGGGCCTCGCGGTTCCGATCAATAAGACCACCCAGGCGATCCTGGCCGCCCTGATGCGGAACGGGCGCGTCCGCCGCGCCTTTCTCGGCATCGCAGGCGGAACCCGCGCCCTGCCGCCGGCGATGGCTCAGCGCCTTGGCCGCAAAGCGGGCGTTGAGGTGCAGGAGGTCGTCAGCGGGAGCCCTGCCGCGGCAGCAGCCCTCCAGGGTGGGGACCTCATAGTCTCGGTCGGCGATGCTTCAGTGGCCAAGGCCGGAGATCTGCAGCGGCTGATGGTGGAAGCGCGCATCGGGGCCAAGCTGCCGTTGACAGTGCTTCGCGGCGATCATCTCGTGACCATCGACGTGATGCCTGCCGAGCTCACCTAAACGATCACCTAGACTTGGCCGAATGGCCAAGGACCTCCGCGATGTTCTTCGTGCAGAGCTGAGCGACGGCCGTTTCAGGATGGTGGACGTCGATCCCGACTCGACGCCTGGGCTCAAGAAGAAGAAGCGCGCGAAAAAGCAGATGGAGGCGGACCACGCAGACCTGTTCGAGCTCCAGGAGCGTCTGTTTGCCGAGAGCAAGCGCTCTGTGCTCATCGTGCTGCAGGCGATGGACACCGGAGGCAAGGACGGAACCATCACCCACGTGATCGGGCACCTCAACCCCCAGGGGGTCCATATCACCACCTTCAAGGCACCGACGGCCGAGGAGAAGCGGCACGGTTTCCTTTGGCGAATCCGTCGCAACCTGCCTGACCCTGGGATCGTCGGGATCTTCAACCGCTCCCACTACGAGGACGTGCTGATCGCGCGAGTCCATTCCCTGGCGAAACCGAAGGAGATCGACCGCCGCTACGAGCTGATCAACCAGTTCGAGAAAGAGCTTGTCCGGCGCGGGACGATTGTCGTCAAGTTCTGCTTGCACATCTCCTATGAAGAGCAGCGCACAAGGCTGCTCGAGCGTCTGCACGACCCCGACAAGCAGTGGAAGTTTCACGAGAACGACATCAACGAGCGCGCTTACTGGGACGACTACCAGAGCGCCTACGGCATCGCGATCACCAGGTGCTCAACGCAATGGGCCCCGTGGTACGTGATCCCTGCCAACGACAAGGACTACCGGAACTGGGCAGTGAGCAAAATCCTCACCGAGACCCTTGAGGAGATGAACCCCCAGTATCCGCACCCCAAGCTCAACATCGCTCGCCTCGTCAAACGCTTGAAGGATTGACCCCAATCGATCAAGGGACTGGGTCGCAATCGGTGAAAGGTTTGATACGTTAAGGGACGGCTAAAGGAGCGTAAAAGGGGGTCTTGGATATGAAGGGCGCGCGCCTCGTCTCATTTTTGATTGGGGCGGTCATCGTGACCGCCTGCGGATCGACCACCACCGGCGGCGGCGCCTACTCAGGAAAGGTCATAAAGCTCGGGGCGATCCTTTCCATAACGGGCCCTGGCGGGGTGTATGGACCCCAGAGCCGAGACGGCATGAAGTTGGCTGTCAAGCAGATCAACGCCGCCGGCGGGGTCAACGGCGCGACCATTCAACTCACGATCAACGACGATGCTTCGCTCAAGCCCCAAGCGGCCCAGCTGGCGCAGACGTTGATTCAGGGAGAGCAGGACCTGGCGCTGCTCGGCCCGACGCTGTCGAACTCCGCGGTCGCAGCCCACCCGCTGGCTGAAAGCCTGAAGACCCCGATCCTGGCAGTGAGCACGACTGGGATCCACATCGTCCCCGACTGCAACTGGTCGGTGACCTCGCCGGACACCACTCCGTGCAAGTTCGTGTTTCGCGACAGCCTGGGCGAGGAGACCGCGATCCCCGACAACATCCAGTCATACGCCGCCGACGCCCACCCGAAGACAGGCGTTCTGCTGGTGGCATCGGATGACAAGTTCTCCAGCGACGGCGGGCAGATCGTGCAGAGCACCGTCGGCAAATACAGCATCAACCTGCTCAAGGTGATCAAGTTCCTCAAGGCGGAGGACGTGACGCCTTACGTGACCCAGGCGGTGCAGCTGAATCCCGACGTGATCTTCATCACCTCTCTCGGCGCAATCCCATCCAAGATCATGATCGAGGCGCGGAAGGAAAACTGGAAGGGCCAGTTCCTCGGGGGTAACGGCTTCAACACCTCCACTGTGTCTGGGGCAGCCGGCGCGAGCGGCATGGGGGCCCGAAGCGCGAGCGCGTGGTACCTGGGCAACACTTTCCCGTCCAACGCAGAGTTCGTGGCCGCGTACAAGGCCCAGTACAACAAGGACCCCGACCAGTTCGCCGCCCAGGGTTACACGGCGATCAAGATCCTCGCCGATGCCGCCCAGCGCGCCAGCATGACATTCTCCAACCTGGCCTCCGACCGCAACAAGCTGCGCGCCGCCATGGAGTCGGTGAACATCCAATCCCCCCTTGGGCCGTTCCAATTCACGTCTACCCACGATGTGAAGCAGACCGTCTGGATCATCGCGATGAACGGCACGGGCGGCTTCACTCTGGTCCACGAGATCAAGGCCAGCTAAGTCAATGACAGGGAGCACGGGGGGATCCTGATCCCCCCGTCCTTGCTGTGGCTCAACAACTCCTAAACGCAATCTTCATCGGGTCCATCTACGCCCTCTTCGCGGTCGGCTACACGCTCGTCTTCGGGATTCTCGACATCCTCAACCTGGCGCACAGCGCTGTCTTCATGCTCGGCGCGGCGCTCACTTACTCGTTGGTGGTCAACCATGGACAGTCGTTCTGGGTGGCGTGCGTGCTCGGCGTCGCGGCGGCCGCCGTCATGGGCCTGGTCATCGAACACGTCTGCCTTCGCCCGCTGCGCCGGAGGCGCGCCCCGCCCATCGCTGCGCTCATCTCGACGATCGGGTTGGCGCTGATAATCGTGGCCGCGGTCGAGCAGGGACTGCCGGGCACCTTCTTTGCGTGGCTGTGGGTGGACGGAGCCAACTCTGTGAGCTTTCCGCCGGGCGTGGTTCCCAACCCCACCTGGTACGTCGCCGGCCTGACCCTGGAGGCGAGCAAGGTCGCGATCATCCCGATCTCGATCTTTCTGATGCTGGTGCTCGGGTACGTGATGCGCTACACGCAGGTCGGCCGCGGCCTACGCGCAGTGGCCGAGAACCCGCGTGCCGCGCAGTTGATGGGCCTCGATGTCGATCGCATGATCTCGCTCACGCTCGTCATCTCCTCCGCACTCGGCGGTTTGGCCGGAATCCTCTTCGGCGTTTCGCTGGCAGACATAAGTCCATACATCGGCCGAGACAACGTCGAGGTGAGGGGGCTCGCGGTCATCGTGCTCGGTGGCATGGGCAGCATTCCCGGCGCGGTTGCCGGCGGTTACCTTCTGGGACTGATCGAGGTGATCGCACTGCTTGTGCTGGGCAGCAATGCCCGCGCGGGTGTCGCGTTTGCGGCCCTCTTCCTCATGTTGGTGCTGCGTCCGCAGGGCCTGTTCGGCGTCCCGCTGAGGACGAAAGTCTAGATGGACTTCATCACCCAGCTGCTGACAGACCCCGTCGGGTTCTACACCTCTCACACGCTGCTCATCGCGAATGTCGGGATCAACAGCATCCTGGCCGCCTCGATGTTCGTCGTCCTCTATTCGGGCCAGCTGTCTCTCGCCGCGCCGGGTTTCATGGCCATCGGCGCCTATACGTCGGTCTTGATGGAGCTGTACTGGCGCACGCCGCTGGCCCTCAACCTGGCTGCGGGGACGGCTCTTGCCGGCGTGGTCGGTGTGCTCGTTGGTCTGCCGGTGCTTCGTCTGCGGGGGGTATTCCTCGCAATAGCCACCATCGGATTCATCGAGGCCTTGCGACTTGGCGTGATCCTTAACTTACCGATCACCGGTGAGGGGTTGGGTCTGAAGAACTCACAAGCCGACCCGCTCGGCGGCATAAACATCGTCCTGGTCGCCGTCGTCTTGGTGGTTTTCCTGCTCTGGCGCTTGACCAAGGGACGCCTTGGGTATGCCTGGGCTGCCATCCGCCAGGATGAGGTGGCAGCGCTGAGCCAGGGGATTGATGTGGCGCGCTATAAGCTGATCGCTTTCACGCTGAGCGCGGTCCTGGCCGGGGTGGCCGGCGGCCTCGAAGCACACCTCAACTTCTTCGTGGACCCAGGTGACGCGCAGTATGGCGTTACGCGAGCTGTGCAGGTCCTGACATTCGCGGTTCTGGGCGGGAGCGGCAATATCTTCGGTCCGGTTGTTGGAGCCCTGTTCCTGACCACGCTGCCGGAGATCATCCGATTCCAGGACTTCGACTACCGCGACATTGTGACCGGGGTAATTCTGATCGCCGTGATCGTATTCAGGCCACAGGGCATAGTCAGCCGCGGCGGCCTGGCCATCGTCCGACCCCGCTGGTGGCCCCGAGCGAAGATCCGTGCTCCTTCGTCTGGATGACGTCCAGCGCCACTTCGGCGGCGTGCGAGCCGTCGACGGGGTGTCTCTGGACGTGGAGAAGGGCGCAATCCAGGGCCTCATCGGTCCCAACGGCGCCGGCAAAACGACGCTGGTCAACGTCATCACGGGCTATGTTCCCTTTCAGGGAGGCAAGGCCTGGATCGAGGCGGACCAGCTCGCCGGGCTGCCGGCGCACCGCATCGCCAGGCTCGGAATTGCGCGCACCTTTCAGAACATCCGGCTTTTCAAGGACCTGAGCGCCCTCGACAACGTTCTCGTGGGCATGCACTCGCGGCGCCGCGATGACACCCTCTCGCAGCTGGTGGCGCTGCCCGTCTTCCGCCGCGACCACCGAACGCGGCTAAACGAAGCCGACCGGCTGATGGAGATGGCAGGGCTTGACCCGAAAGCGGTTGGCGGTCGCGCGGCCGGGACGCTGCCCTATGGCGACCAGAGACGCCTCGAGATCGCCCGTGCGCTCGCGCTGCAGCCTCGACTTCTCATCCTCGACGAACCTGCCGCGGGTATGAACCCATCTGAAAAACATGGCATGCGCGAGCTGATCGAACGGCTCAACAAGGATGGCCTGACGATTCTTCTCATCGACCACGACATGCGGCTGGTGATGGGTGTTTGCACACGTGTCGCAGTGCTCAACTTCGGTCGGAAGATCGCCGACGGTACGCCCGAGGAGGTCTCCACCGACCCAGGCGTGATCAAGGCCTACCTGGGGACCGGCGGTGAGCGCGAAGTCTCCAGCGCGCCGGGCGCCAGCGGTGTGGACGAAGCCACAGAGGTGGTCGAAGCGGCTTCCGCCTCCAAAGTCACGGCCGAGCCTGAAGACGCGATCCTCGAGGTCCGCGACCTTTCTATCAGCTACGGCGCGGTGAACGCGGTTCGCAGCGTCTCGCTGCGGGTCGCCCGTGGTGAGGTGGTGGCGCTGATCGGCGCCAACGGAGCCGGGAAGTCCACCATCCTGAACACGCTGTCGGGCCTTATCCGCCCGCGCTCTGGCATCGCCCGGTTCGACGGCCTGGACCTCACCGCCGCCAAGCCTTCAGCCATCGTTCGCCATGGTCTGGTCCAGGTGCCAGAGGGTCGCGAGATCCTGGCGCGCCAAACTGTTCTGGAGAACCTGGAGCTGGCCACCTGGGCCAGGCATGACCGGTCGGCGGCGGCCGAGGAGATCAAAGCTGTCATGAAACGCTTTCCAATCCTCGGTGAGCGCCGGGTCATGCGCGCTGCCACGCTGTCGGGCGGCGAGCAGCAGATGCTGGCGATAGCCCGTGGGCTGCTCGCCAAGCCTCGGCTGCTGCTGCTGGATGAGCCGTCGCTGGGGCTGGCGCCACAGATGGTCGACGAGGTGTTTGCAGGTATCGAGGAGATTCACCGCGATGGAAGCACGATCCTGCTGGTGGAGCAGAACGCCCTCCGGGCCCTCGCGATCGCAGATCGTGCCTACGTCATAGAATCCGGCCAGATCCTGCTCAGCGGCAGCGGCGACGACCTGCTCCACAACCCAGCAGTGAGGCGCGCCTACCTGGGCGGGTAAGAATGAGAGGAACCAGATGGTCCCCTCTCATCGCCGGGCCGGCTTCGCC
>JALYYG010000203.1 GCA_030946685.1 Candidatus Dormiibacterota bacterium | reverse complement strand
ACCATCTCCGGCTCGAGCAGGACGACAACCTCTTGGTAGGTTCGCGCCGGGGACAGGCCCTCGTCGAGTTCGCGCTCGTGGCACCTGTCGTGCTGCTGATCATCGGCGCCACTGTCGACATGGGTCGCGGCCTTCTCCTGTATGGCCTGCTATCGGGTGCGTCGAGAGACATGGCCCGTCAAGGGTCGCTGCAGTACTACAGCGGCTCGAACACCCTGCCGCCCGACTGCACAGCGCTCTCAATGCCCTGCACGCTCACATCCCTTGTCACCGGTGCTCACCTTCTCGACTCGCTTGGGGCCACCGTCGTGTACCTGGATTCGTCGGGAATTTCATCGCCACCCACCTACGGCACCTACGTCCCCAATGGGGCACAGCCGGGCACCATCACGCTCACAGCGGGCACCACCACGAACACCGTCTACGTATTCATCTATGAGCTCGATTCAACCGGTGTCACGCGCTGGAGCTGTCCGACATGCGCGGCCACTAACGGCAGCGCGGTGCGGACATCCGGAAACCAACGACTTGTGGTGGATTTGAAGATGAAATGGCGGCCGGTGCTCGCCACCTTCCTCGGCATACCGGCAGCCATCACATTCGACTCCGAGACAGTGGGCAGGCTGGAGTTTTGAGCCGACTGAGTCGGGGACAGGGGTCCCAGTCGGGCCAGGTGATGGTGCTCGTGGCGGTGGCCCTGCTGGCGCTGATCGGGTCGGCGGCCCTGGTCCTTCTAGCCGGTTCCGCCGAATGGCAGAAGAACCAGCTCCAGGAGCTTGCGGACTCCGCGGCCCTCGACTCCGCGCTGAAGATCGGGTCTGGATGCGATGGGGCAAAAGCCACAGCGGTAATCACCGAGGCTGACAACTTTCTGGCCGCGCGACGGACCCGCACCGGCAGCCTCGCCGTCACCGCCGGCACATGCGCCACGCCCTACAAGGGACAGGACACTTTTGCCGGTGCGCTCTCGACGACCATCAACTATCCCTACCGCGCACATCAGCAGCAGGTGGAGGTGATCATGACCCTCACCCTGCCGATCTCTTTTGGCGCTGAGGTCGGATCGACCAGCACCACCGTCGTACGGCGCGCAGTCGCCCAGCAGCTCGCAGGGTCCACGCCAGCCGTCTCGGCCACCACCCTCACGTGCGCCGGCGGCCAGGTCAACGTTGCCGGCAGCGTGGTCGCGCAGAACTTGATCGTTCAGAGCGGCACCTGCGCCCTCTACGCGCACACGCGTTTCGACGCCGCGTCCGGTACGTATTCCGATCTCGGCAACGTGAGCGTTTACACAGATGGACAGAGCTGGAGCGCGCCAGGCACCTGCGTGCCGAACTCGAACAGCGGCTCGTCGAGCGCCATCTGCTCCGACGGTTTTGAGCTGACCGGCCACACCGCGCCGACCTGTGGCGCCGCCGCCACCTCCTATCTGTCGGCAGGCGGCAAGGCGATCAATCCCAATCCGTGCGCTGCGGGAACGGGACCACAGCCGGTGCCGCCGGTGAGCATCCTTCTGCCGCCCGAACCGAATCTCGACGCGAACGCAACCGCCACTCTTCTGCCAGTGGGAAGCGCGTGCGTACCGGTGCCGGCGCCCGTTTACCCCAGCATCGTCGCTGGCGGCTCGGCCGTCGCCAGCGGGTTGGCACCGGCCCCAATCAAGGATGCGAGCGGGTTCTGGCACTTCAAGCCCAGCTGTTACGGCTACCTGGACGCCAGTTCTCTTACCGGTGGTGGTGGAGGAGGCATATCGAACCGGCAGACCGGGCCCGAGGTCGGCCCGGTGACGAAGACTGTGACGGTGACCTTGCCGGCCAATAGCCTGGCGGGCACTCTGCTGGTGGTGGTCCTCCGCTCCCAGACCAACCCGTCCCAGAAACCGTTCACGGTGGCGGCCGGCTCGCCCTGGGTCTCGGCCATCGCCGGCGGCGCCTTCCTGGACGGCACGGCCCATACGGAGATCTGGTACTACCCCAACAACCCCGGCGGGATTGCAAGCGCTGACTTCGGCGCGAGCCCTGCCTCGATCAACGTCGTTGGGCAGATGACCGAGTGGTCGGGGGCCCTCGCGGCGTCGCCGCTGGACAAGACCGGGACCTCGATCGTCAGCAGTCAGGTGAAGAACATCACCATCTCCACAAGCGCTGCCACAACTGCGGCAAACGAGCTGGTGATCACAGACATCGGTTTCGCCCCGCAAGGCGGTGGCAACACGTACACACCAGGTGGCGGATGGAACAGCCTGACCAACGACACGACCAACGGATTCGGCTCCGAGTACCGGCTCAACCTTCCGGCGGCGGTTGCGAGCGAGTCGGTGAAGTACACCTCGGACACCACCTGGTCGTCCATGATCGCGACCTTCAAGCCTGCCGGTGGGGGCGGAGGTGGAGGCGGAGGCGCCGTGCTCGACCCCGGGTTCTACTACTTCAACGGCTCCGGAGCTCCAGGCGTCGGCGGCATATGCCTCAACGGTGGGACGCTGCTGGCGCGCGACGTGACCATCGAGTTCGTCAATGCGGCAGGTTTCTCGTCAGGCACCTGCGCGGCCGGTGGCGGCGCGAGCTGCGCCGCCCCCTGCCAGCTCGGGTCGGATCCGGCCAACGCCGCGGTCGACCCGCCCAGCAACCTGACCTGGTTTGCGTCGCCGTGCACGCTCGTCCCCAACCCGGGCGACGTGAGCTGCCCCGTGTCAACCTGGTGCCCGGTCGGCGACCGGTCGTGCTCGAACCAGCTCATCTGGGCGCCGGCTGGCAGCACAGGGCAGATCAACCTCAACGGCAACAACAGCAAGGCATGGCTGCTGGGCTCTATCAGCTGGCCGGGGACGTGCTCGATCCAGGTGAATGGAACCGGGACGATTGCGGGAAACCTTGCCTGCGGCCCACTCTCCCTGACGGCAGGGGCGGGTGCAGGGATCACCGCCGGAAGCAACTCAGGCATCAACACCGCTCTGGTCGAGGCGGTCCTGATCGAGTGAATTTGCGGTATTCGGCGCTGCGTGTGAGCCTGTGACCGGTTAGATGTCGATCTCTGGCTCTGGAATCGGCCGGCCCCGTCGAGGTCGGATATACATCATCGTCGGTGCCATCCTGGCTGTGCTCGCCTTTGGTACAGCTGCGGCGGTGGCGAGCCTGCCGCTGCTCTCACCGGCGGCGACAGGTATCAAAGTGGTCGTGGCCAAGAACGCCATCGCGGCGCGAACCAGGATCCAGGCGTCGGACGTGGAGCTCAAAGTGGTATCTCCGAAACCGCCCGAATCATTCACCGACCTCGCCACCGTGGCGGGGAAAGGTGCGCGAGTCGACATACCCGTGGGCGCGCCGGTGACCGCCTATCTCATAACGGATACGCCCGACCAGCTCAGCAGCAGCGACGTCACGTTCCTGCCCATACCGGCCGGATACGTCGCAGTCACCGTCCCCACCTCGGAGCAGGTCGGGGTCGCCGGCTACGTCCAGGTCGGCGACCGGATCACGGTGCTGGCCACCGTCAACACCTCGGTCTTCGGCCCCGGGCCAAGCGCGCCTGTCGTGCGGACCGTGTACAGAGATCTCATCGTGATCAGGGTCGGGCCGGTGACGGCGACGCAGACCGGGTCGTCGGGTCAGCTCACCAGCAGCCTGACCATCCTGGTCACCAGTTGCGACGCGGAATACCTGTTCTGGCTCCTCAGCAACGCCAGCCTCAAATATGAGCTCGAATCGTTCAGCGACTACGGAGCCACGCCGACCACGCGCGACCCCTCCTGCCAGACCCCTGGAGGAGTCGGGCCGCTCGAGGTCAACAAGAAGTGGCACTTCACCACACCCTGATCGATGTTTTTCATCATCGTTCTCGTCGCCTTGGCCGCCGCCGCCGGAGTGGCGCTGGTCATGTACGGAATCGTCAGTCGAGACCGCGTGGTAGCGACAGCCGGCTCCGGGGCGAGCGCGAGGGTCACCTATCGGACCCTGGCTGATGTTCGAGAGCAGCTGCGCCGCAGGTTCGAGCCGACCGGAACCCCCGTCTGGATTGCCGCGAACCAGAACGCCAACCCACTCGCAGCCGATCTCGCCAGCGCGGACCTTCAGCTGCGGCCGTATGAGTTCCGGCTGCTCCAGGTCGTGGTCGCGCTTGCATTCGCGCTCGTAGCCTTCCTGCGGTTTGGCGTCAGCGTTGCGGTTCCCGTCCTGGCCGTGATCGGCTACGTGCTGCCGGCGGTGTACCTCCGCAACCGCCGCGGCCGGCGTCTACAGAAGTTCGAGGCGGGCTTGCCACGCGCGATGGAGCTCATCGCAAACTCGATGAAGGCCGGCCAATCCGTATCGCAATCCCTGAGCGCGGTCACGGACAATGCCGGCCCCCCTCTGTCGGAGGAGTTCGGCCTTGCGCGCCGCGAGATCGAGCTGGGCGCCTCTGTCGACAGCGCGCTCACCAACATGGTGAAGCGAATGGGCAGCACAGACCTGAGGCTGGTGGTCATGGTGATCACGATCCAACATGCCGTCGGTGGAGACCTGCCGGCCATCCTCACCACGCTCGCCGACACGATGCGTCAGCGCGCAGAGATGAGGGCCGAGGTGCTTGCAGCGACGGCGCAATCCCGAGCTTCGAGCCTGATCATCACGCTCCTGCCGGTCGCGGCAGCGGCCTTCCTTTACTTGCTCGTTCCTGAGTACTTCCGGCCTATGTTCACCAACCCACTCGGGTGGGTGATGATCGGCATTTCGGCCGGCCTTCTCATCCTCGGGAACGTGATCATCCGCCGGATCACGAAGATCGCATGAACGCACTTCCCCTCCTGATCGGCCTGATGGCGGCGGTCGGGGTGTGGCTGCTCACCGCCGGCATTCGCGGCGCGCGCACCGGCGATGCGGTAACGCTCGCACGTCAGCGGCTCGCACGGCAGGAGATTGGGCTCGGCCAGAGCGCGGTGGCCCTCGAGCTCGAGAAACCACTCGGCGAGCGCCTTCTCATGCCGGTGCGCCGTTGGTTTGCCAGGCAGATGATTCGCATGACGCCAGCCACCCAGGCAGCCGCATTCAGGCGCAACCTGGACTTCGTCGGTGCCCCGTTCGGGCTCGACCCGGCCGGCCTCCAAACACTCCGGATCGCCGGCGCCGCCGGCCTCGGCACCATCGGCGTTTTGCTGGGCATGCTTATCGGCTCGCCGCTGGCTCTCGCCGTCGCACTGGCCGGCGGGGCCGCTTTTGGCTACTACCTGCCGGTCCTCTGGCTGGATCAGCTCGTCCGTCAGAGGCGCGCTGAGCTCGAGAGCGCTCTGCCCAATGCGCTCGATGTGGTCGCCATCAGCATGGAGGCGGGCCTCGGCCTCGATCGGGCGCTCGAGCAGCTCGTGCGTCACCAGGAAGGCCCTCTCACCCTGCTCGTCGCGCGGGCGCTGCGAGAGATCGAGCTCGGGCGCCCGCGAGCGGACGCGCTCGAGGAGATGGCGCAGGCGACCGGTGTGGAGGACTTCGTCGCCCTGGTGCGGTCAATCATCCACGCCGAACGCACCGGCGTCCCAATCGCACGCACGATCGCGGCGCATTCGGCTCAGATGCGCGTCAAGCGCCGGCTCCGCATTCGGGCCGATGCCGCTCGCGCGTCATTGAAGATCCTGCTCCCTACGGTCGGCTGCGTTTTCCCGACGCTGTGGCTGATCCTATTGGGGCCGGCGCTGCTGGTCGTGCTGGCCATCAAACACTAAGCCGCCGTCCGAAGGGCTACTGGAGGAACGGGTTCGAGCGCCGCTCTCGGCCGATCGTGGTCGCCGGCCCGTGGCCGCTGAACACAACGAGTTCGTCCGGCTGCGAGAGAAGCTTTGTCCGGATTCCTTCCAGCAGCGCCACGCCGTCTGAGTTGTCAAAGTCCGACCGTCCGATTGACCCGGCGAAGAGAGCGTCGCCGGTGAAAAGGTTGTCACCGATCTTCAGCGTGACACCGCCGGGACTGTGACCTGGCGTATGCATCACCTCGAACTCGAGCGAGCCTGCGCGGTATGGGTCGTGCTCGCCAAGACCGGCTACATTTTCGACCCGAGGGAGCTGGGCTGCGAACTCGCGGCGGAGTGGCGTGCCGTCCGTGAGCACCATGCGCTCCGCGTCGTGGACGGCGACAGGCAGAGCACCCAGCTGGTTGAGCAAGACCGGAAGGCCCGCAATGTGGTCGATGTCAGTGTGTGTGAGCAGTATCGCCTTCACGTTGGCGCCGGTCTTTCGAACCACGTCCACCATCTGGTTCGGATCGAAGTTGGCGTCGATGATGACGGCGTCTTTCGTGTCGTCGTCGATGACCAGGTAAGAGTTGGTGCCGAACCTCCCGTCAACGGTGGCTTCAACGCGGACCTTCACGCCAGGCTCTTGCGAAGTATCAGGTGGTTCCCGGCCTCGCGGTAAGGCTCGAAGCCGGCCCGGATGAACATCGCGAGCGGACCGCGGTAGTTCGTGCGCTGCGAATCGTCGGAACGCTTCGGGTAGGCCTCGATCGCGCGCAAACCACGCGCCCGAAGCCGCTCGACGGCTGCATCGAGAAGTGCCGACGCCACGCCATGCCCGCGATAGGGCGCCGCGATCACAAAGCAGGCCACCGACCCAACGCCTTCATGGCCCGAGGCGGCCAAGCCCATTTTGTGCATCAGGCCGCTGAGCCGTGTCGTTTCGCCGTAGTTGCACCAGCCGATGGGCTGGCCGCCCTCAAACGCGAGAAGGCCTGTCACAAGGCCACGCTTGATCGACTCGCTCATATCGCGGCGGTTGTCTCCTGCGGTGCGCTGCGCCCACTCATCCTCGTCCTCGGTGCGATGCGTTTCCATGCAGTAGCAGGACTGCCAAGGTGGGTAGTCACGGAAAGCGCGGTGGTCGAAGAAGTCCAGGTATGCCGGCAACAGGTCCGGCGTCACGTCGCGGACCTCGACAGGGCCGATCTGAGGCAGGCGCTTCAGCTCAGCGCGTGCCGCCGGATCCGCGGCCAGCCGCAGGCCCTGAAGCTGCGCATCCGCTTCGGATTCCAGGAGGCGCGAAACAGGTTCGTCCGCCTCCCACGACATTCGAACGTCGCAGCCGTCCTCGTCGCCACCCAGCTCCCACTTGATCACGTGAGGCTGGGCTGCTTCAAAGATGGGAGCAAACGTGAAGCGCGTACGAAGAACCAGCCGGCTGGGCGACTCGACCTCGAGCACGTCAGATTCCTCCGCCACTGTGCCGCCGGTATCCATCCAGCGGATGTGAGCGCCGAATTCCACCCCGGCATCAGGCGTGAGCCGGTAGTACCACTCGCGAAGACCGGGAGCAAGCAGAAGGTCCCAAACGGACATTCGCGGAACGCCCAGTCTGATCGATCGCGAGCCGCCGGTCACGATGCCTCCCGCGCCACCGTGTGCACGTCCTTGACGCCCTCGAGCTTCTCCATAACTCGCGAGAGCTGAGCCAGCGAGTCGATCTCGACTGTGGCGGACACCACGGCGGTCTTGTCGTCGTACACGTGCACCTCGAGTGCGGACATGTTGACCCGATTCTCAGCCACCACAGTCGCGATATCGCGCAGCAACCCCTGGCGGTCCCAGGCCTCGATCTTGATCGCGACGGGATACAGGTGCGTCGCGTCCGCATCCCAGTCCACCGGCACAACGCGCGCTCGATCCTGCGCGTTGACGGCGTTGATGCAGTCGGCCCTATGCACTGTGACGCCCCTTCCCCGAGTCGTATAGCCGACTATCGCATCGCCAGGCACCGGCTGGCAGCATGGTGCGATCTTGGTCAGTACGCCTTTCTCGCCTCGCACCAACACCCGCGGCGTCGGCTGCACATTGGGAATCAGCGGAATCGAGCGGAGTTCGCCCGCGGCGCCGTCGGTGCTGAGCGCCATCCGCATGACGACCGCATGCGGTGACAGGTCGCCGTAGCCGATAGCGGCGAGGAAGTCGTCGACCGCGTTGAACTTGTGGAGGTTCGAAATCTCGAGCAGCTTTGCATCGGGGAGGTCGGCGAGAGTCACCCTGTGCATCCGGTGGAGCTCTTTGTCGAGCAGGTCGCGACCTTTGGCCACGTTCTCCTCGCGCCGCTGGCTCTTGAACCATTTGCGGATGCGCTCCTTGGCGGACGCACTCTTGACGAAGTTGAGCCAGTCGCGGCTCGGTCCGTGCGGCGCCTTCGATGTCAGGATCTCCACGATCTCGCCGTTCTTGAGGGTGTAGTCGAGCGGGACCATTCGCCCGTTGGCCTTGGCGCCGATGCATCGATGTCCGACCTCGGTGTGGATTCGGTAAGCGAAGTCGACGGGGGTGGAGTCCGCAGGCAGGTTGAGAACGTCGCCCTTCGGCGTGAAGACGTAGACCTCGTCCTGGAAGAGGTCCACCTTGACTGTGTCGAGAAACGACTCGGCGTCCCCCACCTCGTTCTGCCACTCGAGGAGGCTGCGCAGCCAGGACAGCTTCTGGTCGAAGCTGGAGTCCTTTCCACCTTCCTTGTAGGCCCAATGCGCTGCCACGCCGAACTCCGCGATGCGGTGCATCTCGTGCGTTCGGATCTGGATCTCGATGGGCTCACCCGTGTGAGTGATGACAGTGGTGTGCAGTGACTGGTAGCCGTTCGACTTCGGCATCGCGACGTAGTCCTTGAACCGGCCGGGCACCGGCTTCCAAAGCGAGTGGACCACGCCGAGGACTCCGTAGCAGTCACGCACAGAATCGACCTGCACGCGAATCGCGGACAGGTCGTAGATCTCGGTGAAGTCTTTGTTCTCCCTCGTCATCTTTTGCCAGACCGAGTAGATGTGCTTTGGCCGACCCGTGATCTCGGCCACTATGCCCACACCCTCGAGCTCTCTGGCGAGGATCTCCCGGAGGTCGGAGACCAGAGCCTCGCGTTCGTTGCGCTTGCGAAAGATTCGCTTCGCGACTTCGTCGTAAGCCTCTGGTTCGATGTATCGAAAAGCCAGGTCCTCGAGCTCCCACTTGACCTGCCCTATGCCGAGCCGGTGGGCCAGCGGCGCGTAGATGTCGAGCGTCTCGCGCGAGATCTTTCGGCGCTTCAGGTCAGGCAGCGGGTCGAGCGTTCGCATGTTGTGCAACCGGTCCGCGAGCTTGATGAGGACCACCCGCAGGTCCTCCGCCATTGCGACCATCATCTTGCGGATGTTCTCCGCCTGCTGCTGCTGGTCGGAACGCAGGGAGATCCGACCGAGCTTGGTGACGCCTTCGACAAGGCGGGCCACCTCGGGACCGAACTCCTGCTCCACCTCTTCAGCAGTGAGGGCGGTGTCCTCCACGGTGTCGTGCAAGAGCGCGGCCGCGATGGTCTCGGCATCCAGCTCGAGGTCCGCCAGGATGGCAGCGACCTCCATCGGGTGGTTCACGTAATCCTCGCCGGACAGCCGGCGCTGACCGGTGTGCGCGCTGGCCGCGCGCTCATACGCCCTCTTGACCATCTCCCGTGCCTGGGGCTCGAGGTGGTCGGCGATCCTCAGGAGCTCTGAAACCGTCACCTTGTCACTCGAACAGAAGTTTAGGAGGGATTAACGAGGGGCCCCCCAGGCCGCACGCTTCTAGACTTAGCCGGCGCCTATGAGTTCCGATCGAGCGACTTTCGCCTATCGGATCGCCCTGTCCTCGGCCACAGCGATCCTGATCCTCGCGGGCTCCACACTGAACGTCAGCGGTCGTCTCGGGCTGGCGGCCCTTCTTGCGGCCGCGGCAGGCTTGCTGGCACTTACGGCCGGGGCGCTAAACCAGCTGTGGAAGGCCTCCGTGCCCCTGGGCATCGCCGCCGTGGCCGCATCCGTGCTCACGCCACGTTTCGGTCCGCTCGATCTCGTCGGCCTTGTGCTGTTGGGGCTGGGCGGCGTCGCGGGCAGCTTCGCCTATCGGAGCTTCACCGATGCGATGCGCAATCAGCTGGACGGCATGAAAGCGCTGAACTCGCAGCTCCAGGAGAAGCACCGCGCGTTCATGGCCGCGACCTCCGATGCCGACAGCCGTACGCAGCCCGGTGACGTTGCCGCTCTTACCGCCAACATCGCCTACCAGATCGGGTCGGGTTTCGCCAGTTACTACCTTGCATCGCCCGATGGCAGGCAGTTCGTCCCCCAGCCGCCGGGCATCGGGCTGGACCGCCTTCACCCGCAGCCCGTGAACCGCGTAGCGGGAGGCGCCGGCCCGCTTATAGCGGCGATCGAGTCGGGGAGAGAGTTCGTCGGGCGCGACGAGAGCGGGCTCATGGAGCTCGCGACCTATCTGCCCGACGACCTCCACGTCGACAGCCTGATGGCGGTGCCGATGCCGATCGGGGAGCACATTGGCGGCTTTGTGCTGCTCGGCAACAAGGCGGGAGGCTTCACCGACGACGACCGGAGGCTGGCACGGACCCTCACCTTGCGGGCCGGAGCGCAGCTCGCGAGTGCCCATGCGGTCGCCCTTTCGCGCAAGGAGTCCGCCCGGTACACACTCATGAACGAGCTTGTAAAAGAAGCCTCGGGCAAGTCAATGAAGGAGGTCCTTGATCTGGTCCTCGATAAAGGGAAGCAGGTCATCCGGTATGACGCGGGAAGCGTCGCGATGTTCCAGCCGGATGGCACCTACGTCGTCCTCGGCGGATCCGCCCCTCCAGTCCCCATCTCGGTGCCACTCGCCAGGGTGCGCGACGGGGAGACCGTCCTCCGCAGCCTGGTCACGGCCGACGAGGGCCTTTACAGCGGGCTCACACCAAGCGCCGAGGGCGGAACCATCAATGAAGCCCTCACCCCGATCCGCGGCAAGGATGGCGTGTTCGGCGCCATCTGTCTCGGCCGGAATGGAACGATGGGGTTCAACCAGCGCGACATCGCGGCCCTCGAGGAGCTGGGCTCCATGGCAGGCGTCGCTGTCGAGAACTCCCGCATCCTCCAGGTCGTCACCGGCCAGGCGTCCAAGCTGGACACAGCGCTCGACGCGCTCGGGGAAGTCTCGCAGGCGCTGACCACTGTGACCCAGGGCTCCAAGGTGCTCGAGCAGAAGACGCTGGAGACGGCCGTACGGGTCACCATGGCCAGCGCCGGGCTGCTCACCCGCACAACAGCCGAGGGCAGCCAGGCCACGATCATGTCACTCGGGCTGCCATCAACTGTCGACGACCTCGTCGTGCAGAACGGTCAGGGCATCATCGGGGCGGTGATGCTCAGCGGGCATGCGACGAGCGTGCCTGACCTCAGCCAGAGCCCCGACCTCCAGTCTCCACCGGACCTAGTCCACTTCGGGCTGCACGCCGCCATCTGCATGCCCATGCTCGAGGACGGTCGCCTATGGGGAACGCTGTCGGTTTTCGATGTCAAGAAACGTGACTGGACGACTGACGATCGCCGCGTGCTCGCGACCCTGGGCAACCAGGGCGTCGTTGCGGTCAGAAACGCGGAGCTGTACGACAACAACCAGCGCAGCATCTGGGAGCTGAGGAATCTGCAGGAGGCGCTTCAGGCTGCGACCTCCACCCTGGATCTGAACCAGGTGCTGCAGCAGGTGCTGGCTGGAGCCGCCAGGGCCTCGAGCGCGCAGATTGGCTGCCTCGCACTGGACGAGTCGGGAAAGCTGATCCTCAAAGGCGGATTCGGAACCGACTCCACCACCGCGGAGAGGCTCGCGCTCGGCGTCGGGGGTGACATCTGCCGTGATGTCATGGCCTCAGGAAAGCCGTTCATGGAGGCCATGGAGCGAGACACAGTCAGCGAGAGCCCCCTTAACCCCAGGGCGGTGCTCTGCGTTCCGATCACCCTGCGCGGCAAGCCGACCGGCGTCCTCTTCCTGGCCAACTACCAGGTCGGCCACGCCTTCACTCCAGACCATCGCAACCTGGTCACCGAGCTCGCCGCACAGGCTGCGGTCGCGATCGACAACGCCCGCCTCTTCAAGGACCGCGAGGAAGTCATCCTGTCGTCTCTTGAGGCTTTGGCCAATGCCGTCGACGCGCGGGACCCATACACGGCGGGTCACTCCCAGCGGGTGACCCAGTACGCGCTGATGATCGCCCGTCAGATGAAGTACTCGCCAACAGACCAGGCGGCATGGGTCAGGCTCGAGCGGGGCGGACGGCTCCACGACATCGGCAAGATCGGCGTGCCTGATGCCATCCTCCAGAAGGCCGGCAAGCTCACCGACGAAGAGTTCGCGAAGATGAAAGAACACCCGGTTGCCGGCTTCAACATCCTCAGCGGGCTGAAGATGCTGACAGACGAGCTGGTCATCGTCCGCTCACACCACGAGCGTTATGACGGCAAGGGCTACCCCGATCGAAAGAAGGGGGACGAGCTGCCGATGTTCGCGTGGATCGTCAGCGCCGCGGACGCGATCGATGCGATGACGTCGGACCGCCCGTATCGGAAGGCCTCACCCCTCGAGGTTGCGGTCGAGCAGGTGCGAGCCGGCGCCGGCAGCCATTTCCACCCAGATGTGGCCGAGGCGGTGCTCGATGCCGCCCACAACGGAAGCATGAAAGTGATCCCGCAGGAGAACCTATACAAAGACGCCCCTGCGATCGGGGCGTTCGAGAACCCGATCAATTAAGGCCGAACCCACTCTCCCTCCCCCGTTAGGGGTGCGATCAATATGGCCCATCCTCAACGCCGCTTTGCGCGAAGGGCTAGGGGCAAGGGCCTTTACTCAGTACGCCCTCGCCAGCGCTACCCGATGCTTGGCCGGCTTGCCGCAGACCAGGCATCTTCCCGTCGGCTTTTCCTCTGGGTCGATTGTGCGAACGGTCACCCCCCCAGCCTCTGCCTTGATCCGATCCTCGCATTCGGCGTCCCCACACCACGGCACCCAGACGAAACCGGAGCCCTCCTTGAAATGCGCCACGACCTCGGCGAGCGTAGACATCTCCCAGGTGTTGTCGCGTAGAAAGTCCTGGGCGCGGTCGAACAACGCTTTCTGAAAAGACGCCAGCTCGTCTTTGAGCCGGCCGCCGATTCCCGCCACCGGCACCGGCCGCCGCTGCCGAGACTGCCGGTCTACGAGCTCCACCTGGCCGGCGTCGGCGTCGCGGGCGCCCACGTTGAGCCGGAGAGGCACGCCCTTCATCTCCCAGTGCGCGTACTTGTCGCCTGGCCTCTCGTCGCGCCAATCCACGCGATGGCGGATTCCCGCCGTCTTCAGCTCACCGAGCCAGCCGCCGACGAAAGCCTCGACTTTGGCACGGCTCTCGCTGTCGCGAAAGATCGGCACGACCACCACCTGGACTGGCGAAATCGCCGGGGGCAGGATGAGGCCGGAGTCGTCGCCGTGCGCCATCACAACGGCGCCGACGAGGCGGGTGCTCATGCCCCAGGACGTCGAGTAGCACAGCTCGCGCTCGTTGTCCTTGTTCGAGAAGGAGATTTCGTAGGCGCGGGCGAAGTTCTGGCCGAAGTAGTGGGAAGTTCCCATCTGAAGCGCCATCCCATCGCGCATCAGACCTTCGACCGTCAGCGTGTAGACGGCGCCGGGAAATGTCTCGGCGGGCGATTTCTTACCGCCTAGGACCGGCACCGCCAGCCAATCCTCCGCGATCGACCGGTAGTACCCGAGGATCAGGTCCACCTCGTCCATCGCCTCTTTCGCATCGGCGTGGAATGTGTGGCCCTCCTGCCACCAGAACTCCCTCGAGCGAAGGAAGAGCCTCGAGCGCATCTCCCAGCGGACCACGCTGTTCCACTGGTTGGTCAGCTTTGGCAGGTCGCGGTGGCTCTGGATGTAACGCTTGATCAGCGATCCGATGATGGTTTCTGACGTCGGGCGGACCGCCAGCGGCTCTTCGAGCTCTTCGTTGCCAGACCCGGCTCTCGTCACCCACGCGACCTCGGGCGCAAAGCCCTCGATGTGCTCAGCTTCTTTCATCAGATACTCGCGAGGAATCAGCAGCGGGAAGGCCCAGTTCTCGTGGCCGCTCTCTTTGATCATGTCGTCGAAGGCGCGGGTCATCGCCTCCCACATCGCCCAACCGTATGGCCGGACCACCATCATGCCGCGGACCCCTGACCAATCGGCGAGCTCCGCCTTGCGGACGACGTCGGTGTACCAACGGTCGAAGTCGCCGGACATCTTCGTGATGTCCTTCACGAAATCCTGCTCTTCGGTGACCTCCTTCATGCGACGCGCTCGGCCGCGATCGCGTCGATCTCGGCCAGCAGCACGGCCAGCAACTCCTCCTGAGCAACTGTCTTGTAGAGCTTGCCTTTCTTGAAGATGACGCCCTTGCCTCGTCCCCCTGTCACGCCGATGTCGGCGTGGCGAGCCTCGGCCGGGCCGTTGACGACGCATCCCATGACCGCGACGGTGATTGGGACCTTGAGCCTCGCGATGTGGGCCTCGACCGCCTTCACCGTCGGGACCATGTCGTATTCCAGGCGACCGCACGTGGGGCAGGCGACCAGGGTCGCGCTCTCGTTTCGGATCGCAAGCGTCTTCAGGATCTCGTGCGCCACACGGACCTCTTCGCGGGGGTCTGCCGTCGCCAGGGAGACCCGGATCGTGTCGCCGATTCCTTCGCTCAGGAGGATGCCCATGCCGACGGCGCTGCGGATGCTCCCAGCCTCGACCGGGCCGGACTCCGTAACGCCGAGGTGAATGGGATACGCCCGCGCTGCGGCGAACTTCCGATTCGCCATCACGTTGGTCCAGACGTCGGTCGCCTTCAGCGAGACCTTGATGAACCCTGGCCCGTAGTCGAGGTCCTCGAGGATGTTGCAGTGACCGAGCGCGACCTCGACCATCCGGTCCGCGGTTTGCTCGCGGTTGTCCCTGTCGATGTGGTGCTCTTCGCGCATGGTCTTGTGGACTTCCTCGGGGAGCGAGCCCGCGTTGACGCCAATTCGAAACGGGATCTGGCGCTCCTTCGCCGCGGTCACGACCTTGATCACCTTGTCGCGGTCCGGGATATTGCCGGGGTTCAAACGAAGGCAGTGCACCCCGGCCTCGATCGCAAGCAGCGCGAGGGTGTGGTCGTAGTGGATGTCGGCGATGACGGGCAGCGGCGAGCCCCTGACGATCTCCTTGAGGGCCTCGGCTGCCTCCCTGTCGGGCACGGCCGGGCGCACGATCTCGCAGCCCGAGTCCTTGAGCTCGTGAATCTGGCGCAGCGTGGCTTTGACGTCGCGCGTGTCGGTCTTGGTCATGGTCTGCACCGCGATCGGCGCGGCGCCCCCGATCACAACCCCACCGACGTTGACCGGTATCGACTTGCGGCGAGCAACCATTAGTGGACGCCTGGGAACTGGCCGCTCGCTATGCGCTGGATGTCAAGGAAGCTGATCACGGCGGCGAGGGCCAGCAGCGCGACCAGGCCCCAGCGCTGGAAGTTCAGCTCTGTGTTGCGGTCGAACGGCCGGCGGCGAAGCCACTCGATGACCACGACCACGATCCGCCCTCCATCGAGCGCGAGAAGGGGGAGCAGGTTTGTGAAGCCGAGTGCGACCGACAGCAGCGCAACCAGGAAAATGTAGGTGGGTGGCCCCTGGCTGACCGATCCGGCCGTGATGGCGCCGATGCCGATGGGCCCCGTGAGGCCCTGGGGACCGAACAGGCCGCCTTTGACCTGGCCCGTGATCAGGGCATCGAGGCCCTGGACGATGCCCTGTATGGCGACGAACGGGAACTTGATCCCGTCATTGACCGCCGACTGAACGGTCTCGACCTGTGCGACCCCGACGCCGATCCGGCAGGCTGCTGGGTCGCAGATGAAGTTTGTCACGGTGATGCTGAAAGGCCGGCCGTCGGCGTGGACTCCCGTGAGCACCACCGGCTGGCCCCGGTGCGCGTTGACCTCCTGCGAGAGAAACCCCGGCGCGGTCACGCGTTTGCCATTGACAGCGCGGATGCTGTCGCCGACCTGGAGGCCGGCGCCGGCGGCAGGGGAGCCCCCGATCACCCGCTGGATCTTGCCCGGGTCGTCGTTGAGCTGGGTTAGGCCGAACCCTGTCACGAGCAGGATCGCCACTATGAAGTTCGCGATCGGCCCGGCGGCCAGGATGGCGATCCGCTGGAGGGGATGCTTTGAATGGAAGCCATCGGCCTCCTCGAAGTCGCCCGCCTCCATTCCCCCCATGCGCACGTAGCCCAGGATCGGCAGCAGCCTCAGCGCATACAGGGTGCCGCCGCGAGTCATCGACCACAGCTTTGGCCCGGCGCCGATCGAGAACTCGATCACGCGCACCTTGAACAGCTTCGCGATCAGGAAATGCCCACCTTCGTGGGGCGCGATCAGGATCAGGAACATCCCGCCGATGCCGACCGCAACCAGGAGCCAGTAGAGCGGTTCGCTCACGCCTTCAGCCTACCGGAGTTGACTTTCACGTACTCCCTGGCCCAGCGATCGGCCTCGAGGATCTCCTGCAGCGAGTCGCGGCCACCGGGAAAGGCTGTCAAAGCCCTTTCGACACTTCGGACGATGCCGCTGAAGGGGATGTCACCGGCCAGGAACGCGTTCACGGCCTCCTCGTTGGCGGCATTCAGGACGGCCGGGTGGCCTCCGCCGGCTCCGGCAGCGTTGCGCGCCAGCCTGACGCTCGGAAACCTTTGCTCGTCCAGGGCGTGGAACTCGAGCCCGCTCAGCTCCTCCAGCGCCGTCGGAGGAACGGCATCCGCGAGCCGGTCCGGGTAGCCGAGGGCCACCGCGATGGGCAGTCGCATGTCCGGATGCCCGAGCTGCGCTTTGAGCGACCCATCGATGAACTCGACCACCGAGTGAACAACGCTCTGCGGATGGATGGAGACCGCGATCTGTTCGAGCGGGACGCCAAAGAGATGGTGGGCCTCGATGACCTCCAGCCCCTTGTTCATGAGCGTCGCGGAATCGACTGTGACCTTGGGGCCCATCGACCAGCGGGGGTGGTTCAAAGCCTGCTCGACGGTCACCTGGTCCAGGTCGAGGTCGGGGTGGGCCCAGAACGGCCCTCCGCTCGCGGTGAGAATCAGGCGACGGACGCTCTCGCGGCGTTCGCCCCAAAGGCACTGCCAGATGGCGCTGTGCTCTGAGTCGACCGGGCGGATGCCCCTCTCACCCGCGGCTCTCATGACCAGCGTACCGGCCATGACCAGGACTTCCTTGGTCGCCAGCGCCACCTCCTTGCCTGCCTTGAGGGCGACCAGGGTCGGAGTCAGTGCGCGGGCGCCCGGTATTGCGACCACGACCAGGTCGCATCTGGGATCCGTCACCATCGCCTCGACCCTCGCGTCGAAATCGGGCTCGCCGGCCTGGCCCTGTATGAGGTACTCGGCGCTGCGCTTGGTTGATCGACGTCCTTCGGTGAGGCCGAACAGCCTCAGCCGAGCGGGATTGCGGTCGATCACATCCAGCGTTTGCTGCCCGATGGATCCTGTCGCTCCGAGGACGGCGACGTTGACGGGTCGCGTCATTGCAGGATGTGGAACATCGTGACGTAGAAGTAGACGAGGATCGGCGGAAAAAGGATCGAGTCGAGCCGGTCGAGAACGCCACCGTGCCCAGGGATCAGGCTGGATGAATCCTTGACCTCTGCAATGCGCTTCATCTGAGACTCGACAAGGTCGCCCAGTTGAGCGCTGACACCAACCAGGATGCCGAGGGCGATCGCGTGAAGCGGCGCGAGTCCGATGATCGCGGAGACTCCGACCAGCATTACGATCACAGACCCGACCACGCCCGCGATTGCGCCCTCGACAGTCTTGCGCGGGCTGATCATGGGAAAGAATGGATGCCGCCCGATCCTGCTCCCGACCAGCAGGGCCAGTGAATCGTTGGCGACGACCGCGAAGATGGTGAAGAGCGCCCAGACGAGGCCGTGGGGTTGGGAGGTGCGGAGCAGCAGGTAGTAATTGAGGGGCATGCCGATGTAGAGGGCGCCCGCCACGCCCATCGCCCACCGCCCGAGACCCTGGCGCCGCCCGGGAACGAATAGGAATGCGGCCAGGCCGCCCACCAGGGTCAGCGCGAGCACCAGGTTGACATCAACCTGCTTGAGCACCGTGCCGCTGAACGCAAAGAAAGCACCCAGGGGAAAGAGCAGCCAGCTCGGTGCGCGCGAGCCCATGCCATCGGAGAGGCTTCCGAACTCCCAAAGAGCCAGTCCGCCCAGCAGGATGGCGAGGGCATACGCGCCGTAGGTCCCCGCGTAGATGGCGCCGATGACTATCGCCAGGATGACGAAGGCGCTCAGTATCCGGAGCATCAACGGGCTTGGCTTCGCGCCAAGGAGGGGCCGGCTTTCGGTGGTCATCGGGCGGCCGGGGAGAGGCTGCCGTTTTCGGGCCGGCCTCCGAACTTACGCACTCGCGAAGAGTAGTCAGCCAGCGCCGCTTTCAGGTCGTCGACGCCGAAGTCGGGCCAGAGCGTCTCCGTCACCAGCATCTCCGAGTAAGCGGACTGCCAGAGGAGAAAGTTGCTGACGCGTCGTTCTCCAGCCGTGCGGATTATGAGGTCCGGTTCGGGCAGGTCGGGGACGTACAGGCGGGCCGCGATCGCCGCCTCGTCGACTTCGCGAGCGGGCACGCCATCCGCAACCAGCCGGCGCACAGCGTCCACCAGCTCGGCGCGGCCACCGTAGTTCAAGCAGACATTGAGGACGCCGTTCGTGTTGCGTGCGGTCCGCCCCATCGCCTCGTCGATGCGCTCACGCATTCGTGGCGAAAGTTCGTCGCGCCGCCCGCTGACGACTATGCGCACCCCACGCCGGTGCATCTCGTCGATCTCGCGCTGCATAGTCTCGTGAAAGAGCCTCATCAACGCCCGCACCTCCGCCCGCGGGCGTGACCAGTTCTCAGTCGAGAAGGCGTAGACCGAGAGCACCTTGACCCCAAGCTCCTCGCACCCTTCGAGCACGCGCTTGATCGAGCGCACACCGGCGCGGTGACCAAAGCTGGCAGGGTGTCCACGGCGCCGAGCCCAACGCCCGTTCCCATCCATGATGATCCCGATATGAGCAGGTACCGAATCCAAGGCCATCAAAGAGTACCCAGAGTGCAGTTTTAGGCCGGATTCACTCCGGCCGTCGCTTATGCCCCATCCAAACGCCTCCGGCAACGTGCAACTCAGGGGGGCACGTGGGGGATCCTGATCGCCCCGCGCTTCTAGACTTCCATGACCTCGGCTTCCTTGCGGGCTGCGATCGCATCTACACGCTCTACGTGCGCTTCGGTCACCTTCTGCAGGCGGGCTTGCGCTCGTTTCGCCTCATCCTCGGCGACCTCGCCTTGCTTCGCCATCTGGTCGACGCGGTGGATCTCGTCTCGCCGGACGTTGCGAATAGCGACGCGCGCCTCCTCGGCCTTCTGACGCACGAGCTTCACGAACTCCTTCCGCCGTTCCTCCGTGAGCGGTGGGATGGGGACCCTGATTAGCTGCCCGTCGCTCGCGGGATTGAGACCCTGTTCGCCCGACCGCAGCGCTTTCTCGACGGCGCCCATCTGGCTCTTGTCATAGACCTGCACGACCAGCAGCCGCGGTTCCGGCGCGCTGATCTGGGCCAGTTGGTTGAGCGGGGTCGGCGTGCCATAGTACGGGACCATGATCTTGTCGATAAGAGCAGGGTTGGCGCGGCCGGTGCGGATCGTCGCGAGGTCCCCAGCGAAGTGCTCGACCGACTTGGTCATCTTCGACTCGGCGTCACGCATTATCGGGTCGATCATCGCTTGGCACCTACCAGAGTGCCGATCTCCTCGCCCATGATGACGCGCTCGATGTTGCCGGGAATCAGCAGGTTGAAGACCACGATCGGTACGTCATTGTCCATGCAGAGCGTGACCGCCGTGTTGTCCATGACCTCGATGCCGCGGTTGAGCACTTCGAGGTAGTCCAGGTGGTCGAGCTTGACCGCGTTGGGGTCGCGCTTCGGGTCGGCGGTGTAAACGCCGTCGACCTTTGTTGCTTTGAGGATTACATCCGCCTCGATTTCGACCGCGCGGAGCGCGGCTGTGGTGTCCGTGGTGAAGTACGGGTTGCCGGTTCCCGCTGCGAGGATCACGACCCGTCCCTTCTCGAGATGACGCACGGCGCGGCGGCGGATGTAAGGTTCGGCGACCTGGGGCATCTGGATGGCGGTCATGGTCCGAGCCGGGATGCCTGTACGTTCGAGCGCGTCCTGAAGCGCCAGCGCATTGATCACAGTGGCCAACATGCCCATGTAGTCACCAGTGGCGCGGTCGAAACCCAGCTCGCTGGCGGCGAGGCCTCGAAAGATGTTGCCGCCACCCACCACGAGCGCTGTTTGCACACCCATCTCGTGCACGCGTTTCACCTGCCCGGCGATCGTCTGGGCGACCGAGAGATCGATGCCATAGTCACGCGCGCCGCCAAGCGCTTCGCCGCTCAGTTTCAGCAGAACGCGGTTGTACTTCGGCGAGCGATCCCCCATTTCCGTGGCTCTGATCACGCCTCCCTGATGTTGAAGCGGGCGAACCGGCGCACGATGATGTTCTCCTGCAGCTTCGAGACGTTCTCGGCGATCAGCTGCTGGACGGTGTGGCTGGGCTCGCGGAAGTATGGCTGCTCCAGCAGGCAGTTCTGCTTCAGGAAATTCTCCACCTGGCCCTCGACGATCTTCGGGACGATCTGCTCGGGCTTGCCGTCCTGCAGAGCCTCGGCCTCGTAGAGGTTGCGCTCATGGACGAGCACGTCGTCGGGGACATCGTCACGCGACACCCACCGGGGCTCGTAGCCGGCCACCTGCAGGGCGAGCTCCTTCGCCAGCTTGCGAAACTCTTCGCCCTTGGCGACGAAGTCTGTCTCGCAGTTCACCTCGATCAGGACGCCGACCTGCGGCGGATAGCCGTCGCCGGTGTTGTGCAGGTAGGCCTCGACGACGCCCTGGCCGGTGGCCCGCCCAGCCCGCTTGACCGCCTTCGCGATTCCCTTCTCGCGCAGGATCGTGTAAGCCTTGTCGATTTCACCGTCGGCCTCTTCGAGCGCGTGCTTGCAGTCCATCATGCCCGCGCCGGACATCTCGCGAAGCTTTTTGACAAGCTCCATGGAAACCTTGGCCACTAACGTGGCTCCTCGTCGTCCGCGGTCCGACCGCTGAACTCCTCCTCGGAGACGGTCGGGAGATAGTCCTCCTCGTCCTCGAGGTACTCCTCGATCTCCTCGTACCGCGGCGTCTCCAGGAACTCGCGCTCCTCCACCTCCGGCAGGATCTCGCCGCGCGCCTGCGCCTCCTGGCGGCCGTCCTGGCAGGCGTCAGCGATCTTGGCAGTCAGCAGCTTGACCGCGCGGATGGCGTCGTCGTTGCCCGGGATCACGAATGTGATCAGGTCCGGATCGCAGTTCGAGTCGGTGATGGCCACCACCGGGATCTTCAGCCGGTTGGCTTCGGTGACAGCGATGTGCTCCTTACGGGGGTCCACCACGTAGAGAGCCCCAGGCAACCGCTTCATGTCGGCGATGCCATCGAAGTGGAACATCAGGCGGTCGAGCTCGTCCTGGAGCTTCTTGGCCTCCTTCTTCGACAGCTGCTCGAACTGGCCCTCCTGCTGCATCTTTCGCAGCTCCTGAAGGCGCTCGATCCGCTTCTTCACAGTGCTGAAGTTGGTGAGCATCCCGCCCATCCAGCGCCGGTTGACGAAGTACATCCCGCAGCGCGCGGCTTCGGTCTGGATTGTCTCCTGAGCCTGCTTCTTGGTGCCCACGAACAGCACGGGCCTTCCGCTCGCGGCGACGCCGCGCACGAAATCCCAGGCGTCGTCCAGCAACCTGACCGTCTTCTGCAGGTCGATGATGTGGATACCGTTGCGCGCCGTGAAGATATAGGTGCGCATCTTCGGGTTCCAGCGGCTGGTCTGGTGCCCGAAATGCACACCGGCTTCCAGCAGCTGTTTCAGCGTCACTTGAGCCACGTTCGATTGCCTCCCTGTTGAACTTCCGCCCGGGTCCGGCCTTCTCGCGAAGGACAGGGGTCTTGCCCCGGGCGTGCTAAGTCACAGCCGCACGAACGGCTGCGCTACTCGAGTATACCCGTCAAAGTCCGCCGGGAAACCGGCCGGCGCACTCACCGCTCGCGGCCAGCGGCGTCACAGTTGCCGTGACCTGCGCGTTCCCGGGCGTCTCGGCCGGAAACTGGATCACCGCATCTGGAGCCAGCAGATGATCCTCGTCGATCCAGGCGCATGCTGCGTGACCCTGGACGGTGGCAAACGGGCCGGGACCGAGCTGCACGATTCGGGTCGCAGGCGAAGAAGCGCCGATGCCGGCACTGATTGCGAAGTAGATGCTCCCGCCGGCTGGGGACAGTCCCGTCTGGGGATAACCGGCACCCTGGCTGCCGGGTCCAGTCACAGCGACGACCTTACCCGTCCAGTCGTAAAGGGTCGTGACACCCTGGGCGTTGATGCAACCCACCCCCGCTGGAGAAGGAAATTCGCTCAACGTGCAGTTCGTGGAGCGAATGGTCGCGATCCGCACCGCGGTCGTGGCATTCGACACGTGCCATTCGGATGGAGTGATACCCCGCGGCTCAAACGTACAGGGCGGGTAAACCGCCAGCACGAGCTGTCCTTGGTGCCAGCCCATCGGCCACAGTGTGTTTCCGTTCTTGAGCTTGGGAGCGCTGTTCGTATAGATGACCGAATGATTGGCGTGGCCGATCAGGTCCTCGACGTACAGGCTCAGGCTGACGGTCGTTGCGGGAGAGAGGTCTTCGACGAGGACCGCAATGCGCTGGTCGTCGGGGCTGACCGAGAAGAAGCTGATCTTCGAGGTCCCGCCCGGAACAGTCGTCGCGTCTCCGGTCTGTCCGTCGGGTGTCAGCCATCGGATCTTCGTGTCGCCGTCGCGAAAGTAGACCTTGTCCGTCGTGGCGCTCACCGGAGGTTGAAGCACGGCCGCGGTTCCCTGCCCGCATGTGTGAGCAGTCGGCGCCGCCACCGTAGCGGTGGCCACGACCTTGCCAGTCGGCCCGATCATCTCCAGAGTGCCCGCCGAAAGCAGGAGACCGTAGCTTCCGACGGACCCCGGCGGAGAGCCGGAGGGATTGGCAGACGCGCCCGCCGATGCGCTCGGTGTTGGACTGTGGCCGGCCGAAGAGGTTCCGCCGCAGGACAGGGCCGCAAGGGTGAGCGCCGCAAGGACCGCGACTGACCGCATCGCCGGCCTAACTGTATCTAGGCTTCGACCTTCTTGGCGCGCTTGGGACCGGGACACTGTGGGTAGTCCGAGCATGCCTTAAACATGCCGTATCTGCCCCGCCTCTCCACGAGAGGCTTGCCGCAGACCGGGCATGGCTCGTCGAGAAGCTTTGGACCTTCCGCGGGCTTGCCGTCCTTGCCGATGTTGGCCCGGTACTTGCAGTCCGGATATCGCGAACAGGCGACAAACGGACCGTAGCGTCCAGTCCGCTCGACGACGTTCCCCTCCCCGCACAGCGGGCATTTCTCGCCGGTCAGCTTCTCGGCCTGCGCGGCGTCCTTCTTTATGTACTTGCAGTCCGGATAGCCCGAGCAGCCGACGAACTCGCCGTAGCGACCGGTCCGCTGCTGGAGTGGCTTGCCGCACAAAGGGCAGGCTTCGTCGAGCAATTTGGGCTCAGGCAACTCGCCGTTCGGAGTCAACGCCCGACGGAATTTGCACTTGGGATAACGCGAGCAGCCCAGGAAAGGGCCGAAACGGCTGGCCTTCAGAACGAGGTGCCCTTCCTTGCACAGCGGACAAACCTCGTCGGTGTCGGCGGGCATGGCCTCCTCGGCATCCGTGAGCATCTTCTGGAGCGGTCCGTAGAAGTCGCTGACCACAGGAACCCACTCCTGCTTGCCGCTCTCGACCTCGTCGAGTCGCTTCTCCAGCTTGGCGGTGTATTCGTCATCGGAGATGACCTTGAAGTGCTCGACCATGATCGTGTTCACCGCTTCACCGATGCGCGTTGGGTGCAGGCGACGCTCCTTTAGCTCAACGTAGCCGTGATCCTTGATCGTCTCGACTGTCGGGGCGTAGGTCGACGGCCGCCCGATCCCCCGCTGCTCCAGCTCCTTGATCAGCGTCGCCTCGGAGTAGCGCGGCGGCGGCTGGGTGAAGTGCTGCTCCGGCTTGAGGCCGTGGTAGTCGAGATCCTCGCCTTCGGCCAGCTGAGGCAGGTCAGGCTCCTCCTTCTCGTCGCGCTCCCAGACCTTGTAAAAGCCATCGAAGGCAAGGACAGAACCGGTCGCCCGGAACACGAACTCTCCCCCCTCGATCTCGACCTGCGTCTGGTCGTACACCGCGGGCGCCATCCGGCTGGCCACGAAACGGCGCCAGATGAGCTCGTAGAGCTTCAGCTGGTCGGCGCTCAGGTACTTGCGGATGGAGTCCGGGGTGCGGTTGACGTCGGTCGGCCGGATCGCCTCATGGGCGTCCTGCGCTCCCGGGCTTGACTTGGCGGTCCTGGGGCCTCCGATGTATTTGTCCCCGTGCTGCTCCTTGATCCAGCCCTTGACCTTGGCCTCGGCTTCGGCCGAGATGCGGGCCGAATCGGTGCGCATGTACGTGATCAGACCGGTTGAGCCCTCATCACCGAGCTCGATACCCTCGTAAAGGTCCTGGGCCAGGCGCATCGTGCGCCGCGGCGCGAACCGCAGGCGGCTGGAGGCATCCTGCTGCAGTGTCGAGGTGATGTAGGGCAGGTACGAACTCTTGGTCCTGCGCTTCTTCTCGACGCCGATGACTCGGTAGCTCGCGCCCCCGAGCTTGCGGACGATCTCCTGGGCCTCGGCCTCGGTCCGGACGACGAGCTTGGAGTCGGCTTTGGCGTCCTTGTCGTCCTTGGCGTCGGCGGAGACGTCCGGCGGCTCGCTGCGCAGGCGGTTGAGACGCGCCAGGAAGTGCTGGTCCTCCGCCCTCTTGGCCAGCTCGACATCGATCGTCCAGGACTCGACAGAGACAAACTTCCTGATCTCCTCCTCGCGATCACAAACCAGGCGCAAGGCCACGGACGACACGCGCCCGGCCCCGATCCCCTTCTGCACCTTGCTCCACAGAAACGGGCTCAACCGGTAGCCGACCAGGCGGTCGACGACCCGGCGTGCCTGCTGGGCGTTGACAAGGCGCATGTCGATCTCCCGAGGCGACTCCAGGGCTCGGCGCACCGCGTCCGCGGTGATCTCGTGGAACTCGATCCGCTTGGGGGAGCGCAGCTTGAGCACCTCGGACAGGTGCCACGCGATCGCCTCGCCTTCCCGATCCGGGTCGGAGGCGAGGATCACCTCTCGGTCGTCCTTGGCCGCGGCCCGGAGCTCGTTGATCGTCTTCCGCCGGCTCTCGACCACCTCGTAACGAGGCTTGAAGCCGGCTTCCACGTCGACTGCGATCTCTTTCTCAGGCAGGTCACGGACGTGGCCCATCGAGGCAAGGACGTCGAAACGGTCACCCAAAAACCGCTTCAGAGTCCTGGCCTTGGCAGGCGACTCGACGATGATCAGACCCTCTGGCACTTCACTCCTCTATATACCCGGCCAACCCTTGTTCTTCCCCGGATGGCCTCCGGGCGGGCAATCCTACGCTCGTTCTTTGCCGCTGCGCAATGCCCGTATGTAGCCGGACTCATGACGGCGCACAGCGCCGTCCAGCTCGAGCGCCGTCAGCCGGCCGAGCACCTCAGCCACTGGAAGCTGCAGCTTTCGGGCGATGTCGGCCGCGCTGAGCGCCAACACGTCCGAGAGGTGCGCGACGATCCCGTCACGCTCCGGCCGGAGCGCGAAACCAAGCCGGTTAGGTGCCGGCATCGGGTCGTCCAGGACCTCGCCACCGAGGCCGAGAACCGCCAGGACATCCCGTGCGTTCTGAACCAGCCCCGCCCCGTCTCTGAGCAGACCATGTGTACCCACCGACAGGGCTGAGAAAACACTTCCAGGTACGGCCATTACCTCTTTATGTAGGTGAAGCGCGGCCTCGGCCGTGATGAGGGCGCCCGATCCTTCGCCCGCCTCGACGACTACGACGGCGTCGGACAGGGCGGCCATCGTCCAGTTGCGCGCGGGAAAGTTCTGGCGCCGTGGGACCGTCCCGTCCGCGAACTGGCTGACGAGGGCGCCGCCGGCGGCGAGTATCTCGTCGGCGAGCCGGCTGTGAGCCGCCGGGTACACGACGTCAACGCCCGTACCCATCACTGCGACCGTGACGCCACCGCCGTTCAGGGCGCCGCGGTGGGCGGCCGCGTCGATCCCCAACGCCAGACCGCTGAGTACGATCACTCCGGCGCGGGCAAGGTCAGCCCCAAGCTGCTCGGCCACCGCCTCCCCATAGGGCGAAGGGCGCCGCGAGCCGACGATCGCGACGCGCGGGCCTTCCGGTGGCGGCCACCGGCCGCGCGCGTGCAGATCGGAGACTTCAGGCTGCGACATCATGAAGTCGGTAGCCCAGCGCTTCGAGGATGTGGCGCTCGGCAATACCGTCAGCCCCCTCGAGGTCGGCTGCCGTGCGCGCCACGCGCCAGGCTCTGTGAAAGCCGCGGGCGGTGAGGCCGCGCTGCTCCGCCCAGCGCTCCAACGTCTGTCGCGAACCGGCATCCAGGACGGCCAGCTGGCGGAGTCGTGCGGGTTTCAACTGGGCGTTGAGGCAGCCCTGGCGCTCCAGCTGACGGAGGCGAGTGGCTAGCACGCGCTTTCGGACTGGCGCCGAAGGTTCGCCCTTCGGCTCGGATGCGAGGGCTTCGAGCGGGACGCGCCGTACCCCGACCTTGAGGTCGATCCTGTCGAGGAGCGGGCCCGACAACCTGCGCTGGTAGCCGTCGATCATGGCCGGCGTGCAGCGGCAGACCCGACGCCCATCGCCAGCCCATCCACAAGGACACGGATTGGTCGCAGCCACGAGCGTGAAGCGAGCCGGATAAGTCACCGACCCACCCGACCTCGTGATCGAGACCCGCCCTATCTCCAGCGGCTGGCGCAGGGCCTGTAGAACATTCGCCTGGAACTCCGCCAGCTCATCCAGAAACAACACGCCGTGATGCGCACGGGAAATCTCGCCCGGCTGGGCCAGCCCCGCGCCGCCGCCGATCAACCCCGCCATCGACATGCCGTGGTGCGGGGCGCGAAAGGGGCGCGTCCAATCCAGAGGCCGGCCGGTAGAGAGATCGCCTAGCAGGCTCCTGACTTGCGCGACCTCCATGGCCTCCTCCAGCTCTAGTGGCGGCAGGATCCCGGGCATGCAGCGGGCAAGCATCGTCTTGCCGGCGCCGGGCGGCCCACTCAGAAGTAGATGGTGGCCGCCAGCCGC
>JALYYG010000144.1 GCA_030946685.1 Candidatus Dormiibacterota bacterium | reverse complement strand
CAGATGAGCGAACGCGCAAAGCGATGGGGGGTGCTGCCCTCGTACTGGAGCTACCAGGGCCAGCTGGTCGAGACCTCGACCGAGACCGAAGAAGCAATCCTCGCCGCGATGGGCGCGTCCCGCGAGCAACCTCCTCGCGCCCGGCGCTACAGGCTGCCCTCCGACTCGTGTACGCCCGGCCCCGACAGTGCATGGGGCTGGGCTGTGCAGCTGTATGCGGTGCGCTCGCAGGGCAGCTGGGGTATCGGCGACATGGCGGACCTCCGCCGCTTCGCGCAGTGGTCGCGGCGCGAAGGTGCATCTCACATCCTTCTCAATCCGCTGGGAGCGCAGACGCCGCTCCATCCGTACCAGGCCTCGCCGTACTACGCCTCTTCGCGCCGCTTCCGCAACACGATGTACCTCCGTATCGAGGAGCTGGATGGCGCCGAGCAATGCGCGACGGAGCTCGAGCCGCTGCGTACGCAAGCGCAAAGGCTGAACGGCGAGCGCCTCATCGACTACGACGAGGTGTTCCGTCTCAAGTCGAAGGCGCTGGAGGCGATCTTTCAAGCGGCGCCCGAGCCACGTGGCCTGGCGGAATGGGCGCGCGGCAAGGGCCGTGCCCTCCGCGACTTCGCCACGTACAACGCCGTCGCCGAGGTGCATGGGTCTGCGTGGCGGAGCTGGCCGTCCGCGCTTCGCCATCCGGGCGGAGAAGGTCTCAACTCCGAGCGCGCGATGCGCGCCGAGCGCGTCGCGTTTCACGTTTGGCAGCAGTTCCACCTCGACCGGCAGCTGGCTCGCGCGGCTCGCGAAATCGGCCTTATCAATGACGTGCCCGTGGGTTTCGCCTCAGACAGCTTTGATGCGTGGCGATGGCAGGACCTCCTCGCCCCTGACATGCGGGTCGGGGCGCCGCCGGATGAGTTCTTTCCAGATGGACAGGACTGGGGCTGCCCGCCGTTCGACCCGTGGAAGCTGCGCCGCGCTCACTACGAGCCGTTCATCGAGGCCATCCGTGGCGCGGCCGCGCATGCCGCGGGAATTCGCCTCGACCACGTGATGGGCCTATTCCGTCTGTTCTGGATCCCTAGCGGTACCACACCAGCACGCGGCGCCTACGTCCGCTATCCCGCCGCGGACCTGGTTGCGCTTCTCGCCGCCGAGAGCCGGCGCGCGCGCGCATTCGTCATCGGTGAAGACCTGGGCCTGGTGGAACCTGCGGTGCGAACGCGGCTGCGCCGCCAGGGCGCCATGTCGTACAGCCTGCTCTGGTTCGAAGGCCCGACACCAGACCAATGGCCGAAGAACTCCGTGGCTGCGGTGGGTACGCACGACCTGCCCACGATCGCCGGCATCTGGAACCTCAGCGAGCCCGACCACCGTCAGCACCGTCTGCGCCAGCGACTGCTCGACGTCACGCACGCGCTCGACGGAACGCCACCCATCGATGTCGCAGCCTCTGTGTATACGGCGCTGGCCGCTTCGCGATCGCGAATCGTGCTGGCCTCGCTCGAAGACGCGCTTGGCGTCGAGGAGCGAGCCAACGTGCCCGGCACCACGACCGAGTGGCCTAACTGGCGGCTGGCGCTGCCCCAATCGCTCGATGAGATCGAGACGGCGGAGGGTACGCGACGGATCGCAGATCTCATGCGGTCCGGCCGGTCAGGCGCGCGCCGTCCGCGTCAAAGGCCCTAGTACGATGGGTCCATGATCGCCTCCCGCGTGCGACTCCCGGGCACCGAGCTCGACTTCTACCCGCTGCCGTCGCTTGCAAAGGCAGGCCTCCCTGACCCATCGGGCCTGCCGATGACCGTCAAGGTTCTGCTCGAGGGACTGCTCCGTCTCAGCGAGGCGGGCACGACTGGCGACGAGAACGTCAAGACGCTGGCGGCGTGGCCCAAAGCCCCACCGGAGAATGCAGAGCTGCCGTTCCTGCCCGCGCGAGTGTTGATGCAGGACTTCACGGGAGTGCCCGCCGTCGTTGACCTGGCGGCGATGCGCTCGGCGATGAAGCGTGCGGGCAAGGACGCGGGCAAGGTCGACCCGCTGGTTCCCGTCGACTTGATCATCGACCACTCGGTCCAGGTCGACTCCTTCGGGTTCCGCGACTCGTACACACGCAACATCCAGCGTGAAATCGAGCGCAACCACGAGCGCTACGCGCTTCTTCGATGGGCTCAGCAGGCGTTCAACAACTTCTCGCTGGTGCCGCCGGGTATGGGCATCTGCCACCAGGTCAACCTCGAGTACGTGGCGAAGGTCGTGCAGGTTCGTGAGCTGAAGGGACACAAGGTCGCGATCCCTGACACGCTGATGGGTACCGACTCGCACACGACGATGGTCAATGGGCTCGGGGTGCTTGGATGGGGCGTGGGTGGCATCGAGGCAGAGGCGGCGATGCTCGGCCAGCCGGCCTACCTGCCGACACCCATCGTGGTCGGCGTCCGCTTCAGCGGCGCCCTGCCTCCCGGATCGACCGCCACCGACCTCGTGCTCACCCTCACTGAGATGTTGCGGAAGCACGGCGTGGTCGAGAAGTTCGTCGAGTTCTGCGGCGACGGCCTCACCAGCCTGTCGGTCCCTGACCGCGCAACCCTCAGCAACATGTGCCCGGAGTACGGGGCCACGTCCGCGCTCTTCCCCGTCGATGCACAGACGCTGCGCTACCTCGAGGTGACGGGCCGCAGCCACGAGCAGATCAAGCTGGTGGAGCGCTACACGAAGGAGCAGGGCCTGTTCCGCACCGACGGCGACCCAACGCCAGAGTTCACCGAGGTGCTCGAGCTCGACCTGCGCAAGGTGGAACCAAGCCTGGCCGGACCCAAGCGCCCGCAGGACCGGGCCCCGCTACCCAAAGTGTGGGAGAGCTTCACAAGCGCGTTCGGCAACGGGCCGAAGCCAAACCCGGATTCGCTCTCGCGCCTCAGCGACGAGGGCGGGCCGATAAACGGGCGCGCCACGACCGCCGTCGCGGCCAAGCCAAGCGCCAAGCTCGAGAACGGATGTGTCGTGATCGCCGCCATCACCAGCTGCACCAACACCTCCAACCCCTCGGTGATGGTGGCCGCCGGACTGCTGGCCAAGAAGGCCGTCGAGCTCGGGATGGAAGTGCGGCCATACGTGAAGACAAGCCTCGCGCCAGGCTCGCGCGTCGTCACCGATTACCTCGAGACGGCAGGGCTTATGAAGCCGCTCGAGAAGCTCGGTTTCTTTCTCGTCGGCTACGGCTGCACCACGTGCATCGGCAACTCGGGCCCTCTTTCCAGCCCCGAGGTCGAGGCTGCAGTGACGTCGGAGGACCTCAGCGTGGTCGCCGTCCTGTCCGGCAACCGCAACTTCGAGTCCCGCATACATCCCCTCGTCAAAGCGAGCTACCTCGGCTCACCACCGCTCGTGGTCGCGTATGCGCTCGCGGGAACGGTCAACATCGACCTCACGAAAGACCCGCTCGGGACAGCTCGCGACGGCAAGCCCGTGATGCTTTCCGAGCTCTGGCCTTCGCAGGAAGAGGTCAACGCGGTGGTGCAGAAGTGCGTGCAGCAGGACATGTTCAAACGCGAGTACGCGCGAATATTCGAAGGCGACGAGCATTGGAAGCAGATGGAGGCGCCGACGGGGCCCATCTTCAAGTGGGACGCAAAGTCCACCTACGTCCACGAGCCGCCGTACTTCGAGGGCTTCGGGCCCGAGCCGAGGCCGCTAACCGATGTTGAAGGAGCGCGCGTCCTTGCCGTCCTCGGCGACTCGGTGACCACCGATCACATCTCACCCGCAGGTGCGATCCCGCCGGACAGCCCCGCCGGCAAGTACCTCATCGACAACGGCGTGGAGAGAAGCGACTTCAACAGCTTCGGCGCCAGGCGTGGCAACCACGAGGTGATGGTGCGCGGGACGTTCGGCAACATCCGGCTGCGAAACAAGCTGGTCGAGCGCGAGGGCTACTGGACTGTGCATCTGCCAGACGGCCAGGAGACGACAATCTTCGATGCGTCGGAGCGGTACGCGTCCGAAGGTGTCCCGCTCATCGTGATCGCCGGGAAGGAGTACGGCTCTGGTTCCTCGCGCGACTGGGCCGCCAAAGGCCCGCTCCTGCTCGGCGTGCGCGGGGTCATCGCCGAGAGCCTGGAGCGAATCCACCGCTCCAACCTGGTGGGCATGGGCATCCTGCCCCTCGAGTTCGCGCACGGCGAGAACATGCAGTCGCTTGGCCTGACCGGACGCGAGCGCTACACGATCCGCGGCCTCCAGGGGCTGAAGCCCGGCCAGACGGTGGAGGTCGAGGCGGAGGCCGACGATGGCAAGAAGACGGTCTTCAAAACTCACTCGCGAGTCGACAACGACACCGAGGCCGGCTACATGCACCACGGCGGCGTCCTGCCGCTGGTGCTGCGCCAGCTGATAGCAAAGGATTAGCGGGGGAGGGCGTCTTTTTTAGACCTCCTTCTAAGTGCTGTACTTTTTGTTGTATATATGCAACAATATATCTGATGGTTCCCCCGATTCGCAACAGGATCACAGTGCTTCGGGCCGAGCGAGGACTGTCCAGGCAGCGGCTCGCAGAGGCGTTGGGGATCAACTACCAGACTGTCGGCTATCTCGAGCGTGGGGACTACAACCCAAGCCTGGAGCTCGCGTTCCGGATCGCGGAGTACTTCGAGCTTCCACTCGAGGCCGTCTTCTCACGCCGGCCGTTCGCGCCCATGAGCAGCCAGCTCTACGGAAAGGAGGAGTCGGCATGACCGAAGACATCCAGAACCTGTCGGTGGCCGAGCTAAGGCAAATGGGCGTACCTCCCAAGCAGATCCTTGCCGAGATGAAGCGAAGGGGTATGTCGAACAGAGACTTCATCGAAGCCTGGAGCCCAAAGCCACCCATCTCCAGCCGCGTGGGAAGCCGCAGCCTGCGCCGAAAGGTGGTGGTCGCGATGTACGGCAGCTACCTCCTGATCGCCCTGGGAATGCAGCTGAGCTTCCAGGCCTCAGGCAGATGGATGACAGCAGGGCTCGGCGTGCTTGCGGTCGTCGCGGTTGCTGCTGCGACGGTGGCGAATGGTTGGCTCGGCAGGCGAACCTACGTCAACGCCCCCCAGCTAGAGGATCGGGAGCTCGACGAGCGGCTCGTGCAGATCAAGAACCAGGCCTACCGGACGGCGTACAAAATCATCACCCCATTGGTCCTCGTCGCCGGGCCGCTGGCCTACTTTCTCCTTTCCATCGAGCCTGGCGGCCACGGCATCTCGCACGCGATTCTGATCTATGGCGGCCTTGCCTTGCTGGTGGCCACCCTGCCCACCGCGATCGTGGCCTGGCGAGAGCCCGATCCAGAACCCTGACGGCGACCAGTCTTAGGTTTACGCCGCCTCGCCAGTTCGGATCGGGAGCCGCCTTTCGTACCCGCACTCGGGACACTCGTAAAGCCCGACCACCGTGTCCGGGCGCGACGAGTCCGAATGCATGGTCCTGAGTCGCATCGGGACCACTGATTCGTGGCGATCACAGGCCGGGGCCTCATCGAACGTCATGAACCTCAGGTTACGCAGTGCGTCGAGATCGGCCTAGTGCCCGCTCCACAAGGGTCGAAGAAGGTTGCTTGTCCTCCGCCCACACACTAAGCTCCCCTTATGGCGGCCCGAAAGGTGGCGGAGGCCGTAGCCGAGCCGAAACCGACGGTGCGTGAGGCGATGCGATTTGGTGCGTTCGCCAAGGCGAAGCTGGTGGCCGGCGCCGAAGGGCTCGACAGGGCCATCGAGTGGGTGCGCTCGATGGAGACACCGGAGATCCAACCAAGGGCGGGAGACCTCATGTTCACGACCGGCTTCCCGATCAAGGACGACCGCGAGGCGCAGATCCGGCTCGTGGGACGCATCGCGGACTCGGGCGGCGCCGGACTGGTGGTGAGGCCCCACCCCTACCTCCGTAAGCTGCCCCCCGAGATGGTCACGGAGGCAGACCGCTTGCACGTGCCGCTGTTCACAGTGGGACCCGACGTCGCGCTGATCGATCTCATGACGCCGCTCCTCGAGCGGATCATCAACGCAGAGCACTGGCGCCTCAAGCGCTCAATCGACATCCACCGCCGCTTCACCGAGCTGGTCCTGGACGGCAAGGGCGTCAAGGAGATCTGCGCCACCTTGGCCGAGCTGCTCGAGAGCGCCGTCGTAGTCGAGGACGCGAGCTTCCACCTCCTCGCCCACGCAGGCGGCGCCGGCGACCCCCATAGGAAGGAGACCATCCAGCGACAGGGCACCCCCCAACGCGTCCTTTTCGACCCGCAGATCCAGCGCATGCTGCGCGAGGTCGAAGCCAAACGAGGGCCTGTCAAGGTGCCCGCCTTCCCGCACGTCGGGATGTCCAGGGAGCGCCTGATCGCCCCCATCCTGGCCGCTAACCAGGTGCTGGGCTACATCTCGATCCTCGACCATCCACCCCACAACGAGGAGCTCGCCTTCATGGCCATCGAGCAGGCGGCCCTGGTGCTGGCCCTGGCGGTCGCGAAGGAGCGGGAGCTGTCGGAGGTCGAGGGACGCGTGCGCGGGGAGTTCCTGGAGGACCTGTTGCATGGGACCTACGGGGAGGAGGCGGCCGCCCAGCGCCGCGCCCGCCACCTCGGCTACCCCCTCCACGGCCATCACATCGTGATGCTGGTCGACATCGACGACTTTCGCGGCTTCATCGGCACGCGCCAGGCCTCGGAGGACGCGATCCAGGCCTTGAAGCGCGAGTTCCTCCGTCGCGTCACGGGCGTGGTGCGCGCCAGCTACCCCAGGGCGCTCGTCCAGGGTCGGTCGGACAGCGTGGTCTCCCTCCTGCCCGTGGGGACCGAGCCTGGCGATTACCAGGCTCGCGGGCATGCGCTCGGGTTGCAGATCCGGGAGACCGTCGCCGACTGGAAGCCGGGCTTCACGGTCTCGGTCGGGTTCAGCGGGCCGGCCGAGGCGCCCGCCGGCCTCGCGGCCGCCCAGCGCGAGGTCATCTCCGTCATGGACTCGCTGGCTCGGTTCAAGCGGTGGGCCCAGGTCGTGGCGGTGCCGGAGCTTGGGCTGACGGGCCTCCTGGCGGCGGTGACCGACGAGCGGCTCGTCGACTACAGCCGCCGGCACCTCGGCCCGCTCGTGGAGCACGACATCGCGCGTAAGGGAAGCCTGGTGCCGACCCTGCGCGCTTACCTGGAGACGGGTGAGCAGCAGGAGGCGGCCAAGCGCCTGCGCGTACACCCGAACACGCTGCGGTACCGGCTAGACAGGATCCGGGAGATCAGCGGCGTCGACCTCGAGGACCCTGAGACGCGCCTCAACATGGCTGTCGCCCTTCGCGTGCAAGCGCTTCTCGGCATGTAAAGCATGTGATGCCGCACTAACCATTTGGGGCAGGTTTTGTCAGTAGCTCACTAGCTCGTCGCCCAGGTTATCGGTAGCCTCACACGAGTGCCCCCAGCGCTACGCCGATCACGCCTTGCCTGGCCGGGGGCCCTACCCCTGGCCCGGGCAGCCTGCGGAATGGGCTTTGTTGCCACCCCCGGGCTCGGCCACGAAGCCGTTTCCCTTGGCGCCCAGGCTCTCGCTCGCCTGGCCCACCGCGGAGGGCTCGACGCCGACGGCAAGAGCGGAGATGGCGCCGGCCTCCTGATCCAGGTCCCGCATCGCCTTCTCGCGGGCGAGGTCGCGGTGGCTGCCCTGTTCGCGTGGGACGAGCGAGCGCGCGCGGTCGTCGCCGAAGCGGTCGCCGATAGCGGTCTGCGTCTGCTCGAGTGGCGAGCGGTGCCCGTCGACCCGGCCGGCCTGGGCGAGCGGGCTCGCTCGACAAGGCCGACTGTGTGGCATGGGCTGATCGCCAGGCCCGACCTCGAGCCGGACGAGTGGGAGCACCGCCTCTATCTCGCGCGGCGGCGCGCCGAGAAGCGCGCCCAGGACGAAGGCGTGAGGCTCTACCTGCCTTCGTGTTCGAGCCGGACGGTGGTCTACAAGGGCTTGATGGCTGGTACGCGCCTTGCCGACTTCTACCTCGACCTGCGCGACCCGGATTGTGAAAGCCGGCTGGCGGTTTTCCACCAGCGCTACTCGACCAACACGATGCCGGATTGGCGCCTGGCGCAGCCGTTCCGGATGCTGGCCCACAACGGCGAGATCAACACCATCCCCGGCAACCGCGCCTGGATGAGGGCGCGGGAAGCGGAGCTCGAGCCGGAGCTGCGTGGCGTCATGTGGCCCGAAGGATCCGATTCGGCGTCGCTCGACAACGCGCTCGAGCTGCTCGTCCGGCGAGGCTGGGAGGTGTCCGAGGCGCTCATGAGCCTGGTCCCCGACGCATGGGAGGGTCGCGGCGACCTCGCCGCGGCGGTTCGCGACTTCTACCGCTACCAGTCCATTCGTTTCGAGCCATGGGACGGACCGGCGGCGCTGGCGTTCAGCGATGGCGTGGTCGTTGGCGCGGCGCTCGACCGCAACGGACTGCGACCCCTTCGATGGCAGCGCACCAAAGACGGCCTCGTCGCGGCCGCCTCTGAGGCGGGCGTGGTCACCATGGCGGCGGGCGACGTCGTCGAGCGCGGCAGGCTCGGCCCCGGACAGATGCTTCTCGTCGACACGCGCGACGGGTCCCTTCTGCGCGACGCCGACGCCAAGGACCGCGCCGCGGCGCGGCACGACTACGGCCTGCTCGCCGATCGAGTGCTCGTCCCGGTGGAGCGACACCACATCGAGGTCGAGGCTCCCGACGACATTCCCGCGCAGCAGCGCCTGCACGGGTGGGGCACCGAGGACGTGAAGTTCGTAGTCGAGGCCATGGCCGAGTCGGGCGCTGAGCCCGTCTACTCGATGGGCGACGACATCCCCATCGCGGCGCTTGGTCGTACGCCTCGCCGCCTGTACGGCTACCTGCGTCAGCGTTTCGCCCAGGTCACCAACCCGGCCATCGACCCGCTTCGTGAGAAGGCCGTGATGTCTCTACGAGTGCTGCTCGGCGCGAGGGGCGGCACGCTCGAGCCGGAAGGCGGCGCGGACCGCGAGCTTCGCCGCCGCCACCATCCCGCCGTGCCAGGCGCGAAGCGACTGCTGGAGCTGGAGTCCCCAGTGCTGGGGGCGGCCGAGCTGGCTCGCGTGCTGGAACAGGCAACAGTCCTCGACGCGACATGTGCGCCGGGCGAGTCGCTGAGTGAAGCGCTGAGCAGACTGTGCACCGAAGCCGACGAGGCCGACGGTGTCATCGCGCTCAGCGACCGGCGCGCGGGTGCTCAGCGTCTTCCCGTGCCGATGGCGCTCGCGGTCGGGGCCCTTCACGAGCACCTCCTGGTGAAGGGCGAGCGGATGGCGAAGGACCTGGTGGCGATCGGGGGCGACATCGTCGACGTCCATGACGTCGCTTGCCTGATCTCAATCGGCGCCACAGCAGTACACCCATACCTTGCCCTCGCTTCAGCGGGGGCCGAAGGAGAGCCCCGCTACCGAAAGGCGTTGGAGGCCGGCCTGCTCAAGGTGATGGCAAAGATGGGAATCTCGTGCGTGGCGAGCTATCGGGGCGCGCAGGTCCTCGAGGCGCTCGGCCTCGGCGCGGAGGTGATGGAGCGATGCTTCCCAGCCGTGCCCTCGCACATCGGCGGTGCCGACCTGGCCGACATCGAGCAGATCGCCCGTGCGCGTTTGGCGACCGGGGCCGAGGCCCTGCCCGACCACGGACGCGTTCGCTTCCGCAAGGCTGGCGAGCACCATGCTTACAACCCATTCGCGGTTCGAGCCGCCCAGAAGGCAGCGCAAACAGGCGACCACGACGCTTATCGCGAATGGCGGCGCCTCTCGAGCATGGGCGAGCCGCAAACGATTCGCGAGCTGCTGCATATCAAGGAGGCGCGCACGGCCCTTCCGCTGGAAGACGTCGAGCCTGCCGCCGAAATCGTGAAGCGCTTCGTCAGCACAGCGATGTCGCTGGGTGCCCTCTCGCCAGAAGCGCACGAGGCGCTGGCGATCGCGATGAACCAGATCGGCGCGCGCTCCAACTCCGGAGAGGGCGGCGAGGATCCGATGACATATGAGGACTCCCTCCCTCCATCGGGGAGAGGGGCGGAAGACCAGAACACCCGTGACGGAGGTCGCCGTGACAACCGCGTCAAGCAGGTGGCATCGGCCCGGTTTGGCGTGACGCCGCGATACCTGAAGCGCGCCGACGAGCTGGAGATAAAGATCGCGCAGGGCTCGAAGCCTGGCGAGGGCGGGCAGCTGCCGGGCATCAAGGTCACGAGCCTCATCGCACGCTTGCGGCACGCCCAGCCGGGGATGCAGCTGATCTCGCCCCCGCCGCACCACGACATCTATTCGATCGAGGACCTCGCGCAGCTCATCTACGACCTGAAAACCGTCAACCCGCGCGCCCGCGTCGGCGTGAAGCTGGTCGCGGAGTCCGGGGTCGGCACCATCGCGGCCGGTGTTGCCAAGGCGCGCGCCGATTACATCCTCATCTCCGGCCACGATGGAGGTACTGGCGCGTCGCCGCTGTCCTCGATCAAGAACGCGGGGGTGCCCTGGGAGCTGGGGCTGGCCGAGGCGCAGCAGGTGCTGGTCTCGAACCGGCTGCGCGAGCGCGTGAGCCTGCGGACCGACGGCGGACTTCGCAGCGGCCGGGACATAGTGATCGCGGCGATGCTCGGTGCCGAGGAGTTCGGGTTCGGAACCGGCGTGCTCGTGGCGCTTGGCTGCGACATGGCGCGCCAATGCCACCTCAACACCTGCCCGACGGGGATCGCCACGCAACGCGAGGACCTCCGAGCGAAGTTCGAGGGACGGCCCGAGCACGTGATCAACTACCTGTTCTTGATTGCGGAGGAAACGCGCGAGCACCTCTCCCGCTTGCGTGCTCGCTCGATCGATGAGGTGGTCGGCCGGGCCGACCTGCTCGAGGCCGTGCCGGATGCCGCGCTCGACCTCTCGTACATCCTTGGCGTGGCCGGCGAGGATTTGCCGCGCCGGCGGGTGTGGGCACGCAACGGCGACGGCCCGGCGCCCGCGCCGCCCGGTGGAAGTATCGACAACTCCCATCGCACAGTCGGCGCGGCTTTCGATGCAGGCGAGTCCCGCCACTACCAGGGTAGCGCGGGCCAGAGCTTTGGAGCGTTCCTCGACGAAGGCGTGGAGCTCACCCTGGAGGGCGAGGCGCAGGACTACGTCGGCAAGGGGATGGGCGGCGGATTGATAGCCATCAGGCCGTTCGTGGACAACGCGGCGGAGGATGCGGTGCTGGCCGGCAATACGATCTGCTACGGAGCAACGGGCGGCAAGTTGTTCGTCGCAGGCCGGGTCGGCGAGCGGTTCTGCGTGCGCAACTCAGGCGCCACCGCGGTGGTGGAGGGAGCGGGCGACCATTTCTGTGAGTACATGACGGGCGGCGTGGCCGTCGCCCTGGGCCTGGTCGGCTGGAACGCGGGCGCGGGCATGACTGGAGGAGTCGCGTATCTGACTGAGTGGCGGCAGCTCAACGCCGACAGCGTGGTCGCGCGCGAGGTCCCGGCCGAAGATGCCGAGGAGCTGCGCGCCCTGGTCGAGGAACATCTGCTGCGCACCGGGAGCGCACGAGCGGCGGCGATGCTGGCCGGCTGGGACAGCTCGCTTGCGTCCTTCCGACAGATGGTCCCCGTCGCCGCAGTTCAGGCGCAAGCGGCGCCCGAACCAGCAGCGACGGAAGCCCGCGAGGACGCTCCTGAAGTCGCCTAGGCGGCCACCTGCTTTAGAAGCCGCGGGCTCGTGCGCTCGAGACGGCGAGCGGTGCGTACTTCCTGCTCGCGATTCTTCTCCAGAAGCGGAACCGCCTGTCGCAGCTTGAGGAGAGTCGCAGCCTCAATGAGGTCGGCGTAGCTGACCATCTCGTAGTGCTCGGCCTTGGTGGCGCCGCCGGCGATGATGCTGTCGCGCATCTCGGGCGAGCCGGCCTCAGCGATCGCCTTCTTGCCTTCGCTGACGATTCCCTCCGCACCGTCGCAATGCTGGCGCTTTGGCTGCTCGCCAAGAATTCCAAACACGCGCTCCAGGTTCTTGACCTGCTGCTCGCTCTCCCCGATGTGCTCCTTGATCATCGTCTTGAGTCTCGTATCGGACGCCTTCGCATGCATCATGTGCTGGGCTTCAAGGAACTGGTGCTCAGCGTCATAAAGGTCGGCCAGCTCGTGGACGAACTTCTCCCGAGTGCTGTTGATTGGCATCGCGTTGCTCACCTCCAAAGAAATTTCAATTCGGGGGCCCGTATGTGCAACGCGATAGGTTCACGCAATACGCGCTGTCAATAAAGAGCACAGAAAAGCACTTAAGGCTGAAAAGTGTGATCCGGCTCGTAGCATCGCCCTCACAGCAACAGAGACCGTCACTGTTCACTTCGTCGATTCCGCAGGCGCCGCCGACGTCTGGATCCGGCCTAACCTAAGCGGCCCATCGCATCCCCGGTCCTCGCGCCCGCCTCATCACGACTCGTTCGGGCGGCAGGAATCGAAACTCTCGGCCGGCTTTGACCACCTGCCATCCGCCCTCGTGCACGAGCCGATGGTGGAAGAAGCAGAGCAGGACAAGGTTGGGTAGGTTGTTCGCGCCACCTCTCGCCCAGAACTCGATGTGA
>JALYYG010000184.1 GCA_030946685.1 Candidatus Dormiibacterota bacterium | reverse complement strand
GGCGAATCGCGGTGATCAGTGGGGAGAAGTGGTGAATCAAGCAACATGGAAGCATACGTCGCACCCTACGTCCAAGTACGGCACGCCATACACCTCCTCTACGCCACTTCTCCCCGCAGCCGCGATGACGCCGACCACGACATGGATTCTGACCCACGAGGCGGTCTGAATGCTCTCCGGGACGAACAGAGCCCAGGAGAGGCGCCGGCCGGCCGTCACGGCAACCTCCTATCGGGACCTGTGGCCGCGCGACACGGCGATGAACCACCGCTTCGACAAGCTGGGCAACCCGATGACCCTCGAGCTTCACGGCTGTGGCTGCGGGCTTTGCGCGCGGCAGCAGCGGGAGCTCCGCAAATTCTGGGAGGCCCGATGAGTGTTCACAGGGGCCTACCGCGTGCGAGTCGACGAAAAGGGGAGGTTGGCCGTCCCGGCCGCCTTCCGCAAGCAGCTGCCGGAGGGGAGCTTCGTGTCGGTGAGCCTGGACAACGTCCTGGCCATTTACCCGCCGGACCTCTGGGCGGCCCTCGCTCAAGAGCTGCTCAGCCCTCTTCCGGGGCCAGATCAACGGGCGCTGTCGAGGACCCTCTACTCGCTGTCGGAGGCCTTCGAGCCGGACGCCCAGGGGCGGATCATCCTGCGTCCCGAACAGCGCCGCCTGACAGGGATCGACTCCCCCTCGGCAGTGGTGGTAATCGGGAGCGGCTCGCGGGTGGAAATCTGGCCCGAGGGCCGATGGGACAGCTACAACGCCGACGCGCAAGGACGCTTTACCGAATTCGCTGACAGGGTGATCTCAGGCCGCTGAGCCCGCACCAACCCGCACTTTTACAAGAGGTAATAGAGCTGCTTCAGCCCAGAGGGGGCGCGGTCGCGATCGACTGCACCCTCGGGCAGGCGGGCCATGCCCGCCAGATCCTGGAGAGGATCACACCGGGCGGCCGGCTGCTCGGGATCGACCGCGACCCCGCTGCAGTCAAAGCCGGCCAGGTGGCGCTGGTCTCATTCGGGCCTGCCGCATCGGTCGTCCAAGGCCGCTTCAGCGACCTCGGCGTCATCGCAACCAACGCCGGCTTTGGCGAAGCCGACATGATCCTCTTCGACTTCGGTATCTCCAGCACCCAGCTCGACGCACCCGAGCGCGGATTCAGCTTCCGCGGCGAAGGACCACTCGATATGCGCATGGATGAAACCGCGACGCTCACGGCGGAAGAGATCGTCAACAAGTTCGACGCTTCCGAGATCGAGCGCATCCTGCGGAGCTACGGCGAAGAGCGTTGGGCGCGCCGGATCGCACAGTTCATCGTGGCGCGGCGCCCGCTCCGCACCACGCGCGACCTGGCCCAGGCGGTGGAGGCCGCGATCCCGCGGAAGGCCTGGCCACGCGACATCAATGTGGCGACCAGGACCTTTCAGGGTCTGCGCATAGCCGTCAACGACGAGCTCAACGAGATCGAGGCAGGACTGAAAGCAGCTCTTTCGACACTCAAACCCGGTGGTCGTATGGCGACGATCAGCTTCCACTCCCTGGAAGACCGCTTGGTGAAGTCATTCTTCAACGTCGAGTCCAAAGACTGTATCTGCCCACCCCAGCAGCCAGTCTGCACCTGCGGCCACCGGGCCACCCTCCGCATCGTCACCCGCCGTCCGGTCCGCCCAACCGAAACAGAGGTGGCGGCCAACCCCCGCGCTCGATCAGCGCGGCTTCGGGTGGCGGAAAAGCTCTGAACCCCGCGTCTCCCTCCCCAAAGTCCTGGTGGCCGGCCTAACCCCGCCGGTCACCGGGCACCACCCCACTAGCGCGTCAGAGCGGCGAACCGGATCGGACCTACTGAATACGTCCCAGCAAAAGATGAGGCACACGTTTTGATATCGACCCGAACACTGACTCGGCGCCGCCTTGGCAGCGCCGGCGTGCAACACGTGCATGCGCGTCGCCGCCGGCGCACACGCGGCTTCGTGCAGGTGGCGAGCATGGCTGCCGCCGATCGCCTGCACCTGAATGCGTTCGGCCACGCCTACCTGGGCCTTGGTGCCGCGCTCATCTGCGTTCTCTTCTATCTGGGTCTCGCGGCCCAAATCACTCAGGCGTCATACGACATCGCACGCCTGCAGGACCAGCAGCGCCAGCTCCTGGCGGAGCAGGACCAGCTGCGGTACCAGGAGGTCACGCAGCACGCACCGGCACAGGTCCAGCAGTCCGCCGCACAGAGCGGGATGGCGAGGACCACGCCCACCAAGTACGTTTCGACCCAGGCCGTGGGCATCGACCTGCAGGCCTCCATCGGTGCGCCCGCCACCGACTCCACTCCTCTGTGGCAGCGGATGGTGGCCGCCGTCGTCAACACGGTCGTGGGACCCCACGACGTTATGGCCGCCGCGCGCTGATGGCGACCAGGGCGGCCCATCCTGCCCGCGCGGCGGTTGGGGCGCTCGGCTTCAAGCTTCCACGACGGCTCGAACGCGCGACCTCGACCCGCCTGCGGATCCTTGCCATCCTCGCCGTCGCTGTTCTCCTCTCGTCTGTGGTGTGGACGCGGCTGGCCTACTGGCAGGTGCTCCGCCACGGCCAGCTCGCTCAGCAGGCGGCGGCTCAATATCGCGAGGTGGTGGAGCTGCCGGCGATCCGGGGAGCGATCTTCGACCGCAGGATGACACAGCTTGTCGTGAACACGACTGTTTATTCGGCGTTCCTGTCCCCCGACCAGATTCCCGTGGCGCAGCGCCAGCAGGTGGCGGCTGCCCTGTCAACAGTCCTGGGGGTGGATCAGAACGCGGTGGTGACCACGCTCGAATCCGGCCGCAAATTCGCCTATGTGCTGCGTCGGTTCTCCAAGGACAAAGCCGACCGGCTGCGGGCCATGAAGCTGCCGGGCGTTGGTCTGGAGGAGGAACAGCAGCGTTCATACCTGCCCGGAATCTCACCCGGCTCGACACTCGCCGCGAACCTCCTCGGCTTCGTCACCTACGACGGAAAGGGCCAGTACGGCCTCGAGGCCCACTACCAGAAGGGACTCGCGGGCACGTCTGGCTACATCTCAAGCTACAGGGACCTCGCGAATCGTGAGATCGTCCTGGGCTCGCACACCCACCGGGACCCGGTCCCAGGCTCTGACATCGTGCTATCTCTCGACGCCAACATCCAATACGCAGCCGAGCAGGCGCTTGCGGATGGCGTCAAGAAGGCAAGGGCCGAAAGCGGCAGCGTGCTGATCATGGATCCCAAGACCGGTGGCATCATCGCGTGGGCGGACTACCCGAGCTACAACGCCAACGACTTCACCCACACGCCGACAGCGCTCTTCAAGGACAACGTCTCAAGCTACCTGTACGAGCCTGGTTCGGTCATGAAAGTCGTAACGCTTTCAGGCGCCATCGATGCAGGCGCCATCAAGCCAAGCACCGTGATTGACGACCCGGGGGCGCTCTACATCGGTGGATACCGCATCTCCGACTGGGACGGTCGCAACCACGGAAAGATCAACTACACATACGTCCTCGAGCACTCGCTCAACGTCGGGGCGATGAAGGCGATGCAGGCCGAGGGCCATCAAAACTTCTACAACTATCTGCAGAGCTTCGGTTTGACGCAGCCGAGCGGAATCGACATCGCGGGCGAGAATTTCGTGGCGCCTCCCACAGCCGGCAAGATGGCGGACTCCCAGTACGCCACGACTGCATTCGGTCAGGGCATCGACGTCAACATGGTGCAGATGCTTGCTGCGGTCAACGTGGTCGCCAACGGCGGCAAGTACGCACCCCCGCATGTGGTCGATCGGATCGGCAACAAGATCAACCCGGTTCTGCTCGCGCCCCAGAGACAGGTCATCAGCGCGGCCACGGCCAAGCAGATGACGGCGATGATGGAGGCAGTCGTGCAGCACGGCTCCGGCTTCACGGCCCGCGTCCACGGTTTCGAGCTCGATCAGACTGGCAAGACGGGCACCTCACAGATCCCGGTCAACGGCAAGTACACCCTGAACGTGTGGGCGTCGTTCGTGGGCTTCTTGCCTTCGAACAACCCGCGGTTCACGATGATCGTCGTCATCCGCAAGCCAAACGTTCCCGGCAGCGACCAGGATTGGACTCTCAACGACGGTTACTTCACGGCGGCGCCTGTGTGGCAGAAGATCGCCCAGACCATGGTCGTCAGCTGGCACATCACCCCGGACCGCCGTCAGTAGCTCCCTACAGCGCGCCCCGGCGCCGTGCCGGCGGGCTGGGTACATCGTTACAAACTTAGGTAGATGCGGGTAACCCTTCTCGAGATACTCGGGGCGACCGGGGGCGGGCTGGTCGGCGGCACCCTGGTCGGCAATGTCTTTTCAAACTTTCACACCGACTCGCGGGAGGTCGTGGAGGGGGGAGTGTTCTTCGCCCTGAAGGGGGGGAAGATGGACGGACACGAGTTCGTCCCGGACGCCATCAGACGCGGCGCCGCGGTCGTGATCGTCGAGCGAAAAATGGAGTCGGCTCCAGGCGTCGGCCAGGTCCTCGTCGCCGACACGTGGCGCGCGCTGTACGCACTCGCCACCTTCGCCCGCGACAGGGTGCGGCCCCTGGTCGTGGCGATCACCGGCAGCAACGGCAAGACCTCGACCAAGGAGATGGTGGCCGCGGTCCTAGGAGGCCGCTACAACGTCCTGCGCACATCCGGCAACCTCAACACCG
>JALYYG010000176.1 GCA_030946685.1 Candidatus Dormiibacterota bacterium | reverse complement strand
GGCTCGTTCGTCAACCTGACACCGCCCGCTTCGTCTTCCGCATCGCGAAGACCGCGCGGAAGCTCAACGTCGGACTCACCGTCATCACGCAGGACGTTCTCGACCTCCTCGCTAGCGATGCCGGCAAGACGGTGATCGCCAACTCTTCGGTCCAGCTGCTGTTCAAGCAGGCCGCCCGATCCATTCCCGAGCTCGCCGAGTGTTTCGGGCTCACCCGGCCGGAAGGCCTCCTGCTGATGAATGCGCCGGTTGGCGAGGGGATCTTGATCGGCCGGAACTCGCGCACCCAGCTCAAGGTAATTGCCTCCGAGGCCGAGGATAGCGTTGCTCGGAGCTGATCGACTGCTCCGCCTGGCCATCGGCGGCATCGTCGCTTTGACGTTTGGTCTGGCCGTCGTCGCCGGAGCTACCGCGGGCATCGCGTCGGCGCCGTCCGAGCCCCGGCCGGCTGCGATCAGCGATATCCCCTCGCAGTATTTGGCCCTCTATCAGCAGGCTGGACTGGCCTACAACGTCCCCTGGCAGTTACTAGCCGCCATCGGAAAGGTGGAAAGCGACCACGGCCGTAACCCGAATGCCTACCACCCCAACGAGGCGGGGGCGCAGGGTCCAATGCAGTTCATTCCGTCCAGTTGGGCTCGCTACCGCTGGGCGAGTGGCAACCCGAGTCCGGACATCAACAATCCGCGCGACGCGATCTTCGCCGCCGCTGCCTATCTGCGCGTTGCCGGCGCGCCAGGTGATCTCCCGCGCGCCATCTTTGCCTACAACCACGCCGATTGGTACGTCGACATGGTCCTCCGGCAGATGCGGGCCTACGGGTACCGCGGATGACCCTCAGCGACATCCATCGGCAGCGCCCTCAGTCATGGTGGGACGCGGTTCATTCGGTGCTGTCCCAAGCGGCACGGCACATGCCGCCGTGGGCTCACTCCGCCGAGCAGGCACTCCTGGTCCTCGCGGCAGCTGGACTTGTCCTGCTCGTGTTGCGCGGATGGCTCCAATGGCGTGCGCGCCATCAGCCGAGCCTCGCGTACGACCTCATCGCACCGGGTGAGGCGAAGTGGGATCCGGCCAGCTGGCTCATGTTCTATCGACGGCTCTTTGGGATCAGCGCGCCCTGGTGGAAGCGCCTCGTGTCCGGCCAGCCCTGGATCGCGCTCGAGTTCTGGAGCGCGGGCGGCCGGGTCTCAGCCCGCTGCTCGTTTCCGGCACGGCTCAAGACGATCGTCCTGACTCACCTGCAGCTGGCACTCCCCGGGATGGAGACGATTCCGTTGACCACTGAGCCCACCCTCGGCGAGCCGTCGGCCCGCGCTCGCTTGCACTTCTGGCGCGAAGACTTGTACGCGCTCGGCACCGTCGACGCCGACCCGCTCCGTCCAATTCTCGGTGCCCTCGCACTGGCGCCTCAGGGCGTGGTGCAAGTGGTCATCGCACCCGAGGTTCGCTGGCAAGGACGGGCCCAGCAGCGATGGGGAGCGCTATCTGGGCAGCCGACGTCGCCCGGGATTGTCGCCGGCGTCATCGGCGAACTGGTCGACATTTTCTTAGGCTCGGTCCTGCCAAAACAACGAACAGCCCCGAGCCCGTCGCCGTTGGTCCCGATGCCAGCGCCAGAGAAAGCACGCGAGCCCGGCTATCGGACCGAGGTTCGGGTTCGCGTCTCGGCAGCCTCGAAGCCCGAAGCCAAAGCGATCATGCAGACCCTCACGGCGGCATACCGGAGCATGGACGGCAGCAACGGTCTGCGTCCCCACCGGGTCTTCCGGCCCGGCGCCTTCGACCGCGAGCTCAGCCAGCGCCGACCGCCCTCCGGCCAGGGCCCCGTGTTCGTTGCCGAAGAGCTGGCCCGCCTGTTTCATCTCCCCGCATTCGGCATCGCCATGGATGAGGCCACGACCAGGGTGGCGCCGGCGCGACCTGTGCCGCTGTCCGGGAAGACGCTCTGTTTCGCCGACGCCATCGGCAATGCGCCCATCACTATCTCGCAGGCGGATTGCCGCCAGCACATTCACGTCCTCGGCCCGACCGGCAGCGGAAAGAGCACGCTCCTGATGAACCTCGCGTTGGAAGACATCGAGGCGGGCCGCGGCGTCGGCGTCGTCGATCCCAAAGGTGACCTCATCCGTGCGCTCCTCGAGCGCATCCCGCAGAGCGCCGCACCTCGTGTGGTCCTGATCGATCCGACATATCGCGAACACCCGATCGGGCTGAACGTGCTCGACTGTCCCGATCCCGACGAACGTGAGCTGGTCTGCGATGGCATCGTGACCATCTTCCGGAAGACCTACGAACGCTTCTGGGGGCCGCGCACCGATGACATTCTGCGCGCCGCACTCTTAACCCTGCTTCACGATCCGAATGCCACGCTGTGCGAGGTTCCACTGTTGCTGCTCGATCCCGTGGTCCGCGGAACGTTCCGTGAGAGGCTCAGGGATCCAGTCGGGCTGAAGCCGTTCTGGGACGAATACGAAGCACTGGGCGACGGCCAGAGACTGCAACTCGTCGGTCCGGTCCTTAATAAGCTCCGGACCTTTCTGCTCCGCTCAACGATGCGAAATGTCATCGGACAAAGCCAGTCCACGGTCGACCTCAGGGAGGTCCTCGACGGTGGAGGCATCCTGCTCGTGTGCCTGGCGAAGGGTTTGCTCGGAGAAGAAACCAGCCGATTACTGGGGTCGTTCATCGTGTCGCGGCTCTGGCAGGTCGCGATGCATCGGGCTGATCGCGCCGAGGAAAAGCGCGCCGACTTCAACCTGTACCTGGACGAGTTCCAGAACTACCTTCACCTTCCGCAGAGCCTCGATGATGTGCTCGCCGAGGCACGCGGGTATCGGCTCAATCTCGTCCTGGCCAACCAGCACCTGGCTCAACTCGCCCCCTCAACCCGCGAAGCACTGGCCGCGAATGCGCGGACACGAGTGGTCTTTCAGTGCGGCCAAGAGGACGCCCACTATCTCGCTCGAGAGTTCGAGCCCCAGCTCACCCGTCGCGACCTGCAGAGCCTGCAACGATTCCAGGTGGCGGTGCGGCTGTCGGTCGATGGTCATACCGAGCCGGCCTTCACGGGCGTCACGGCGCCACCACCGATGAGTCTGGGACCCGAGCATGCCGACGCCATCGCGATGGGAAGCGTTCAACGCCACGGCCGGCCTCGGGAACACGTCGAGGCGGCAATCGCTAAGCGATTGCACGCCGAAGGCGCGCGGGATCAAGCGATATCTCACTCGCGGCCGGGGGCCTAGGTGATCGGTCGGCGCTCATCGCGCAGTTCATCGCGGAGCCCATCGTCTGAGGGCGCGATGACCCAACCAAGTTCAAATGAGGACCTTTTTCCCCCGAGACTGCTCTCACATCTCGTATCCCCACACAGCTATCTGGAACTTCGAGATGAGTTAGCGCCTCCTCATAGACAAACGACTGACTCAATCCTCCTACGCACGCTCACCGCTCGCGA
>JALYYG010000153.1 GCA_030946685.1 Candidatus Dormiibacterota bacterium | reverse complement strand
TTGCCCTGCTGGACCACGCGCTCCAAAACGGGGAGCAGGTCCTGGATGGCCGAGATCTTGCGGTCGGTGATCAGGACGAACGGCTCCTCGAGCACTGCCTCCATCCGGTCCGGGTTGGTGACCATGTAAGCCGAGCTGTAGCCGCGGTCGAACTGCATTCCCTCAACCACCTCGAGCTCGGTGGTCATGGTCTGGTTGTCCTCGACTGTGATGACGCCATCCTTGCCGACCTTGTCCATCGCGTCGGCGATGAGGTTGCCGATCTGCTCACTCTGGCTGGAGATCGCCGCCACGTGGGCGACGTCCTCGTGACCCTTGACTGGTACTGAGAGCCTCTTGATCTCCTCGACGACGGCCTCGACGGCCTTCTCGATTCCGACCTTCAACTGCATCGGGTTCGCGCCGGCGGTCACGTTGCGGAACCCTTCGTTGATCATCGTCTGCGCCAGCAACGTAGCGGTCGTGGTGCCGTCACCGGCCACGTCGTTGGTCTTGGTGGCGACCTCGCGCAGCAGCTGCGCGCCAGTGTTCTCCATCGGGTCCTTGAGCTCGATCTCGCGCACGATCGTCACGCCGTCGTTGGTGACGGTCGGGGCGCCGAACTTCTTCTCGAGGACCACGTTGCGGCCTTTGGGGCCGAGCGTGATGCGTACTGACGAGGCCACGATGTCAATGCCCTTTTTGAGGGCCTGCCGGGCCTCAACGTCGAATGTGACTGTTTTCGCCATATGTCTTTCCCTCTTTCCTTATTTCTTCTTGCCGTTGGATCCGACGACGGCGAGCACGTCCTTCTCGGAGACGATCAGGTACTCGATTTCGTCGAGCTTGAACTCGTTGCCGGCGTACTTCGCGTAGAGGATCTTGTCGCCCACCTTGAGCTCCATCGGCACCTTGGTGCCGTTGTCCAGGATCCTTCCGGTCCCCACTGCCTCCACTGTGCCCTCCTGGGGCTTCTCCTTGGCGGTGTCCGGAAGCAAGATCCCGCTCTTGGTCTTCTCCTCTTTCTCCGACGGCTTCACCACGACGCGATCGCCTAGCGGTTTCAGGTTCATGTGCGCCCTCCTCAGCGTGATTGGGTTGATTTAGCACTCCCCGGGCCCGAGCGCTTAGCACTCAGGGGGGTCGAGTGCTAATTGTACTACCCGCAGCGAGCCCGGTGTTAACCACGGGTGATCTGCTCTCGGTCCCCCGCCCCTAGCCTTCCTCCAGAGGTGGAGGGAGATTGGGTTCGGACTTAATCTACTCGGGAGGCGCCGCGAGCTCGGCTTCGGCCTTCTGAATCAGCTTTCTGGCCTTGGCGGCCAGGTCTTCCGGCACCAGGACCCGCGCCTCGGTGAAGTTGACGGCGTAGGAGTAGGCGTTGTCACCGAAGACCTCGCTCCGGATCCCATTCGCGTCCAGCACCGCGGCCAGGAGGTCAGCGTGGAGACGGTCGCCGGTGAAGACGACGTCCCAACCCTTCACCCCGCCCACGGTCGCACCAGCTTACGCCCCTCTCCCCGACCCTCTCCTGAAGGGGAGCGGGCAGCCTACCAGGCGAGGGAGGGGTCCACCGTGGTTGGTTGGAGGCCTCGCGCGGCGACCGCGAAGTGGGCCGCCGCCGCGATCATCGCGGCGTTGTCAGTGCACAGGTCCGGAGGGGGCATGGTCAGGCGCGCCCGGTCCCCCACCACCTCGACCGCTCTTCGGCGCAGCAGCGTGTTGGCCGCGACGCCGCCGCAGACGACGACTTCCCTTACGCCCACACCCCCATCCCCCGGCTTCGCCGCGTACTTCCCCATGAGTGGGGAAGAAAGCGCAGCGTCCAGCTTCTCCAGGAGCGATTCCACCACCGACTGCTCAAACGCGGCGGCGAGATCGGCTCGCTCTTTTGGTCCTACCGTGTCGCCGAGATCGCGTAGGCGGTAGAGGAGGGCGGTCTTGAGCCCGCTGAAGCTGTACTCCAGGCCTGGGAGCGAGGGCCGCGGCAGGGGCTGCCGTCCCGGATGGCCGGCTCTCGCCAGTCTGTCGAGTGCAGGCCCGCCCGGGTATCCGAGCCCCAGCATCCGTGCGGCCTTGTCGAACGCCTCGCCCGCGGCATCGTCGCGAGTGCGACCGATGACCTCGAACCGGCCGTGCTCCGGCATCAGGACCAGGTCGGAGTGGGCGCCGCTCACCACGAGCCCCAGCAGGGGCGGCTCCAGGTCGGGACGGGTGAGCATCGCCGCGTAGATATGGCCCCAAAGGTGGTTCACCCCCGTGAGGGGACGAGACCAGGCGGCCGACAGACCTTCCGCGACGCCAACTCCGACCAGCAGGCAGCCGGCCAGGCCCGGCCCGCGCGTGACCGCCAGGAGCTCGACGTCAGCCGGCGCGACGTCCGCGCCTTCGAGGGCGAGGTCCAAGAGGTGCGGCAGGCGCTCCAGGTGATCGCGGGCGGCCAGCTCCGGGACCACCCCGCCAAACTCCGCGTGCAGGTCGACCTGCGAATGGATGACGTTGGCGAGGACGCGTCGACCGCCGGCAACCACGGCGACAGATGTTTCGTCGCAACTGGTCTCGATTGCAAGTGTTAGTGCCACGCTGGTCAGCCCCATCCCTCGGCTTCGCCGGGTACTTTCCCGGCGACCGGCGAAGACGCGTTATTGATTTGTGCCTTCGTGGGTTATGAGTTCGCGGCGAAGGCCTCGCACGTCGGCGTCGATCCGCTCCACGTTGGACTCGTAGGCGCGGCGGAAGCGGGGTGAATGGATGGAATCCGACCACATGACGGTGGCGTCTTCGCCGTTGTCGGTGTAATAACCCTTGCGCCGGCCGATGACCTTGAAGCCAAATGCCTCGTACATGTGCATGGCGTTCTCGTTCGACGTGCGCACCTCCAGGGTCACCCACTTCGCGCCCATGTCGTAAGCGGCCTGCACGAGGCCGGCGAACAGGACGCGCCCGTGGCCGCGATGCTGGAGGTCGCGCCGCACTCCGATTGTCGTGACGTGTGCCTCGTCGTACATGCGCCACATTCCGCCGTATCCGATGATGCTCGGATCGAGGTCAGCTGCGAGCAATCCCGCCGGCCTCTCTACAGCACCTTCCTGGCGGAGGACGACATAATGCGCGCTAGACCGTGAGGCCAGCTCCCGGTAGTAAGCGTTCCTAGGCCACGGCGTGGAGAAGATCTCGCGTTCGATCTCCTGGATGGTGGCGATGTCGGCCTCTCGCATTAGCTCGAGGGTCAACTGCTGTCTTATCTGAACCATCACGCCCGCGTGGTAAAGGCCTGCATGTACTCGAGCCTGAGACTACCATAGGCCACTTCCGCCGCCGACTCCAGCATGAGCGAGGCGGCGGCGCCGAAGCTTCGTAAGGTGGAGTCCGGCTCGAAATGCAGGCCTCGCGCCAGCAACGAGGCCTCGGTGGAGGGGCGCACCCAGCCCACCAACGGCAGGTTGCGAGGGAGGTCGGCGGGCTCCGCGAGCTCTGGGTCAGAGCCAGGGGCCAGGTGATACACGCGTCCGCGTCCAGCCTCCGCGACCGCGACGACAGGCTGATCGCTGCGCCTCGCCTGGAGGTGCAGCGTCCTCAGGGCGACGATCGGTATGGCCAGACCAATAGCGAGGCCGAGGCCGAATGACACCCCGACTCGCAGCCCCGTGAACGAGCCCGGTCCGACAGCCACCGCGACCTTTGTCAGCGTTTGGTCGAGCGCGATCCCGCGGAAGCGCTGGGGCAAGTCGAAAGTACGCCCGGAGTCGTGGATCTCCTCGCTCGCCACCGTTCCGTCCGGGCGGACGAGCGCCAGGGCAGAGCGAGCGGAAGACGTATCGATGACGATGATCACCGTTGGAGGTCTCGCTTCATGCGAAGGTGCCGGCGATCGCCGCCAAGATGCTCGATTCGGAGTAAACCGGCCTCCTGAGCCTCCAGCCGGTCGCCCCACTCGACCACCACGGCGCCCTGATCGAGTAGCTCCTCCAGGCCGAGGTCGAGAAGCTCGGCCTCGTTTTCGAGACGGTAGAGGTCGATGTGGGCGAGCTGCACCCGTCCCGGGTATACGCGAACAAGCTGGAATGTCGGGCTGGCTACGAGCGCCGGCGATCCTGCGCCCCGAGCCACGCCGCGGACGAATGTCGTCTTGCCGGCGCCGAGGTCCCCTTCGAGCAGGAGCAGATCACCTTGCCGGAGCTGGCGTCCGAAGCTCTCGCCGGCCGCCTCGGTCTCGGCGGCGGAGTTGGTGACTACGTCAAGCAAAGTGGTCGTAGCCGCTCCGGTGAAGCCCGAGCGGCGAGCCGTCGGCGCCGACCACCCTGACCGCGGGGTCCTCCGTGAGGACGCCCAGCGGGAGCAGGCCGGCGCGCCGAATCACGTCTTCGGGACCGACGCAAACCAGCTCAGCCTCCTCGCCGCTCGTGAGGGCCATCTCCCAGGTGGCGCCCTGGACCAGGGGGATATCGGCCGCCCTGATGACGCTGCCAGCGTGCGAGGCGCTGCTGAACTTTTCCATCTCGCGTAGGAGCCCATCTGAGACATCGCCGCAGCAGAGTCCCGCCTGGTTGAGCCGGCGACCCTCCTCGAGGAGCGGCACCAACCTCACTGGGCGACGTGCTTTCAGGGCGAGGGCGGCGGCTCCCAACCGACCTGTCACTGCGACCGCCCATCCCGGTTTGGCTTGCGACCGCGCCAGCGGCAGGGCTACGGTGCGCCCGACCACGGTGATCGAGAGCACGGCAGGGCCGACGATCGAGCTCATGTCCCCGCCCACGATCAACAGGCCGGTGGTCTGCGCAAGCGAATGCATCCCCTTGAAAAGGCCGACGAAATCCTCCGTCTGCCATGTCTTGGGCACCGCCACCGAGGTCAGCGCCCATGCCGGCGTCGCGCCTTTGGCGGCGAGATCGCCGAGCGCAAGGGCGAGCGCTCGCCAGCCTGCATCTTCAGCCGTCATCCAGCTGAGGTCGAAATGGACGCCCTCAACCGCCATGTCGCAGCTGGCGACCGTGTAAGACCCGCGGTCGCTCCACACCGCGGTGTCGTCCTCTCCGGCGGTGATGGCGAAGCCCTCGGTCGAGAGGTAGGGCATGATCCGTTTGAGCAGGTCGAGCTCGCCTGCCCCTTCGACCTTCACTCTCCCAGCATGGCACGGAGGCGGCGCGCGGCCGCTTCCGGGTCGGGCGCGTCGCCAACGGCCCTGATGACGCACACGCGGCGAAGGCCGGCCGCGATGAGCTGCGCGATGTTCGACTCGTCGATGCCGCCGATGGCGAAGACGGGGCACGCTGGTCCGGCGGCGAACGCGACCCTGGCCACGCCATCGGGGCCGATGACCTCTTTCTGCGGCTTCAGTGGCGTCGCAAATGCCGGGCCGCAGCCGATGTAGTCGGCGCCGGACTCAATCGCGGCGAGCGCCGCGGACGGGTTTGTGGCGGAGGCGCCTATGAGGAGGCGGTCGCCGGCGACCCGGCGCGCCCCGGCCACGCTGAGGTCGTCGGGCCCGAGGTGCACTCCGTCCGCAGCGCTGAGTAGGGCCAAATCAAGGTGGTCGTTGACGACCAAGAGCGCCCCGGCGGCGTGGGTGAGCTCCCGGAAACGGCGCGCCAGCGACAGGAGATCGCCTCGGGCGAGGAGCTTGTGGCGGAGCTGGATGACGTCTGTGCCGCCGCGCAACGCCGCTGCGGCCAGGGCCACGAGGCGATCGGGCTCGTGGTCGGGGGTTATTACGTAGAGTCGAGCGGCCAGCAGCCGATCGAGGAGGGAGTGTCTCGTGGCGGGCTAAATCTAGGGCCTCAGATGGGGCGATGGCTGCCAACTCGGGCGCCCCTCCGGCGCTTCACGCCACCTGCCCGCGAGCGGGGAGGACTCCCTATCGACCTAAGCGCTTTCCTGCTGGTCCTCGGGATCCGTGATTCTTATGGGGTTCCTAAGTCTCAGCACCCGGTCCTGGACCTCGAACAGGACGTCCATCATCGGGACCACCCGGTAGCGGATCCGGAAGGGGTCTGAGCGGGCCTCCACGGGTCCGGGCCTGGCCAGGACCAGCTCGATGAGGGCTCCGGCGCGCTCCCGAAGGCGGGCCGGCACCCTGTCGATCCCCTGCAGGTTGAGCTCTTCGAGGGAGAACATCAGTTCGTCGATGGCTCGAATGATCGCGGTCAGCCGCTCGGTCTCCGAGCGCTGTGAGCGACGCATACGATCGGAGAACTCGATCTCGCGGTTGACATCGGCGATCTGGGCCATAGCGAGTCCCGATCTTGGCCATGGCCGTTTGCAAAATGCTTTCAGCCCCTGAGGCCGCCGAAAACGGCTGGCCCTTACTGAAGAATCTGGCGGAGCTTCTCCCGGAAGGCGGCGGGAACCTTGTCCCTGTCGCATGAAACCTTCACGAGGCGCTTCAGGTGAGCCTGGAACTCGTAGTGATCCGCACAGGGAGGGCAGCCCTCCAGGTGCAGCGTCAACTCGAGGACTTCCGTGTTGTTCAACTCACGGTCCACGTAGCGATCGAGCTTGTCTTTACAGTCGCTGCAGTTCATTGGTGAGGCACCTCCTTGGTGCCGTTGGTGCGGACGATACCGGATTCGACCGCATAGTCATAGAGGGATCGCTGAAGTTGCTGCCGCGCACGGTGCAGCCGGGACATCACAGTGCCGATCGGAACGCCGAGTGTCTGGGCCGCGTCCTTGTACGAGAAGCCTTCGACGTCGACCAATAGGACGACCTCGCGGTGCAGGGCCGGGAGCTTCTCAACGGCGGCCACGACCTCGGAGGCCGCGAGCTTGTCCAGGACGTCGGCCTCCGGCTTTGCGCCCTCGTCTCGCAGCTTGTCGTACAGGACGAACTCGCCAACGTCGTCAAGGCTCACGTCCTCTTTCCGTGACCCTTTGAAGCGGTCCCAGAACAGGTTTCGCATGATCGCGAAGAGCCACGCCTTCATGTTCGTGCCGGGCTGGTAGCTGTGCTGATAGCGCAGCGCTCGCAGGTAAGCCTCCTGGACCAGATCCTGCGCCTGGTCGGGATCACGGGTGAGCCGGAGCGCGCCTCGGTACAACATGTCGAGATGTGTCAATGCCTCTTCAGCGAAGGCAGTGCGCGCCGGGCTTTCAGCCATCAGAACTGCCAGTTTACGTACACCTGCCTCGCACCACCTGGAATCGGAAATGGGTGCCCGGTTATTCCGAGCTCGTACCCCCTCCCCGACCCTTCCGAGCCGATTAAGTCCAAACCTGATCTCCCTCCCCTCTTCAGGGCGAGGGCTAGGGGTGAGGGGCGTTGCCCGGGCATCAACCCTTCAGGGGGCGGGATGGTAGCGCCTTTCCACGCGCGGGCCGACTGAGGAGAGCACCTCCCAGGAGATCGTGCGGGACCACTCCGCAACTTGCTCAGCCGTGATTCGGTCGCCGTTGTCCTCCCCGATCACAGTGACGACGTCGCCCACCCGGATGCCGGGCACGTTCGTGACGTCGACAGTGATTGCGTCCATGCTCACGGCGCCGATCAGCGGCGCCCGATGCCCGCGCACCAGCACGTGGCCGCGATTCGAACGAGCCCTGTGCACCCCGTCGGCGTAGCCGATGGCAACGGTCGCCACCGGCGTCCTGCCTACGGCATGCCACGTCGCCCCATAGCCGACTGTGTCCCCGGCACCGACTGTCTTGAGGTGGGTCACCTCCGATCGCAACGCAAGGACCGGTTGAGTGCCCGGCCATTCGCAGCCGTACAGCGCGATCCCTGTGCGAGCAGCGTCCAGGCAAAATTCGGGGAACCTGCGAGCACCGGCGGAGTTGCATGCGTGACGAAGGCCGGGGTCGACCTCAAACGTGGCCAGGGCCTCGATGAAGCGGTCGAACTGTTTGCGCGTCATCGCCTCATCCGAATCGGCCGACGCGAAATGCGTCCAGGTCCCCGCAAGGAGGAGCGACGGCACCTGGTCGATGAACTTCGCAATCGCGGCTGCCTCATCTGGCAAGCACCCGAAGCGACCCATGCCCGTGTCGATCTTGAGATGCACCGGGACAACCTCGTCGCGATCGCCCAGGACCTTCGCGAACTCCAGGCTCGAGACCGGGATGCTGCAGCCGCTGGCTGCCGCGGCTCCTGCGTGCTGCGGAGTCAACGCGCCCATCACCAGGATCCGGTCCGCGCGGACCAGGCCGGTCAGCTGATGGGCCTCCTCCAGCGTCGCCACCGCGAACCCCCATGCCCCTCCGGTGAGGGCCGCGCGCGCCACGGGCGCCGCCCCGTGACCGTATGCGTTCGCCTTGACGACCGCGAACAGCTTGGTGCCCTTGGGCAGATGGCCCAGCACCATCGCCGCGTTGGCCCGGACTGCGTCCAGGTCGATGTCGGCCCAGCGGAGTCCGGTTGTCAGAGCCCGCCCTGCCGCAGCACGTTCATGATGAGCGGGATTTCCAGCAGCAGGTCGCTCGCCAGCAGGCCGGAGTCGCCAAACCGATGCGACAGCCGCCGGCCTGCGGCGGCGTGGATGTAGACACCCGTGACCGCGGCGGCGAATGGATCGGAGCCCTGGCCGATCAACCCGCCGATGATTCCCGACAGAACATCGCCGGTCCCGCCGGTGGCGAGAGCGGGGACCTCGTGCGGGTCCTCGCTGACGCGCCCGTCCGGGTGCGCGACCACTGTCCTGGCGCCCTTTAGAACAACAACAGCCCCCCATTCCTTGGCCGCCTCGCGCGCAGCCCCGGAACGGTCGGCTGCAATCGAATCGATGGTCTTCCCGGTGAGCCGGGCCATCTCGCCCGGGTGGGGGGTCAGGACCCGGTCCTTGCCCAGCTTACTCTTGGAGCGCGGAGCGTCCCCCAGGGCGTTGAGGGCGTCCGCGTCGAGTACCAAGGGGCAGGTGACGTGGGGCACGAGGTCGAGCACAAGGCGCCAGGTCGAGCGATCGCGACCCAGGCCAGGCCCGATGACTCCGGCTTCGGCGGTTGCGAGGTGGCGCAGCACGGTGTCGTAGGCGGCGTGGCCGACTGCGCCAGGGGCGACCTCCTGGACCGGGGTCGCCATGACCTCGGTGCACTTGGCGGCGAGGATCGGGTAGATGGTATCGGCGACCAGGAGCCGTACCAACCCCGCGCCAGTCCTGGCTGCCGCCGTGGATGCAAGGTAGGCGGCGCCCGTGAAGCCGAGGCTGCCGGCCAGCACGACCACGGTCCCGAACGTGCCCTTGTGGGCGTCGCGTGGGCGATCGGGGAGCACGACAGCCTCCGGGGCCTGCAGCAGACTGTCGGCCACCTCCGGCATCTCCAGGTGGGCCGTGGCGACGGCCAGGGCGCTGTGGTGGGTGATGCTCACCTCGACGCGGACGCCGCGGTCGTAGCCGAGGAGGCGGACCCGCGGGGCGCCGCTGGCACCGGCGAGGACCTCGATGCGGCGGCGGGGGAAGCAGATGCCGGTCCCGTCGAAGCACTTGATCACGGCTTCCTTGGCCGCCCAGCGGCCGGCGAGGCGTTCCGCGTTGCCGGCACAGTAGGCGACCTCGGCGGGGGTGTAGACCTTGTTGAGGAAGCCGGGGCCGGACCGCCTCACGGCGAGCGCGATTCGGTCTACGGAGACCGCATCGACCCCTATGCGCTGCACAGACTCATTGTCAGCCCTGAGGCGCTCGGCCTCTGGCGCTCAATTAGCAGCGGTAACGCTAAGCTCCTTGCGTGGGCGAGCTGCAGCGCGCGATGCGGCGCCGGTGGCCGGCTGCCATTGCCGCCCCGATCTCGTCGTCGGCTATCCGCAAGTCAGGGCAATAACAACGCCGCAACTCTCAGGCGTGGCGATCGTTTGTGCGCTGCTTTTCCTGGAAGAAGCCGGCCTTCCCATCCCGGTCGCGCCAGGCGAAGCGATGCTGATTGGGGCCGGGCTTCTCGTGGCGAGCGGAGCCGCTCCGGTCTGGTTGGTTGCCCCGCTCGCATATCTCGCGGTGATCTGTGGCGTCTTGACCGGTTACATCTGGGCGCAGAGGATCGGGCCTAAACGGCTCCACGCCTTAGCCGCCCGGCTGCACGCGGGTGGGCCGTTCGATCGAGCCGCAGCCAGGCTCCGCGCCGCCTCGCCACTGCAGATTGCCGCGTCTCGGCTGCTGCCCGGGCTCCGCGTCTATACCTCTTTAGTCGCCGGCGCCGTGGGTCTGAACCTCGGACGATTCATGACCGGGGTCGTGCCGGCGAGCGCGCTTTGGGTCGTTGCGTTCATGGGGCTCGGAGTCTTCGTGGGTGCGCCGGTGGAGCGGCTGCTCGGCCGCTTCGAAGCCTATGGCCTGCGAGCGCTGGTCGTCGCGTTAGTGGTGTTGATCTGGGTGGTGGCGGCGCGCTGGATGCCGGCCGCGGAGCCTGCTGCCTCCTCAGATCCCGGTCGCCGTAGGTGGCGCGTGGCCGTCGCCTTTGGTCTCGATCTCCTTGCGGTCACCTGCGTGGCCGGCGCTCTAAGCCTCGTCACAGGGGTGGCGCGGGGCGACTCTGACGAACAGGTTTTTGTGGCCGCGATATTCGCGATCCTTGGCGTCCTCTACTTGGTGGTGGCCCGCCAGACGGTGGGTTATACGCTGGGCGAGGCGTTTCTCGATGTCCGGTATCACCCGCCTCACCGGACCCGATTCGGCCCGCAGAGTTAGAGCGTGGTTGGCTGAAGGCGACCTCCATGGAAACCGAGATCCCGGCAATTGGAAGCGCGTGGTGCGCGCCGGTCCCGCCGGCCCTGAGAGGTCGCTGCCAGCTCACGCCCCTGCGCGCAAGCGGCGGCAAGGATCGGCTCAAGGGGAGAGGGCTTCCTTTACTCGACCGTGACGCTCTTTGCCAAGTTCCTCGGTTGGTCTACGTCTTGGCCCAGCTCCACTGCCATGTGGTAGGCGAACAGCTGTAGGGCGACCGTGTTCAGGATTGCTCCCGCTGCCTCTTCGACCGCCGGCATCACGAACACCTCTGTCGCGACTCCGTCAAGTGAGCGATCGCCTTCCGTCACCAGCGCCAGGACCGGGGCGTTGCGCGCCACGATCTCGTGGACGTTGCTCACCATCTTGTCCTTGGTCGCGCTGGCGGTGCAGATGGCGATGACTGGAAAGTTCTCGTCCAGCATCGCGATCGGGCCGTGTTTGAGCTCGCCGCCGGTGGTGCCCTCCGCGTGGATGTATGAGATCTCCTTCAGCTTGATCGCTCCCTCCAGGGCCACCGGGTAGCCGAGTCCCCGGCCTGTGTACATGAAGTTGCGATAGCGACTGTACTTGTGCGCCACCTCGGCGATCTCCTTCCCGCGAGCGACGATCCCCTGCACATGGTCCGGAAGCGCGCGGAGAGAAGCGACCAGCTCATGGCGGCGCTCAAGCGATACACGACCGTGGACCGTCGCCATGCGCAGACCGAGCAGATAGAGGCTGACGAGGTGCGCGAGCAATGTCTTCGTCGACGCGACCCCGATCTCCGGGCCGGAGTGCAGGTATATGGCGCCATCGGCATCGCGTGCGGCCGAGCTCGCGACCACATTCGTGATCGCGACGGTCAGCGCGCCGCGCTTCTTGGCTTGGAGGAGACCCACCAGCGTGTCGGCCGTCTCCCCGGACTGGGTGATCACCACCGCCAATGCATCCTTCCCGAACGTCGGACGGCGGTACCGGAACTCCGAGGCGTCCATGGCCCTGGCCGGGACGCCTGCCCAATCCTCGATCACATGCTCCCCGACCATCGCCGCGTGAAGTGACGTGCCCATGCCGAGCAGAAGCACCTCGCTGTAGCGACGCAGCTCCTCGTCCGGGACGTCGAACTCCCGAAACGAGACGATGCCGTCGTCGGTAAGCCGTCCTCGCATCGCGTTGGCGACTGCCTCCGACGATTCGTGGATCTCCTTGAGCATGAAATGCGAGTATCCGCCCTTCTGCGCCTGGCTCAGGTCCCAATCAACGTGGATGAGCTTCGGTTCGACGCTGACGCCGTCCAGTGTGGAGACCTCGGCGCCCAGGGGCGTGACGGCGGCAACCTCGCCTTCGCCGAGCACGAGCACCCGCTTGGTGTACGGGATGATCGCGGTGATGTCGGACGCGATGTAGTACTCGTTCTCGCCGAGGCCGACGACCAGCGGCGCGTTGAGTCGCGCCCCGACGAGGAGCTCCGGGTCGTCCGTCGAGAACATCGCCAGCGCGTAAGCGCCACGAATGCGGCGCAGGGCAGCCCTAACAGCGCTGAGGAAATCGCCTTTGTAGTTGGCCTCGATCAGATGCGGGACGACCTCGGTGTCGGTGTCCGACGTGAACTCGTGGCCGGCGGCCTGCAGCTCAACTTTGAGCTCGGCGAAGTTCTCGATGATGCCGTTGTGGACGACGAAGATGCGGTTGTGGCAATCCGTATGAGGGTGGGCATTGATATACGTGGGCTTGCCGTGGGTGGCCCAGCGCGTATGGCCGATCCCAAGCTTGCCCGTCGGCATGTTGGCCTTGAGCTTGTCGATGAGAATGTCCACCTTGGCCTCGGACTTGGTCACGCTCGTCAAGCGGGCCGAGCCGGCCTTAGGCATCTCAAGCACGGCGACGCCTGCGGAGTCGTAGCCACGGTATTCGAGGCGCTTCAAGCTCTCCATCAGGATCGGAGTCGCCTGGCGGTCGCCGAGGTAGCCGATGATTCCGCACATATACAAAGAACTCCTACCCGGGGTTGTTTCGACGAATGCGTAGTAGAACGGGGACGGCCGGGTTCAGGTTACAGAGGCTACGCGGGCGGGGATGCATTCGGGTTGGGCGAGATCGAGTACGTGACTCGCGCGACCGCCACCGACCCGATGACCCCGTCCGGATACGGAATGGTGACCTTGAAGGTCATGTCCGAGGTGTGACCGCTCAAGTCGAGTGCCGGTAGGGTCAAGGTCGTGATCTTGACCAGTACGTCCGGGGTACCGCTGATGACGACTGTGATCGGGTCGACCGTGATGGCCGTCACGCGGTAACCCGTCGGCGGCCCGTGCGACGGCGGGGAGTCGATCAAGACCACCTGGCGGCTGGTCGTGCCCGTCTTGGCTTCGATGTGGATTGCCACGCTGGGAAACTGCCCCGTTTGGGTGCTCACCAGGGTGACCGTCGGCACGGTCGTTACCGTCAGGTCCAGTTGCGCGCCGTTCTGAACCAACACGACAGGCTGCGCCAGCACGTCGGACGAGCTGTTCTCGACCGGAAGCGGGAAGTCGGCGTACGCATTGAGGTTTGTCTCCCAGCTCTGAGGGCCGGTGAAGGTGACCACACAAGGCACGTTGGGGCAGCGTGCCTCGCTTTTGGTGCTGATGACCTGCCAACCGTTGGTTATGCGCGGAGTGCGTGTCGCCACATTGAGTTGGACCGCCACCAAGCGGTCTATGTTCAGGGCGATAGGCACTATCGGGTTCTGAATCTGGACGCCGAGGATCAGGGACTTGATGACCAGGTTGACCTTGACCCGGGGCCCGGGGGCGACTTTGGACAGATCGAAAGCGGCCGTTAGACTGCCGACACTCACTGACGCGATGGTATCGGCGAGGCCGGTAACCGTCACGTTGGTCTTGCTCGGTGGGTTGATCAGGACGAGGTTGTTGGGAACTGTCTGGTTGAAGGCGATGGGAACCGTGAGCGTCTTGGTGGTGGGCGGGTTCTGCGAGAAGGCGACAGCCCCCAACATCAACACCGACAACCCGAGGGCCAGCAGCTTGAAACGCCAGCTTTCGGTGACCCAGTTCACCTTCGTCGCCCGAGGAACCCGTTCCCCATCGACACGGGACCAGGCACCTTGACGCTGACGACGCGTCGCAGGCCGTCGCCATCGAGGTTGCGCGTGATCTTGCCTTCTTCAATCACCGATATGGCTCCTGTCTCTTCAGAGACTACGAGGACGAGGGCGTCCGATGCCAGGGACAACCCGAGGGCCGCCCGATGTCGCGTACCCAACCTTTCCCGGACGACGCCCTCTTCGGGGAGCGGCAGGAGGCAGCCGGCGGCCAAGATTCGATTGCCCCTCACGATCACGGCTCCGTCGTGGAGTGGCGAGTTGGGATAGAAGATCGACTGGAGGAACTCGGCTGATATCTCGCCGTTGATTCGGACTCCCGTCGCCGCGTAATCCTCAAGGCCGACGTCTCGCTCGAATGCGATGAGAGCCCCGTTCTTTCGCATGCTCAAGCGTTCGGCCGCGCGGATGGCCTCGGAGATGGCCTGGCTGTAGAGACGGGTGCTGTAGCCAGTCAGGGGGCGCCCGATGTTGCCCAGTCGACCCAGCTGGTCCAGCGCACGCCTCAGCTCGGGCTGGAACATGACTATGACGGCGATCAAGATGAAGAAGGCCGCGTTCTTGAACAGCCAGGACAGGAGCACAAGGTTGAACTGGGTGGCCAGCACGCCGACCACCGCGAGCAGCACCAGTCCAACCAGGATCTGGGTGCCCTGCGTGCCGCGCAGCAGCCGCAGCAGCTGATAGAGGACGAAGGCCACCACCACGACGTCGATGACCTCTAACCAACCGATGTGTCGCATCACCTCCTGCAGCTGCACCAAGAAGCCCTGGATCTGGATCACGTTGGTGCTCCGAAGACCAGCGCCATGAGCGCCATCTGCGAGTACAGGCGGTTGGCAGCCTGCTCGAAAACGACGGATCGCGGACCATCGATGACCTCGTTCGTCACCTCCTCACCTCGATGGGCGGGGAGGCAGTGCATGAAGACCGCACCCGGCGCGGCGTCCATGAGTGCCTGGTTGACCTGGTATTCGGCAAACGCCTTGCGCCGCACCTCTCGCTGGCTTTCCTGTCCCATCGATGCCCAGACGTCCGTGTAGATGGCTGTCGCGTCGGCGACATCCGCGACATCGGTGCTCAGCGTAACCCTGAATCGTGCCTTAGTGAGATCCCGAGCACGATCCAGGACGGCGGCCTTCGGGTGGTAGCCGGGAGGCGCGACCACGGTCAGCGGGAGCTCTAGGAGCGCGGATGCTTCGATGAGGGAGGCGGCGATGTTGTTGCCGTCGCCGATGTAGACGACGTGCTGGTACGCCAGCGGACCGCCCTTTTCCTCCAGGGTCATGAGGTCGGCCAGGATCTGGCAGGGGTGCGAGCGGTCGGTCAGAGCGTTGATGACCGGCTTGTCGGATGCGGCCGCCAGCTCGATGAGGTCGACATGTGTACGCAAACGCGCCACGACCCCGTCCACGTAACGATCGAGAACCCGCGCCGCATCGCCTACAGTCTCACGAACGCCGATCTGAACGTCCTGTTCGGTCAGCGTCGTCGTCGTCCCCCCCAGGCGCGCTATCCCCACCTCGAACGAGACGCGAGTACGGTGCGACGGGTTCTGAAAGAGCATCGCGATGTGCCGCCCCTCGAGAGGCCGCTCGGCCCATCGGCCGCCCTTGATCGCGTGCGCCAGATCGAGCAGCTCGCGCAGCTCGGCCGCATCGAAATCGGCGATGTCGAGGAAGTCGCGGCCCCACAGAGTGCTCACTGAGGGGATCATGATGCCGCGCGCGAGCTTACAACCGGGGCTCGATCAGCTCGCCGGCCACGACCGGGGAGGCTGCCAGGTCGCGGGCTGAGTCGAATTCGGGGAGCCTGGCGCGCAATCTCGCATCGTCGCGCAGCCGGAGGATGAGGTCGCGGCAAGCGGTGGGCTCCAGTCCGAAGTGCGCGGGCTTGAACCCGAGGGGCGGCTCGTTGCGGAAATGAATTGTCAGCCGGTCGGTGAGACGAACGTTGGGCCAGGAACCAGGGTCGGAGAGGGTGACGGTGTCCATCAGGGTCCACACGGCTCTCATCTCGTGGCGCCCCTGGATGACCACCATCCTGTCGCGAAACAAGCCAAGCCTGCCAAGGGGCCAGGATCGGAGCTGCAGCCCGGTCCAGGCGACAACCACTCCGGCGCCGATCGAGCCGGCGGCCAGGGCGATGGCTGCGACCCAACCGCCGGCCAGACGGGTCGCGCCCACTGCGAGGAGGGCGAACAGGAGGGCCAAGGCCAAGGCGGAAGCCCCCAAGGTCACGACCGACCTGCGCGATCGCACATAGATCATCCGCTCCCCACCAGCGACTAGTTTAGGCGTGCCCGTGACAGGCGACGCCCGCGGGGCCATGATGTTCGAACCCCGCCAGGGGCTTTGAGGGATAGGAGTGGGTGACATGGATGTGATGACTCAGCGGGCGGACATCGACGCCGCCGTTTCGGGCAAGACTGTTTGCACGATCTTCACCGACGCCGCCAAGAATTGGGGCGATCTTCCAGCCCTGCGCTGGAAGCGTGACGGCGAGTGGCACACCCTCGACTGGCACGGCTATCGCGCCGAGGTTGCGGCCGTGACGATGGCCCTCAGGGGGTTGGGGTTCGGGCCAGGGCAGTTCGGCCTGATCATGGCGCGCAACGTGCCCGAGCACGTGATCGCCGACCTGGGCATCGTGCACGCCGGCGGCACCGCCATCAGCGTCTACAACACGCTGGCTCCGGAACAGGTCGAGTATGTCGCCAACCATTCGGAGGCGAGCGTGGCCATCGTGGAGGACGAGTCGCTTCTCGCCAAGTTCCTCGACATCCGTTCGTCGACCCCACATCTTCGCCACCTCGTCCTCATTCGCGGCAAGGCGCGCGAGGGGGTGATGCTGTGGGAGTCGTTCGTCGCCGAAGGGCGCGCCGCGTATGAGCGGGATCCGGCCGCCTTCGAGGCATCCGCGCGGGCGGTGGGTCCTGAGGACACTGTCAGCCTGATCTACACGTCTGGCACCACCGGGCCCCCCAAAGGCGTCATGTACTCGCAGAACAACGTCGTCTGGACTCTGGAGTCGGCGCGGCGGGTCCTGGAGCTCCACAACGAGACCTTGCTCAGCTACCTGCCGCTCGCGCACGTGGCCGAGCGCTTCACATCGCAGTGGGGCAGCATCTACAACGGGCACGAGGTCTACCTGTGTCCTGATCCCGTCGAGCTGCTGCCCTACCTGCTCGAGGCCCGGCCGACGGCGTTCGTGGGTGTGCCTCGGGTGTGGGAAAAGCTGATGGCTGGCATCAACGCGGGTATCGGCGCCGAGCCCGATGAGACGAAGCGGCAGATGGCGCAGGGGGCGCTGGCCGCGTCGATGCAGGCGTACAGGCTGAAGCGCGACGGGCAGCCGGTGCCGGCCGAGCTCGCGGCCGTGGTCGAGCGAGCGCAGCCGCTGTTCATGTTGCTGCGCGCCAAGATCGGCCTCGATCGCTGCCACCTGGCGATCACCAGCACGGCACCGTGCCGTCCCGAGGTGCACGAGTTCTGGGCGGCCCTCGGCATGCCTCTCTTCGAGGTGTGGGGCATGAGCGAGCTGACCGGGCCGGCCACGGCGGTGCCGATCAACGATCATCGTGCGCCGTCGGTCGGGGTGCCGCTTCCAGGCGTTGAGGCACGTCTCGGAGAGGACGGGGAGCTGCTGATCAGGGGTGGCAACGTGATGGTCGGGTACTACCGCGAGCCGGCCAAGACGGCGGAGGCGGTGGATGCGGACGGATGGATGCACAGCGGTGACATCGCCCAGCTGGGGCCTGATGGTCACTACCGGATCGTCGACAGGAAGAAGGAGCTGATCATCACGTCGGCCGGCAAGAACATCTCGCCCGCCAACCTGGAGGCGCTCGCCAAGTCAAGCGCGATCATCGGGCAGGCGGTCGCGATCGGTGATGGTCGGAAGTTCATTTCGGTGCTGGTCGTGCTGGATCCGCAAGTGGCCCCGCTTTGGGGCAAGGCGCATGGCGTCGCGTCTTCGTCCATGGCCGAGCTTGCGGAGCACCCTGCCATGGTCGCCGAGGTTCGGCGCGCCCTCGCGGTTGCCAACACGCATCTGTCCCGGGTCGAGCAGTTCAAGAGGTTCACCATCCTGCCGGCCGAGTGGTCGCCTGAGTCGGAGGAGCTCACGCCGACGATGAAGCTCAAGCGGCGCGTCATCAACGCCAAGTACAAGGACCAGGTCGACGCCATGTACGGGGATCCGCCCGGAGGCCATTCCGTCGATCCCGACCACAACGGGAGCGCCCCGGACTAGGAGCTCGACTTCTTCCCGATTCGCGGCGCGGCCGGTTTGGCCGAGAGCACGGCGTCGGTGAAGAGGCGGGTTGCGAGCCTGCTCTTGGGCTCGCCGAGCCGATCCGACAGCTTGGCGAGCTGATCGACAACGCGCGGTTCCACGCTGAGCCTGTAAAGCTGCTTGACGACGGGCGACTCTTTCCTCACTGCATTCCTCCTGAAGTTGGGTGACGGTCGTTGCGAATTTTCAGGAAGGCTTGCGCAACCGGCCAACCCTGGTTGTTAATGCCGGTTTGGCCTGACAGAATTGCCGCGGGTTGGACGGGGACGCGAAGTGGCATCGCGGCCAGACCCTGGCGGCGGGTCAGGTGGCCGAGTTCAAGGTGTGGGCGGAGCTGGTGCGGCAGTCGATTGGTCGCCTGCACGTGTTTCTCCCGCTGCGCGATATGGGCATCGATGGCGTGGTGCACCGGTTGGCAGACGGCGCCTATCTGGCCGTCCAGGTGAAGGGCAGAACGGAGCTGACTCCGGCGGGACAGGTTCACATCACGGTGACCGCAACCAGCCTGGGCGACGGCGATGCGCTTCTCGTTGGGGTCCTGGTGGATGGGGAGCAGCTCGGTCGGATGATCCTGGTAGCACCCGAATCGAAATTTGGCGAGCTGGCCGCACACGACGTCGTGGATGGACGCGACTACCTGACCGCAGCATTCGCAATGCGCGAGGGTGGAAGGTCGAAGTGGGCACCGTACCTGGTTGCTCGTGAGAGATTGGCGGAGAGATTTGGGGCGGAGTTCGTAGGGACCACGTCGGCAGAGGAATTTTTGGCGCTTGGAGTGGATCGCGGCCGCGAAGGTTTCCTTGGCGAGACCGAGGTCATCCGGCGGCTGGCGGAGGCGGCGTCCCTCAACCTGTTTCGACCGTTTCCGGACCTGGAGACCGTGGAGGTGCTCGCTCGACACGTTTTGACGCGTCGATTCCTGGGGTTGCAGGTCAAGACCGTCGGATGGGACAAGGCTCACCTGGAGAATCGCGTTTACGTGAGGCGGTCGAGCTTTCGGCCTTCGCCCTCAACCTTTATCTGTGTGCTGGGCTGGAATCGTGATGCGGGCCGGTTTGAAGACGACTGCCTTGTGATTCCCAGCGAGGAGCTGGCAGGTCTGGCCAGGGTCGAAGGCGAGTGGATGATGCTGGAGCTGGAGCCGGGCGGCGTGAGGCACCGGCGGTTGGAACGATTCCGCAAGTCGTTGCTGTCGCTCGGATCGACCGTGGAGTCGATGCTGGCCTGACTGGCCCGGTGGTTCAGGCCTCAGCGGCGGGTCCAAAAGAATTGGTCAGCACCAGCAACGATTTGCCTGTTATTGCCGTTGCGTTGGCGGCCGGCACAGAAGCGAGCACTGAATGTTCGCGACAAGGGCTGCCGCTTTCCGGGCTGCGACCGGCCTGCGACCTGGACGTCAGGCCACCACCTCGTGCATTGGACTAGAGGCGGTGGAACGGACCTGCCGAACCTCGTCCTTCTGTGCTATCGCCACCACTGGATGGTGCACGAAGGCAAATGGCAGCTGGCCAAGACCGATGACGGTCAGATGCTTGCGATCCCGCCGACCTTCGATCTGCTCGCCGCCGCGAGAGGCCCAGGCAATCGAGCGGCATGACGCACGTTGTTGGTGCGCCGCCAGCGGTTGATGGCCGACAATCTCACTCGCATGGCGGCGCTCGCTTGATCGATCGAAGCCGGTTGAGTCGACTCCTCGAGCGTGAGCGCGCGTTGTTCGCGACTCGCAATCCACGGTCACGTGAGGCGTATGCCGCTGCGCGGAACCTGTTTGGCCGTGTCCCGATGACGTGGATGAACAAGAGCGCCGGTGGCTTTCCCCTTTACGGCTCGAAGGCCCGGGGCGCGCGCATCGAGGACATCGACGGGCACACGCTGATCGATTTCTGTCTCGGCGACACGGGGGCCATGGCGGGCCACTCCCCCGACCCGACGGTGAAGGCCGTGGTCGAGCAGATTTCCAACCGCGGCGGCATCACGACGATGATGCCCACGGTCGATGCCGACTGGGTGGGTGCCAACCTCGCGCACCGCTTCGGGTTGCCGTACTGGAGCTTTGCGCTGACAGCGACCGACGCGAACCGGTGGGCGATCCGCCTGGCCCGCGCCATCACCGGACGTCCCAAGATCCTTTTCAACAGCTACTGCTACCACGGGACGGTTGACGAGTCGCTGATAGTCGTCGGTTCCGACGGCCGTGGAGCAAGCCGCGAGGGAAACGTGGGCGCGCCGTCTGACGTCACCACCACCGGCCGCGTTGCCGAGTACAACGACCTCGTAGGTCTCGAGCGTGAGCTGGCCCACCACGATGTTGCAGCCGTGCTGATGGAGCCGGCCCTCACCAACATGGGGATCGTGCTGCCACAGGACGGCTATCTTGCCGGTGTCCGCGCGCTCACCAAGACCCACGGGACACTCTTGATCAACGACGAGACTCACACGTTCTCAGCCGGGCCGGGAGGCTGCACGCGCGCTTGGGGGCTGGCTCCCGACATGGTGACGATCGGCAAGGCGATCGCGGGTGGGATTCCGATCGGCGCTTACGGATTGTCCGACGAGCTCGCCAAGCACCTGGCGAGTCGAAGCGATCTCGACATGGTGGATGTGGGCGGCGTGGGCGGGACGCTGGCCGGTAACCCTGTCTCCATCGCCGCGGCCCGGGCAACACTCGAGCATGTGCTGACCGACGAGGCGTTCATGCGGATGATCGGATTGGCCGGGCGGTTCACTGCCGGCGTGCAGAAGGTGATCGACACTCATGAGCTGCCCTGGTCGGTGAGTCAGCTCGGCGCGCGCACTGAGTACCGGTTCGCGTCGCCGGCCCCGGTCAACGGAACCGAGTCTCACGCCGCAACCGACGGCGAGCTCGAGGACTTTCTACACGTCTACCTGGCCAACCGAGAGATCCTCATGACTCCGTTCCACAACATGTCGCTAATGTGTCCGGCGACCAGCGAGGGAGACGTGGATCGGCATCACGAAATATTCAGCGAGGCAATCGGGGAGCTGGTCGGCGCGTGATCAGTTGATGAGTTTCGACCGAAGGTCCGAGATGTCGGTCGCAGGCATACCAGCCGCCTCCAGGTAGCCCTCGACTCCTCCCCACCGCTTGTTCAGGTGCTCCAGAACGCCCACGATCCGCTCGGGCGGGCAGCGCAGGTCGTCGCGCATGTCCTCGAGGTGCTCGGGTGATGCGGCAGCGAGCCATTCCTCATACCTCGTTGCCATCTGCGAATCGGTCTCGGCGTAGTCGGCGGCGATCGAGTCGACGTCCACCCCGGCGAGCGCCAGGCTCATCGCGGCCACCATGCCGGTCCGGTCCTTGCCCGCAAAGCAGTGGAAGACGACAGTGCCGTCCGCCTTGGCAAGGGTGCTGAAGATCCCGATGAAGGCCGCCGCCCGGTGCTCGAGCATCATCAGGTACCTCTCGAACATGTCCGATGCCTCGGCCAGCTTGAGCATCGTGGCGTCGTCGATAAGCGGTAGGTGCGCGTAGGCCGGCGGCTGCGTGGCAGGCGTCTCGGGCGCGGCAAATGGGCTTGGGGACGTCGCCACCTCGGACTCGCTCCGCAGATCGATCACTGTCGTCACCCCGTACGCGACCATCGCCTCCTGGCCGGCGCTGTTGAGGCTTTGCAGGTTGTCGGAGCGCACCAGCATACGGGCTCGCGTGAAACCTCCAGGTCGGGGAAGCCCTCCCAGGTCACGCGTGTTCCGGCACTCCGGCCAGTCCAGCCGCCGCGAAGGCACCGCTACCGCTTCGTGTACTGCGGAGCCTTGCGGGCCCTCTTGAGGCCGTACTTCTTGCGCTCCTTCATTCTCGGGTCGCGCGTGAGAAGGCCGGCTTTCTTCAGAGCGGGCCGGAAGTCAGGGTCGTACTTGATGAGCGCGCGGGCGATGCCGTGCGAGATCGCGCCCGCCTGTCCGCTTGTGCCGCCACCGAACACCTTGACGCTGATGTCGAACTTGCGTTGTGTGCTCGTCACGCGGAGAGGAGCCAGGGCGGCCATCTCGAGGACCCTGCGGCCCAGGTAGGCGAGCGTGTCCTTTTCGTTGATCACCACGCGGCCCTCGCCTGGCTGGATGCGCACGCGCGCGACTGCGTTCTTGCGGCGGCCGGTTCCCCTCGTAAAAACGTCAGCCAAGCTTGATGTCCCCCCTGGAGTCGAACGTGATCACCTTCGGCCTCTGCGCCTGGTGCCCATGCTCGGCCCCCGCGTAGATACGAAGTCGGGTAAGCATGTCCGCCCCGAGCGTGTTGTGCTGCAGCATCCCCTTCACCGCGTTCATCAAAGGGAACGTGGGGTCCAGCTCCTGGGCTCGCTGGAGCGTCCGAGTGCGCAGGCCGCCTGGATATCCGGTATAGCGGGTGTACTGCTTACCGGTGAGCTTGGCGCCGCTGACCTTGGCCTTGGCGGCGTTGATGACGATGACGTGGTCGCCAGTGTTCAGGTGCGGCGTGAAGGTGGGCTTGTGCTTGCCCCGAAGGACTTTGGCCACAGAGCTCGCAAGGCGGCCGAGGACCTGGTCCGTGGCGTCGACCACAAACCAGTCAGACTTCAAGTCCGCGGTTTTCGCCGTCCAAGTCTTTTGCTTACTCACAATCTCCTCAGTAAATGCGCCCTGC
>JALYYG010000136.1 GCA_030946685.1 Candidatus Dormiibacterota bacterium | reverse complement strand
CGCAGTCGTGCCTGATCCCATCCTCCGCGTCGAGGGCCTAACGGCGGGCTATGGCGTCAGCCAGGTCCTCTTTGGAGTGAGCCTCGAGGTTCCTCAGCGCGGAACGGTCGCCGTTCTGGGTCGCAACGGCGCCGGCAAGACGACCTTGGTCCGATCACTGCTCGGATACCTGCGACCGACCGGCGGCAGCGTCCGCCTGGATGGTGTCGACGTGACCGGCCTCACTCCATCCCACATTGTCCATCGCGGCGTCGGGTACATGCCGCAGGACCAAGTCGTCTTCCCATCGCTAACGGTTGAGGAGAACCTGCTCCTGGGGCTCCCGGTTCTACCCAAGCATGAGCGGACGTCGAGCAAGGATGCGTACGACATGTTCCCGAAGCTCGCCGATCGCCGGCGCCAGCAGGCGGGGACGATGAGCGGCGGGGAGCGCAAGCTGCTCGGGCTCGCCCGGGTGCTCTTGGGCCGGCCAAGGTTTCTGGTGCTCGACGAGCCCACTGAAGGGGTATGGCATGCGCTCATCGATGAGATCGTCGGGATTCTTCGCAGCTACTCGGCCGACGCCGCCATCCTGATCGTCGAACAACACCTGGATGTCGTTGTCGAACTCGCTGATCACGCCATCGTCTTGCAGCGGGGAGAGGTGGTGATGAGCGGTCATCCGCACGAATTGCGCAACGACACTCAACTGCTCGGGCACCTCGCTCCCCCGCAGCGGTGAAGAGTGCCGACGAATTCGTCACATTTATGAATAGCGCGTAGCAACCCGCAATGTCATGTAGTAGTTTCATGCAGTAAGCCTGGTGATCCCGGTGGACGAAATGGCTGTAGGTTGCAAATATCCCGTCACCGGTGAACCGGCGGGTTGACCGAGTCGTCGGTTACCATGCCCGGCGCCCTTGATCCTCGCTTGCATCTACGACTGCCGGGCTTCCTCGTTGGTCTGCTCGCGCTCAAGCTGGGCGGCGGAGACCGTGAGGTGGAACTCCTCCTCATTCGCCAACTACTTCACGGTGGACACCTGGAATCTGAGGCGGCTTTACGTCCTTTTCTTTATGGAGCTCGGCACTAGGCGGGTCTTACGGTTTGGCGTGACGGAGCATCCGACCCAGGACTGGGTCAGCCAGCAGGCGCGAAACCTTACCTGGCGGCTCCAAGAGCAGGGTCCCCGAGCCAGGTTCCTGATCTGTGACAACGACAAGAAGTTCCCGTTCGCCTTCGAGCACGTGTTGGCTGGGGAAAGTGTGAGGGTGATCCGAACACCGCTTCAGGCTCCCAAAGCCAACGCCCATGCCGAGCGCTGGGTGGGGCCGCCCGCCGCGAGTGCTTGGACTGGGTGATCATTGGTGGCCTGCGTCACCTCGAGCTGGTGCTGGACGAGTATGCCGACCATTACAACAATGAGCGACCGCACCGTGGACTTCAGCTTCACCCTCCAAACGGCCCGCTCTATCCAGTGAGCGCCATTGGGGCGATCAGATGTCGCTCGAGGCTCGGCCGATTGCTTCGCGAGTACTCACGCGTGTCCAACGTGGCCGCTGCATGAATTACTTGCACCCAACACTGTGGTCGCTTTACCGACCACGACCTGATGGGAAAGAAGGAAACCGAGAAGAAAGACAAAGGCCGGAGGATTCAACCTCCGGCCCAGGCGCAGGAATCTGCGGGAAATTCGTATGGGTTCGCCTACTGGCGCGTCCTGTCGTCGACGGCCCGGCGGTTGGCGGCGTCGTAGGCGCCGTGGTCGCGCATGATCTTTTCGGCCTCGACTCGCCGGTCGCCGGGGTCGACAGTCACCAGGGTTCGGCCGCCCCGGAACTCCTGCTCATAGTATTCGGCGTCCTCGGTCTTCACGCCCATCCCGGTGAGGGCGCCGCCGATGCCGCCGACCGTGCCTCCGGCCACGGCTCCGGCGACGATGCCGGCCAATAGGCCACCAGCTATGACCGGCCCGATGCCGGGTATAAGTACGGTCGCCAGGGCGCCCAGCAGACCGCCGACGACACCGCCTGTGAGTGAGCCGCTGGCCGCGCCCGCCAGCGCGCCGGCGGCGTGATCGGTTTTCTCAGTGGAGACAGGGTCGCCGTGCCCCGCGAAACCGATGTGCTCGTGCGTGAATCCGGCTTTCTCGAGAGCCACAACCGCTGACTCGGCGGCGGTGCGGTCTGTGAACACGCCAACGATGGTGATTCTTTCCATTCCTGTACCTCAGTGAATATGGTTCGGTTTGGGACCCTTCCGATTCCGGTATGTGCGGATCTAGGACTTCTTGACGCCCTCGTCGCAATGGCGGCGATTGGCCGTCCTCTGCAGCTTGTTCTCCGTCTTGATCCGGAAGTCCGTCCAAACAGTCGTGTGATCGTGGTAAACCTTCTTGTTCCGCTCGTCATCAAGGTCGAGTGATACGGGGCAACCTTCAGCCCAGTAAATCTCCCAGACATTCGCTTTCTGAGGGAGCGCGGGTCACAATCACGCGTTACGTACGTCCTCTTTGACGTTACGGACGGTGCGCTTGACCTTGCCGACCTGCTGTCTCAACTTGCCCTTGGTCTCCTCGGTACGGTTGCCGGTGACCTTTCCCTTGATCTCTTCCGCCTTGCCGCGAGCCTGATCCTTCATTAAGACCTCCTTCGAAATCTGATTCGGTTACTCCAACGTCGGAGTCGACGACTGGAACGAGGACCTCGCCCTACGTGGTGGCCTGGGCAGCACGCTTGGGCGGAACTGCTCCGCCGAGCTCGTATACCCGAGCCTCCCAGTAGCTGAGGCGCTGGCGAAACCGTTCGGCCTGGGCGACGACGACCGGAACGTTGGTGAGTTCGACTTCGCGCTGTCCCTCCTCGGATTGACCGACCATCAGCTTGCGGATGGTGGCCAGAACTTTCTCTTCCATGGTCAGGATCTCGGTGTAGATCTGCTTCCAGTAGAGGGCCTGCTCCATGGTGGCGTCACCGGGAAGCTCCTCGTGTTCCATGCGCTTGGCCAATCGCCGCCGCGCTCCTCTGCGGCGACGTCGGGCCGCCGACGTTTCCTTTTAACCTTTGCCATAGCCCTGTTTTAAGGGGGTGGGCGTAAGAAGATCAGCAACTTTGTGGGCCAATTCTGTTCTCACGCCGGGTTGCAAACGTAAATAGGCCGTTTCTGAATCCGGGGCTATTGGTCGTCCGCCCGAAGGTACGGACGTCGCGCCCGCTGGAGGGCGAGAATCTCAGGACCACGCACACTGGGAAGACGCCCGACACTGAATGACTCTTTGGCGTAACCCTCTGAACTCAGGGCCTTCAATTCCTTTGAAATCAGGGCCAGGGCGCCGTGCCCGCACATGGCGACTTTACGAAGGCCGAAGTAAACAATGCGGTGTACATGAGGCTGCCAGTGCACAACGAGCCGGAACGCGTCATCTTCGCGCTGGCAGCAGCGGTAGAGACGAAAGATGCATACACCAGAACTCATCCACAACGCGTCGCGAATACCGCTGTCCAGCTCGGCATGCGACTAGGGCTTCACGATTCAGACCTACTTGCCTTGTATCGCGGGGGCCTAGTTCACGACATCGGCAAGATACTTGTTTTCGACGCGATCCTGCGCAAACCCGGACCGCTGAACGCCCAGGAAGAAAGGGAGATGCGTGAGCACCCGGTCATCGGCGAACGTATCGTCAAGCATCTCCCGTCGGCTGCGGACATTTTGCTCATCATTCGCCATCACCATGAGCGATTCGACGGCGGTGGTTACCCAGACGGACTGTGCGGGCACAAGATTCCTCTGTTGGCAAGGATTGTGTCGGTCAGCGACGCGCATGACGCGCTGTCGAGCGACCGGCCTTACCGGGCTCGGCGCAATCAAGCGGAAGAGATCGAGACCCTGATGCGAGGCGCGGGCCAACAGTGGGATCGCGAGCTCGTCTCCCTTTTGCTATCTGAACTGCCAGCCACCCGATTCGAGGCCGCCAATTGACCTGGACGTGACGGACCGACGTATTTACCGTCAGCCGTCTATCGGCGGAGCCTGCACGTCCCTCACCCTGGCGCCTGGGCGTAAGGACGACGCGTCCGCGATCGCCCTGTTACACAGGATCGCGCACTGATCGGCGAGAGAACAGATGGCCGTTGATACGCGCGCACGTCATCTAACAGTGTGGTTCGCCATCCTCGGGTGACCGGGCAGCGGTTTCTGGCCAATCCAAAGGGTTCCGTGTAACCCACGAAGGCCATCGGCAAGCAGTAATGCGAGAATCCCTAGGGGCCAATGCTCCCCGGGGGTCCTGTCCCTCACCTTTCCCCCAACTCCTCCCTGTCGGCGATCCGCCCAGACACAACATGGCTCTTCTGATCCCGCTCGCAGCATGAGCCGCGACCCTGGCAATGTGCGCAGGACGCTCAACGCAGGGATATCGCCCTCCCGAGGGTGAGGCGCATTCGTGACCTGACACCAAGAAATCAAACGAATGGTCATCCGTGACGGAATGCCACCTGGTGGGAAATGCGGCCTATTGACGCGCCAGGCCAATTCCCGTTTACTTGCGACGCTGGCGGGCGTCGGAAAACGCCGGTAAGCTTTTTTTGGGGGGAGAAAGCTGTGAACGTTAGCCGGACCGAGTCCGACCTCGTTCGGTCCTTGGCGCAGATGACGCCACTCGGTGATGAGCGCCGCGACCTGACAGCGCGCGCACTGCGCGATTCCCTCGCCGAGAGGCTCGGCGTCCACTCGCGCGAGTTCGCCAACACGTCGAAGGAGGCACTCGCAATCTCGCTTGCCAACTTGAACCTGGCCTATGACCGCATGCACAAGCTCGAAGAGGAGGCTGCCATCGACGAGTTGACCAGTGTGCTCCGCAGGGGCCACGGGATGCTCACCTTGACGCGCGAGATCAGGCGCGCGTTCCGGACCCCGGATCCTCGACTCGTGGTGGTCTTCATCGACGTAGACGGCCTCAAATGGTTCAATGACCACGCCGGCCACGCCGAGGGCGACAAGCTCCTCGTCGCGCTTACGCAGTCGATAACGAAGCGGCTCCGGTTGCACGATGTTGTCTTCCGCTACGGGGGCGACGAGTTCGTCTGCGTGCTGCCGGGCGCTAGGCTGTCGCTCGCGGAGCCGATCTTCGACTCCATCAAGCGCACCTTCGGCGAGTCCAGCCGCGGCCGCGCGTTCACGGTCGGGTTCGCCGAGCTGCGACCGGATGACACGCCGGAGGGACTGGTCGCCCGGGCCGACGAAGCGCTCTACGCAACCCGCGCCCGCCTCGGGCACTACAGCCTCTCAGCGCCTTAGGCTTCTGCTGAGGTCGGGATTCCAGGACGAACGGCAGGGTTTGTCTATCAGTTCCGTAGTACTCGACCCCGATCCATGCGGCGCCGAGACCTGTGGGCACATTCAGGCTGCAGCGGCGGTCCTAAGACTGCACCAGGGCTATCAGCATGCAGAAATGCGAGAACCCCTAGGGGGCCAATGCTCCCCGGGGGTCCTGTCCCTCACCTTTCCCTAACTCCTATTTACCCCGTCCACCACAACCCAAACCCGCTTACAGTGCCCCCGGGCAGCCAATCGCGCGTTGCGAGCGACCACCCGGAAGCGGATTGAGGACAGATGTTGCTTAGCGGGTCGCTTCGACCTTCGTGTCGTGATGGACGACCTCGCCGTCGTGCCATTCCGGGTCAGCGGCCAGTAGCTCCCGCATCTGTTCGAAGCGCTTGTTCTGCTCGGGCGAGTCCGCGAACTTCTTGTATGCGCTCTTGCTCTCGAAGATGGTGCTTACGAAATGAACGTTCGGGTCGGCGTCGGACTTGAATACGTAGGTCGCGACGTGGCCTTCGCGCCCAGTCTGCGGTCCTTCCATCACCTGCATGATTTTCTCTTCAGCACCCGGCTTCAACTTCATCTTGGCTACGGTTCCGTACAAGGCAACCTCCTCGCCCATAGGGCGACCCCAGCAGGGGCGTAACGTCTGGTGGCACATTTGGGCCCACGGGGCCCCCAAGCACTGGTGCAGGCGGAGGGGGCGGTCCGAAGACTGCACCGCGGTCCGCCTGACAAAAATCACTATCGCCCAACGGCCGTAACAAAAGCAGCAACTACTTTGCCGCGTCACCGTCGGATCACTCGCTGATTGGAGACTCGTCCAGCACCGCCGAAGCTTGCCTCGTGTTGGCGCGCAGTCGGCCGTCCTAACTCGTCAGCTCGTCTCGTGAAGTGCCCGCGCGGCTAGCCAGAGATCCAATTCGTCAACGCGATTGACCCATGGAGCAAGAAGCCCTAATGCACCTGGAACTCATGGGCAGGGGTCGATTCAAGCATGGAGGGGGGTCAATTCCGACCGCACCTCCGAGTCCGAGAGCGACGTCTTCGACGCGAAAGAGCAGCTGTCAAGTCGTCCCCGCTCCGGCCGCGTAGCCATGTAAATGGTGATCCGCTGTCCCCAAAGATGCGAGCGGTCCATAACCCTCGGCGGAGACAGCAGATCACTCTCAGTCTCAATCGTGGCGGTCAACAACACAATGAGATTTATGTCCCCTCATCGCGGGATTCGGATACCAGCCCGGTGGAATCTCTAGTCCCAGGCCGAGATGCCAGCGTTCGTGCCTTCAGCCCCACAACCTCACTCGTCGGGATCACGCGCATTAGAGTCAGCCGAAAAGGGCGGTCTCGCGACGGCACCCTTCCGCCTGATATGAGCGAACGCCAGACTCACGGCGACTGTCGCTCAACAGTCCTACTCTAGTTTGCGATGGCTGGCAGGTCATGGAGTCCTCCGCCTATTCGTGACTATGGTCTGCTCGGCGACACACGCACGGCTGCTTTGACGTCGGCGACGGGGTCGATCGATTGGATGTGCTGGCCGCGCTTCGATTCGGAACCGATATTCGGGCGCCTGATCGATCCCAGACATGGCGGATATTTCGAGATTTCCGTAGTGGGTGTGACTCGCATTGCACGGCGATACCGCGACCGCTCAGCGATTCTCGAGACGAACTGGAAAGCAAGCAGCGGCGAGGCGACCCTGGTTGAAGTCATGGCGATGGGAAGGCAAGGGTCAGTGTTGGTCCGATCCCTCACCTGCGAACGGGGTCGCGTGTCAGGCCGGCTGGTCTACGATCCGCGACCCGGTATGCCCGGGAACGGTAGTAAACGTTCCCCACTAGTCCTTCTCACCGATCCTGAGCTCGCTGTGCGCCCGGGTCGCCCGACCGAATTCGCGCTGTCACGAGGACAATCGTTGATGGCCGTTGTCTCGAGACGCGACGATCCCGTATCGGCCGTGCAGGCTGCCAAGTTGATCAACGACACCGACGACTGGTGGCGGGAGTGGAGCGATGCGATTCGCTCTGGAAAGCAATATCGCGAGGTTCTGGTCCGGAGCCTCATCAACCTGCGTCTTCTCACGTATACGCCTACTGGAGCGCCCGTTGCCGCGCCTACGACCTCACTTCCGGAAGAAATAGGCGGCGGCCGAAATTGGGACTATCGGATGTCCTGGCCGCGCGACGCGAGCGTTGGTGTGGCTGCCTTCCTGGCGGTGGGAAAGTACAAGGAGTCGCGAGCCTTTGTTAGGTGGTTGGTGTCGCGCGCGTGCACTGGCGCTGATCCGATTCGAGTCTTGTACGACCTCGACGGGAACAAGGCGAAGCGCGAACGAGAACTTCGAGGAGTCGCGGGCTATTTGGGCAGCCGGCCGGTGCGTGTCGGGAACCTGGCCGCCGACCAGCATCAACTTGACGTCTATGGCTGGGTCGTCGACGCGGTATGGAACCTGGTGGTAGCAGATCGAAAGCTCGGTCGCAAAGGACGCCAAGCGCTCAGTAGCTATGCGAACTGGGTGGCCTCCGAGTGGCGGAACCCTGACGCCGGGCTATGGGAGATTCGCGACAAGCCTGCCCACTACGTACATTCCAAAGTGTGGGCCTGGATTGCGCTCGACCGAGCGGCGCGAACGGCGACGATGCTTCGAATGAATCGCGGCAAGACGGCAGATTGGGAGTGCGAGCGCGACCTGATCGCGGATGACATTCGAACCCATGGTTTCAATGCCGACCTGGGAAGTTACGTTAGAGCTTACGGTTCGAAGGAGATGGACAGCGCCCTCCTGCTCCTGCCGCTCACTGGCTTCGACGACGCACGTCGGGTTGGCGGCACCGTGGACGCAATCTGGAAGCAACTGGGGGCTGGCGGGCCACTCGTCTATCGGTATCCACCTGGCAAGGATGGTCTGCGTGGCAAAGAGGGGGCGTTCCTGCCGTGCTCGTTCTGGTTGCTGGAGGCTCTGCTCAGGCTGGGCCGGATCGATGAGGGGTTGCTTCTCTTCGAGCAGGTCCTGGGGCTCGCTAATGAACTCTTGTTACTGCCCGAAGAGATCGACCCAGCGACTGGCGCGTACCTGGGCAATTACCCCTTGGCCTTGAGCCAGGCCGGCCTGGTTCATGCAGTCTTGGAGGTGCAAAAAGTGCTCAATGCCTAGGCGGACACGCGGTCCGATTGTGATCGTCGGCGGGGGATTTACTGGAGGTACCGCGGCCAAAGAATTGCGGAAGCAGGGCTACAGCGGCGAGTTGTTGATCCTCGGGGATGAGCCCACCTTGCCGTTTGGACGGCCGCCTCTGACCAAGGGTTACCTCCGCGGAGTGGAGGACCTCTCCGGCTGGATGGTCGCACCGCCCGATTGGTATAGAACGCACCAGATCGAGCTCGTGCCGGCGAGGGTTTCACGCGTGGACCCTGCTGCCAAACGGGTGACCTTGGAGTCAGGGGATGCCATCGGCTACGAACGGTTGCTGCTTGCCACCGGCGGCCGAAACCGCCGCCTTGACGGCCCAGGCGCACATCTCCCAGGCATTCACCGCCTCCGGACGATTGCAGAATGCGACGCAATCAAACGAGCCGCTAAGCCCGGCGCTCGCGCCGTGGTGGTGGGCTCAGGCTTCATAGGCTCGGAGGTGGCCGCATCGTTGCGCCAGCTTGGGCTGAAGGTGACCTCCGTCATGCGCGGAAAGGCACCGCTCGACGCAGTTCTGGGTCCCGAAGTGGGAGGCGCGTTCGCCGCCATACACAGGGCCGCCGGAATCGAGCTGGTGGTCACTGACGAAGTGGTCCGATTCGAGGGGTCATTACAGGTCGAGCGAGTCGTGACGAAAAAGGGACGGCGGATTTTGTGCGACCTCGCGATCGTGGCGGTTGGGATAGAACCGAATGTAGAAATCGTCAAGGGCTCGGGTGTTGCAACCAGGGACGGAATTCTGGTGGATGCAACGTGCCGCACGAATGTGGCCGGCATCTTCGCCGCCGGTGACGTGGCCAATCACCTGCATCCGATCTTCGGGCGCGTGAGGGTCGAGCATTACAACAACGCCGAAAAGCAGGCTGCGGCGGCCGCAAGGTCGATGCTGGGCTCGCGTACCGCATACCGGTACATGCACAGTTTCTGGAGCGATCAGTTCGAGCATAAGCTCGAATATGTTGGTCATGCTCGCAAGTGGGATCGCTTCGTGGTCAGGGGCTCCCTCGAAGAGCGCAAGTTCGTTGGCTTTTATCTGCAGGCTGGCAAGCTAAGGGCGGCCGTCGGCCTCAACCGCGGTGGCGACCCGGAGAAGGATAAAGAGGACGAACTTGCAACGGCGGGCCGGTTGATCGCAAACGGCGCGCGGCCATCACCGTCGCTGCTCACGGATGAAAAGGCAAATCTCGGGTCGAGGGCTTTAAAAGGTGGCTGAGACCGTCTGGCACGCTTCCATCATGTGAACCTCTTCGACACCATTTCATGGGGGGGATCAAGCGGACCGAAGAAGCTTTCGATCCAGTCGTCGTGTGGAGGTGACGGCAGGGGATCGACGGACAGGCGCCGCCAACCATGGCCTTCGAACCACTCAGGCTGCTCTGGGCTGATGAGCACGATTTCCCCGCCGATCCCGGTAACGCGCTCGAGCTCGTTCAGCACGGTAGGGTCAGGCCCTACCAATCCACAGGCGGCCGTGAGCTCAGACCAACCGTCCGGGAGCGGCAGCGTTTCGGCCCACGCCGTGACGACACTGACGCGCGGCAAGCGGCTCCGAAGCAACCTCGCAAGGCCGGCCGAGGGCTCGATCGCGATCAGGGACTCGCATCGCTCCGCCAGGTGAGCGGTCAGCCGCCCGCTGCCTGCTCCAATCTCCAGCACCCGACCCGGCACGGAAGGTAACGTGGCGAGCAGGGTTGGGTGGATTGGTTCGGCCAGTGCAAGTGCATCCCACCTCTCCGGCTCGAGGTGGTACACGAGCGTCCAGAAGAACGCCCTTAGGATTCTCTCGCCCATTTCCCGATCGCCCGCGGCCAGCAGGTCGCGCTCGGCATCAGGGATTCGAGCTAGCTCGTGGTCGCGCACCGAGGGCGGCAGCCGATCGAGGTCCGGGATGGCGAAATGCCGCCACCCGGGCGGAGCCGTCTCGACAGCACGCTCGTATTCCATTCTTGTCTCGGATCAGACTAGATCGAGATGCCGCTTGCCGTTCCGACACGCACCCGCCGCGTGGCGCCTGCTAAATGAGGATCGCCGTCGTCGCATCGCCCGTGGCCCCGTTGCGCCCGGCCCAGACGGGCGGTGCCCAGTCGCTGATCTGCGATCTGGCGGTTGGGCTGATCCGACGCGGCCACAAGGTGCTCCTGCACTGCGCGGAGGGCTCGGAGGTGGCGGGTGTGGAATTAGTCATGGTGCCGATCCCCTCAGACGCGAATCAGGCGCTGGTGATGCCGGGCGGCGCCCCAACCATTCCAACCCCGGGCGTGACCGCGGCAATCACAGCCATGTTTCGAGGGATTGAAGCAAGCCGGCCGGATGTCGTCAGCCAGCATGCCTTCGACGCACCCGCGTTCGAGATGGCGGCAAGGCTTCCTTCGCTGCATACGTTGCACCTGCCTCCGATCGAGCCGGCCGTCGTGGCCGCCGCACGTCTGATTCCACCAGCGCGGCTGGCGACGGTTTCGCACTCCTGCCGCCGGGATTGGGAAGCTGCGGGCGTGCGGATCGGGCGGGTGATTCGAAATGGCGTCTCCGACTCGTCTGTGAACGGGAATCCAGTCGAAGACGTCGCCCTGATCGCGGGACGAATATCTCCGGAAAAGGGTGTCGATCATGCACTGACAGCAGCGCGGTTGGCCGGCGCTCGCTGTCGAATCGCCGGATCGCTTTACGATCCTGACTACGTGGTCGATCTTGCTGGAGCCGAAATCCTGGGCTCCATCCCACGAGACGAATTGCGCCGAGTGATGGGACGCAGCGCCGTGACTGTTTGCGCGATCCGTTGGGAGGAGCCCTTTGGATTGGTGGCGGCCGAGGCGCAGATGGCGGGGTGTCCAGTTGCCGCGTACCGACGCGGAGCCATGCCCGAGGTCGTAGAGGAAGGCGTGAGCGGCTTCATGGCAACGCCAGACGATATCCACGATCTTGCCCGCGCGATCGTCAATTGTCGGACGCTTGACCGGAGGACGGTCAAGGCGAGCGCCCAGCGGCGCCTTGGCCTGGAGGGCATGTTGAACGGCTACGAGGCGGCTCTCCGCGAGGTCGCCCGGTGAGTCCGATCGCAGTTGTCACCGGCGGTTCGGGCGGCATCGGTCGGGCGGTCGCAGCCGACTTACGGGGGCGCGGCTGGGAGGTCGTTTCGCTCAGCCGTCGCGAAGGCTGCGACATCACAGACGAAGCACAGGTCCAAGGCGCCTTCGGCCGGATTGAACGACTTGACGCTCTGATCAACTGCGCGGCACAGCTCATTAAGCGACCGATTCTCGAGCTCACCGCCGCGGATTGGGACGCCCAGCTCGATGCGGGCCTTCGCGGCGCCTTCCTGTGCAGCCGCGAAGCCTTTCGCCTGATGTGGGAGGACGGCGGATCGATCGTGATGGTCTCGAGCCTCTCGGGTGTTGCCGGCGCTGAGAAGTTCCCGGGCATGGCGGCCTACGTGGCAGCGAAATCAGGGCTCGCGGGGCTCGCCGAAGCGCTCGCGGTCGAAGGGAGACCGCATGGCATCCGCGTGAACGCGATCAGCCCGGGTGCGGTGGACACGCCAATGCTCCGAATCGCGGGCGTGGAAGGTCCGCGCTTGCAGCCGGCGGAGGTGGCTCGGATCATCGTTTGGTTGGCATCCCCCGAATCCGCGCCACTGTCGGGCTCTAACCTTCGGCTCGACCCAACCGATCGCGCTACTTGATTAGCCGGCGTTGACTCGGTAACGTCGCCGGCGAGGGGTTGTCCCCGGCCAGCGTTCTACCAGAGGAGTTGGCTCGATGAGCACCACTACTGTTCGAATTACACGCCGGGCGACCTTCGCCGCCGCGCATATCCTCTGCCGTCCTGAATGGAGCGAGGCTCGCAACCAGGAGGTCTTCGGGCCATGTTCGACCGACCATGGCCACAACTATGTGGTCGAGGTGACCGTTGCCGGCCCGGTCGATCCGGAGACAGGGATGGTCGCCAACCTGAGAGACGTGGATCGTGTCCTCAGGCGCGAGTTCATCGACCTGGTCGACCACAAGCATCTCAACAGAGACGTTGAGTGTCTCAGGGGGATCGTGCCCACTGCGGAGAATATCGCTTTCGCCGCCTTCACCAAGCTTTCGCCTCATTTCGCGCCCGCGCGGTTGGTACGGCTGCGCTTGACCGAATCGGAGAATAACGCCGCTGAGGTTATCTGCGAATGAGCGTTGCCCAGCCTGCCCGCTCTCTTCCGATCGATGAGGTGACGACCATCACTGCGCGGATGCTGGTTGCGCTCGGCGAGGATCCGGAGCGCGAGGGCCTCCTCGAAACCCCGAGGCGTGTGGCCGAATCGCTCATTTACCTTACGGAGGGGTATGGCCTGGATCCAAGGCAGGTCGTCGGCAGCGCTTTGTACGAGCATGAGGGCGAGGACCTGGTGACCGTCCGCAACATCCCCTTCTACGCTCTATGTGAGCACCATCTCCTTCCGTTTTTCGGTCGCTGCCACATCGGGTACCTTCCGGCGGGCAGGGTGATCGGACTCAGCAAGCTACCCAGATTGGTCGACGTGTTCGCACACCGCCTTCAGCTTCAGGAGCGGCTCACCCGCCAGATCGCAGAAGCGATCGATCGTGTACTACGGCCACGAGGTGTCGCCGTTGTGATGGAAGCCCGGCAATTGTGCCTGGAGATGCTTGGCGTTGAAAAAGTCGTAAGCGACACAATGACCTCGTGCCTTCTCGGCGGGTTTCGCGAAAATGTCGCCCTGCGTGAAGAGTTCTTGGACTTGGTCCGGAGGTAGCACTCCGCATATCGCCTAGCGCTGTCCTCAGTGGCCCTCCATGCCCGAGGCGCCTTGGGCCGCACGGATTGCCACTTGGTCCCCTCCGCGCCCGCGAAGCACGTGCGCGAATGCCACTGCCACCAGAGCGCCGATCAGCGGGCCGACGAGATAGATCCAGATATGACCGAAGTCGGCGCGCACCAGCGCGGGCGCGAAGGAGCGAACCGGGTTCATCGACGCGCCGGTCACAGCTCCGGCCCACAGGCCTGCCAGTGCGATATAACCACCCACGGCAAGTGCCGAAAGCGGACCGACGTTCTGCGCGCTCGATGCGGTGCCGAGGATGGTGCTTACCAACCCCAGCGTCAGAACCGCCTCGATAAGCATCCCCTGGGTGTCGCTGACGGCTGAGGTGGGGATGGTTGCCCCGAACACCCCGGGCCGGCCGAACAGCGCCCACAGGAAGAGGCACGCCAGAGTCCCGCCGATCAGCTGCGCCGCTACGTAGCCCGGGACGCGACGCCACGGAAACTCGCTGCGCAGCGCGAACGCCATGGTCACGACCGGGTTGAGATGGGCGCCGCTGACCCGGCCCATGAAGAGGATCACCGCCATGACCATGAGAGCCGGTGCGGTGGCCACAGCCGCTCGCGATGGCGGTGCACCGGTAACAGTGCCGAC
>JALYYG010000132.1 GCA_030946685.1 Candidatus Dormiibacterota bacterium | reverse complement strand
GCGCCTGCAGCAGACGAGTCCGGCCGCGCTGCTGCCACCGGAACGGATAAGGACCAACCCGAGCACGCACAGCGTCGCCCACGTAGCGCATTGCGGATCGCCGAGCGCCGGCCACGAACCGGCTTTCTCCCAGCCCGATCAGGCTCGCCTCCAGCAGTGGGCGATGATGACCTGCGCGCGCGCCCTCGAGTGCCTTCAGGTTGATCGCATCGGCCGCTTCCAGCTCGCCCATCGTGACCAGGATCGCGGCGCGCAGGTTGGCCCCGTCAGGGCCAAACTGAGGGAGCTCCGCCGCCCCGAGGTCGACGGCCAGCACGTCGAGCGCCGAAAGTGCCCGCGAAACCTGGCCGAGCATCATGTGCGCCCGTGCGCGGGCGAGCTGGCGGTGGCGCGTGATCAACGGCTGGTCACCATCGTCCGCCGCTGATGGCGGGAGCCGGAGCAGCTCCAGGGCTTCGCGAGCCCGCCCCTGGTCGCATCTGAGCGCGGCAAGCCAGATCGCAGCCAACGTGGTCAGTCCGCTCTCATCGGCCAGGCTGCGCGCGTCGGCGTAGCGGCGCTCAGCCTCCTCCAGCCGGCCCTCTGCGTGGAGCAGACGCCCGGCGATCACGAGGCAGCGCGCCTGTGTCCCTGGAGAGTCTGCGAGTGCGGCGCCCTCCTCCGCCAGGGTCAGGGCGTAGTCAAACTCGCCCAGGTAGTACGCACACCATGCGGCGGTCTCCATCCCTGCCGCACCTGCCCCGCGGACGATCGACGCGCGGGCATCCTCGGCCGCGCGAGCGAACTGGCCCATCGTGATGCGCACCTCGGCGCGCAGAAGCCGGCTGTCGGCATTGTCCTCGAGTTCGATCGCGTCAGTGAGCAGACGCTCGGCCTCGGCGTAGTCGCGGCGGCGGACGCACGTGCGGGCGGCGACCATCAGTGTTGACACTGCTTGCGTGACGTCGCCTCCGAGGCGCGCGTGGTGTGCGACCTGGAGTTGATCAGGTGCCTGTCGCGACTCCATGAGGCGCGCGACAGTCCGATGCACATGGGCTCGCCACGGCCCGGTCAAACCGGCGGCGAGCGCCTCGCGGACCAGCTCGTGATGGAACGTGAAAGCGCCGGCCCCCTCGTCCAGGAACAGGGCTTTGACGCCCGCCTCGAGGTGGGCGAAGAGGTCCACGGGATGAAGGTTCAAGACCTCCATGAGCAGATCGGGGTCGACGACCCTCCCGATGGTGGCGGCCGTGCGGAGGGTGCGCGCCGCCGGCCCAAGCTGGTCGCAACGCACGTCGACGGCCTGGCGGATGGTCGCCGGCAGGTCCGCGTGCTGGTCGGTGACAGCGAGCTGGCGGAGGAAGAGCGGGTTGCCGCCTGTGAGGGCGTGCAGCTCCACCGCACGGCTGCTTCCCACGATCAGGCTGGCTGCTTCAAGGTCAAGCGGGCCGAGCGCGACTTGATCGTCGATTCGGTTGGGCAACTTGCTGTTGAGCAGCTGAGTGACAACGATCAGCAGCGGAACGCCCGACGGCCGCGCCCGCGCGAAGTCGACCCAGGCGCGGGTGAGCTCGCCGGCGAGATGAATGTCGTCGAGCACAAGCGCTGTCGGCGCGGATGAGGCGATGCGACCGAAGGTACTCAGCATCATGTCGAACATCCGCCGCCGCACCGTCGAGTTGAGCGCGGGCGCCATGACAGCCGGGGTCGGGTCCGCTCTTGGCGCTTCAAGCAGCGTGCGGAAGCCGGGCTGCGGACCGAACAGGGCTTGTGCCCTGCGGCGATCGCTCTCGACGAACTGCTCGAGCGCTGCCACCAGCGGATGCAGCGGCACCATGCGGTCGAGCCCAGCACAACCGGCCAGCAGCACCGTCGTTCCCTCTGCTCGTGCGCGCGTAGCCCAGTGCGTCACCAGCCGGGTCTTGCCGATACCGCTGTCCCCATCGACGACCACGAGCCTGATGCCCCCGCCGGCCACCTGGGACAGCGCCGCGTCCAGAACCGCGAGCTCCGCTGCCCTCCCGGCCAGTCCAGCCCCTGGCGTTCCCTCGGTGGCCGGAACCGACGCCACGGATTGGTGACCGTGATTTGTCGCCACGGCAATGACAAGGCCCGGTATGGGCTTGCCCTGCAGTATCGCTTTGTGGACCGCGTCGGTCGCCGGCGACGGGTCGACGCCAAGGTCCTCCCGAAGGCGCTTGCGGGCACGGGCGAATGTCGCCAGCGCGGTACCCGGCTGCCCGCTATGCGCCAGTGCCGCCATGAAGACCTGGAGCGCGCCCTCGTCGTAAGGATCCGCCGCGATGACCGCCTCGCTCATCTCGCGGGCGCCCGTAAAGTCGCCGATCGCCAGCGCAGCCCGGGCCCCAGTGCGCCGTACTTCGACGCCCAGCTTGACGACGGCGGCCCGCTCCTCGTCGGCCCAAGGCGAATCCGGCTCATCGGCCAGCAGCTCGCCACGCATAAGAGCCAGCGCCGCGTCTGCAGCGAGGCGCGCGCTGGCGTAGTTCTGGGCCGCCAGCCTTCGCGCGGCCGCGCTGGCCAGGTGGTTGGCGACGTCGAGGTCGATCCAGTCCGCGAGCAGCTGATAGCCGGCATCCGAGCGCGGCAGGCGCTCGGTTCCAATGACCGATCGCAGCCGGCTGACCAACACCGAGATCTGCTGCGAGGGCCGGGCCGGCGGCGCGTCGGGCCACAGGCAGTCGACAAGCCGCGGGACCGGGACCGGCTGGCCGCGCGCCACCGCGAGCACTTTGATGAGAGTGCGCGCCTTGCGGCTGCCAAGGGCATGCTTGTCGACGCCATGGATGTCCAGGGCGCCAAGCACGCTGACCTTCAACTCGCCGACCATCTGCCGGCCCGACTGAGTCACCTTACTCCTGCTCGACCGCGGGAATCCTATCTCACTTTGAGTCTAAACTGCTTACTTAACGAACGCACGTACTCCCAGGCTTCGTAACGCGTTCCGGCAATATGGCGTTCTGTTGCAAGTGGGGCGCGGCATGAGCTGGCTGCCGGTGCCGGCCCAACGGCTGGCGCTGACGCTGATTGCCATCTTGGCCATGACAACGCCGAGCGCCATCACCCTTTGGGTTTCCACCCCCTCCGCGGACGACATCCAGCAGCGTGTCCTCGACACCACGAAAACGCATAGAGTCGTCCTGCTTAACGAGGACGAGGTACCGCTCTTGCTCGGTCAGGCCGTCGTGGCCACGGAGGACGAACGCTTCTACGCCCATCACGGGATCGACACGATTGGTCTTGGACGCGCCTTTTTGTACGACGTCACCCACTACTGCCTTTGTCAGGGCGGCTCAACGATCACGGAGCAGCTGGTCAAGGACGTTTACCTGAACGGATCGAACGAGGGCTACAACAAGATCGTGGACGTGGTCATGGCGCTCAAGGTCGAGCGGGTGATCGGCAAGAAACGGATCATGGCTGACTACCTGAGCGTGATCACGACCGGGTTGAACCGTTATGGCGTGAGCGGAGCCGCGTGCGTGTACTTCCACCAGTCGCTCGGCAACCTGACCGTCGGCCAATACGCCCTGCTCGCGGGGGTGACGCAGGCGCCCTCGCTGTACGACCCCACCGTAAACCCAGACCTGGCAGCGCTCCGTCGCAGCGGCGTCCTTGCCGTGATGGTCTCCGATAAATTCATCACGCGCGAGCAGGCGTCAAGTGCCAACGCCGAACCTGTCGTAGCCCCAGGTCCAACCCCTGCAACCTGCACGTCGTAGGCGGTCGAATACCGCCTACGGAATCCACGCCATCGGCGATGTCGCGTCGAACCCAAGGTTGAGAGTGATCTGGATGGGCTTGATCACGACCGCGGGCGGTGCCGCCGTCGGAGTCTGGCTCGGGGCCGGGCTGGAGACCGGGCCGCCCGGGCTCGGGAACGTCGTCGGGACGGGGCTTGGAAGGGGCGGAGCGTAAGCGAGTCGGGGCAGCCACCAAAGCTGGAACCCCGCGCCAGCCCCGGCGGGCGCCATGTACGCGATGCCACTGCCGTCCGGGGCCCACGTTGGCTGCGCCACAAGCTGGTTGGTGATCACGCTGCGGCGCGGTCCAAGGGTCGACCCGTTGAATGAAGCCAGCGTCAGGTACGAGACCTGCGACTTGTAGGTGCAGATCATGGCCATCGTGTGGCCGTCCGGTGACAGCGATGGCTGCGAACAGTCCTCGTCGGGCCGGGTCAGCGGCGTGCCGTAGGCGGGCCCCGTTGGAGGTGCGGTCAGGCCCTGGTACGGTCGCTCTGGCTGGGTTGTGAGCCAAATCTGGCTGACAAGCTTGTTGTCGGGTCCATACAGAAACTTGGTGTAAAGGAGCGCGCCGGAAGCCAAAGGCAACGGCTGAATATCGCCCCCCGTGTAGTCGATGGATGTCGTCCAGAGCCGTGCCTGGCCGATCGTCCCGCCAACCGGCATCGCCCAGATCGACAGAGGGACGTCGTATCCGACCTTGGGCTCGTCATAACTCATGAACAGGGTCCTCTGGTTGTAGCTCAGCCGCGGGTAGAACGACCAATGCCTGGCGCTGGTATCTGTGTTGCGGACCGTCGGCGTGTTGTTGGTCAGCCGTCTGAGGACCGCGCCGAACCGGCTGAGGATGTAGACATCCGAATACAGCCGGCTGCGGTTCACGGCGAGCAGGTCGGAACCGGGGTAAAGGGCGAGCTGAGTCCAGCCGGCCGCGGATGTCAGCTGATGGAACCGACCTGCACTGAGGCTGTAGATGGCGCCCGATTGGGTCAAAAAGAGCGTCCCCGGGAGGCGAAAGGCTCCTGGACTGGGCACTGCCGCAGTCGGCTCTTTGGGCGCAGCTGCCAAATGGGTTTGGCGCGTCCCCAGATAAACGTAGGAGCCGATTCCTGACACGACCATGAGGACGGCCAGACCTGCCGCCAGCAGGACCTTCGAGATCACGGGAAGTACTGACGCACCAGGGGCAGGATCTGACTCCAGACAGGCACCACGTAGCCCTCAGCGCATCCACACCCATGCGTGTACGGGGCCAGCAGAACGATCTGCTGGATGGCCCCCGTGTCGATGCCGCCTGCGACCGGCAGCAGCAGAGCGATGCGCTGCAGTCCCATGCTCGTCTTGATCTGGCCTTTCAGGGCGGCGGCCAGGATCGGTACGTCAGCGGCCGAGACCTGTGTCGCCTTCGCCCGCAGAGCAAGGAGCACCTGCTGCTGACGCTGAGAACGTCCGAAATCGCTCTGCAGGTCGTTGTGGCGAGACCGCACGTATTGGAGCGCGTTGGTGCCGTCAAGATGCTGCGGTCCAGCCATAACCGCAACCCTCAGGTAGTCGTACGGATTGCTGCCGGTGATGTCCGCCGGATAGAAGTCGTCCATCACGGGGCTGCTGGTGACGATGTCGATGCCGCCGATGGCGTTGATCACGTTGATCAGCCCGACGAGGCCAATCCAGATGTAGTCGTCGATGTGCACGCCGAAGTTGTTCTCGACAGTGGCGATGGCGGCGCCCGGACCACCATACGAGTACGCACCGTCGATCTTGGCGGTGCCGCCTGTGGAGAGGGGGACCCACAGGTCACGCGGGATCGACATCATCGTCACCTTCCTCGTCGCGGGATTGACCCGCACGAGAATCATCGACTGGGTCAGCACGTGGTCGCCGATGAACTTGGAGTCGTTGTCCGAGCCAAGCAGCAAGACCGTGAATGCCCCTGGTGTTTGGGTTGCGATCGACGGCGTGGGCGACCCGAGCAGACCGGTGGACGACGGCGTCGGGGACGGCACGGCCACCGCCTGGCCGGTGGCGTCGAGAGCCTCGGCCACCGCCGGCAGGAAGTACGCGAAACCGCCCGCCGCGCTTGACAGCACTACGGCGGCCACGGCCAGAGAAAGGATGCGTAAAGGCCTCAGGCGCCCCCGCGAAGCTCGGGCGCGGCGGCCCGGTCGGTACCCGAGCAGCACGGGCGTGAATTCTAGTCCGACTGCGGGCGCGGCTTTGTAATCAAATCGTCAAGCGCCTAGTGCAGCCCAATTTGCACCGCCTTCACCGCCAGGAGGGCGACGGCCAGCACCAGGTACCCGCCCATCACCAGCATTGCGGCCCTCCGCGCTATCGACCACTTTGGGCGCTCCAGGAGCGCAAGAGCGGGCATCCTCCAGCTCTCGCGGTCGACGCGGGAGACCTCGGCTTCCAGAAGGCTGCCCCGGACAGCCCGCACCATCCAGGCTCCGGCCACGACCAGAACGACGACCATCACCAAACCAATCACTTTCAGGAGTGCTGTGACGTCGATCGAAGGAATCACCGTCGAGACAACCAGGATCATCGACAGCATCACGAGCGCGGCAACGATGATCGCGGCGACAACGTTCAACCAGGGCTTGTTGACCCAGGGTCCAAGCACCGCGCGGTCATTGCATAGAAGGATCAAGAAGACTGTCGCGCTGGGCAGCAGTATTCCAGCGAGCGCCTGCACCGCGGTCGTGATGAGGCCAAGTGGAGCGTGCGGGATCAGCACGATGCCCGCCGCCACGGCGACCATCGCCGTGAACGACCCATAAAAGAGCTTGGCCTCGCCGAGACCCTGGTGCAGCGAGTACCTCAGACCGAAGATGTCGCCGAACGCGTATGACGTCGCGAGCGTGACCGCCGACGCGCCCACGATCGAAGCGTCGAACAGCAGCAGGGCGAAGACCGTCCCCACCACAGGGTGGATGTGGCCGGCAAGGCCGCGAGCAATGCCCAATGCGTCCGTGAAATGGCCAAAGTCCCTGGTTCCGTTGAACGCGGATGCGGTCGCCATCATGATCGCAGCGGCGCCGACTACGACGACGAATGCCCCGATTACGGTGTCGGCCTTCTCGTATTCGAGCCACCGCGGAGTGATGCGTTTGTCGATGACGTTGGACTGCTGGAAGAAAAGCTGCCAGGGAGCGACAGTCGTGCCGACGATCGCGATGATCAGCAGCGAAGCGTTGGAGGTGAATCCGCCCTCGACGCCGGGGACCAGGAAGCCATGAAGAACCGCTCCCGGGTCCGGGTGGCTGAGCAGGGCCAGTGGAAGGACGAGCAGGCTGGCGAAGACGAAGACGAACATCGCGCGTTCCCAGCGACGGAAATTCCCGGTCACCGTGATGGCGACGAGGATCAAGGCTGCAAGCGGCACGACAAGGAAGCGACTGAATCCGAAGTATTCCGCCGCGAGCGTCACTCCGATGAACTCGGTGCTGATGGTCAGGAAGCTCAGAAGGAACAGGCCGCCAACGGAATACCAGCCCCAGAACTTGCCGAACCTCTCGGTGATCAGCCTCGCATGGCCAACGCCAGTGACCGCCCCGAGGCGGACGACCATCTCCTGGTTGACGATGAGGACCGGCACCAAGAGGACGAGCGTCCAGAGCAGCGAGTACCCGTAGTCCTGGCCCGCCTGCGCATACGTCGAGACCCCGCCGGCGTCGTTGTCGCCGACCATGACGATGAGCCCGGGGCCCATGATCGCTGCAAGCGTGAGGAGCCGCCTCCGCCATGTCCTGCGGGGGGCCCTATCGCTGAGGCGGATCGTGCCGAACGCGCCGTGGATGTCACCGGAGCGAGAGTCGTCGGGAGCGGCCGAGATAGGGACCGGGTGGGAGTCGCCTCTCACCGGCCCTCGCTCGGCCACCGTGGGTCAGACCCCGCTGCTCGCTTCGACGCGGTTGCGCCAGGATTCTGGCACGAGGGCCTCCATGAGGTCGTCCACCGAGATCGCGCCGATCAGGATCGAGGCGCCATCGGTGACAGCCAGGGCTGTGAGGTTGTAATCAGCCATCATCAGGGTGACGTCCGCCAGGTCCGCGCCGGCGCTGACCCGAAGGTCGACGAGCTCAGGCTCGTCTTCGACTTTGCTGTCGGGACTGCCACGAAGGAGATCGACCACTCCGACGCTGCCGATGAACTTTCCATCCGCCTCGGTCACGAACACGGTACTGAGAAGCTGGTGCGGCGCCTTGTCGTCGGTGCGCACCCGCTCCAGCGCCTCAGTTGCCGGCGTCCCACGGACCACCGACACGTAGTCCGGGTTCATCATCCCGCCGGCTGTGGTCGGGTGGTACTGGAGAAGCTTGCGGAGCTTGTTTTGCTGCGGCGCCGTCATCATTCCGAGCACCGGCGTCAGCCGCTCGTAGTCAAGCTCTCCCAGCAGGTCGGCGGCATCGTCAGGGGCCATCCGGCCGAGCACCTTGGCGGCCTCCTCGTTTGAGCGAGACTTCAGGAACTCCAGCTGGTGCTCCGTGTCGAGCTCCTCGAAAACATCCGCCGTCAGCTCCTCATCGCCCTCGACCGCCTGGATGATCTCCTCGCCCTCATCGTGCGAGGCGCCCTCAACCAGGTCCGCGATCTGGGCTGGGTGCAGTCTTCGCAGCCGCTGCAGCGGCACCAGCAGCTTGGCGGTCGGGACATGTCCCACGAAAGGTTGGACGTCCTTCCAATCCAGGATCGCGTGCCTGCGCAGATCGGGCCGCGCCCGCCGCGGGACGAGGCGTCGCAGCATCGCGCGCGGGCTGCGGTCGACTCCGAGAAGCCGCCACCCCTCGTCGCCTTGGCCGAGCACGAGGTCGTGCGCCTGCACGATGCGGCCACGGGCCACGTCCATCAGGTGACGGCCCAGCACGTCGGCGCCGAGGAGCACCTCGCCCGCGCGTCGCTGGAATGCTCCGGTGTGAAGCGTGTGGCTGCTAAGCCGCACCTCCCCCGGTGCGAGCTTGTCGATGTCCTGCATCGCGACGTAGACATCGTTGGCCCCAATGCGAACCTTGATCCCCGTCACCGGCGGGTAGCCGCCTTCGCCGAGCTTGACGATCAAATCCTCCAAACGGCCGAGCTCGTCGCCGGCCGGGTTGAACACGCGGCTGTTGAGGATCTGCGTAAGCGTCAGCCTCCGTCTCTCCCGCTGTGGTCCGTGATCGTCCGCTACCGGGCTCGCGTGAGCCGGCTGACCATCGATGTGTCCGTTGTGCTTCTGGTCGCTCATCAAAATAACCGCGTAAGCGGTCCTCCACCTCCAGCCGGCGCGGTTGACCCGCGCGCCCAAGCCAGGCCTGGGCCAATTATCCCGCGGACTTCTCCATCTTGGCTTCCAGGTGCTCCATCCGCTGGATCAGCCGTTCCAGAGCGCCGTCCTGGGCGTTGAGGTGGTCCTGCATCTGGAGGCATTCGTGCAGGATCGCCTCGGCGTCCTGGTACGTGACGATGGCCCGCTTGTCGGAAGCCGCGCCCAGGACCTGTTGGCCGACCATGATCACGAACATCAGCAGGAGCTGGACGATATTGCCCAGGAAAAGGAGAAACGCGAACGGGTATGGGTCGAGGCCGTGCAGCGGGCCCCAGGCAAAGCCGGCCAGCAACATCCACGACGCCATCGTCACCGCGGCGATGTAGAAAGCCCACATGGTCCCGACCCTGCGAGTGATCGCAGCGCCGAGGCGTCCGTTGAAGCCGATGTGCTGGTCGGAGACCTTCGGCGGCGGCTGCAGCTTCCTCTCCTCTGTATGCGGGTGAGGATGGTGGACGTAGTCGATCACGGCCATCTCAAAGAGCCCTCCAAAACGTGAAGTGGTTGCGAGGTGGTGTTGGCGGTCACCGGTGTGCCGCGTCGAGCGCCTCGCGAGTTTCGGGAACGAGCCAGATCAGCAGGGCGAGCGCGCAAAGATATTGGGCCCACCACAGGCCCAGCAGCATGCTCAAGGCGACACCAACCAGCGTGACACCTGCCATGTACGCGCACGTGACGGTCTCGGCGATATCCGCACGCAGCGACGCGCTCGCGATGAGCCGGTTTGCGCGGGACTTGGCCAGCGCGAGCACCGGCATCGCGACCACCGCAACGGCTGCGACACCGATGCCGAGAAGGGAGTTTGCGGGCTTGAACCCGAGGAGCAGCCCAAGTACCGATGTAACGACGACGAATACGCACAGAAGAATCAGAAGTGCCGCGGAGATCCGCGCGGTCGACGCTTCGAGCCGCTCGACCCTGTCGATCCCGGCTCCCCGTGCCTCAGCCGACAATCGCCACAGGAGCACAAGTCCGCTCAAGAGCTCGATGACCGAATCGAAACCGAACGCGGCCAGCAGCACGCTCCTGGCGACGAGACCGGCCGCGAGCGCGATGGCGGCCTCGGCCGTCATCCATACGACAGTGGCCACCTCGAGGCGGATGCCCAGCGTGATGGCAGCCGCGCGCAGATTAGTGGCAGCCACTGGTTAGTCGGGGTCGCTCGGCATCAGCAGCAGCGGACACTGGGAATGATGCGCCAGGGTCTTTCCGATGTCGCCGGTCATGCGCTCGCGCAGACCGTGCGCGTGGTGGCTGCCGACCACGATCAGCTCAGCGGCAAACTCGCCGGCCTTCGCGAGGATGAACTGGGCAAGATGCTCGGGTCTCGCGCTGTCGACGTCCGACCGTGCCTTGACCCCCAACTTGACGAGCCGCCGGACGACGTCCTCGCCAAACTGGAACGACTCCGGAATCGACTCATCCTCTAGTGTCGCCACTGAGGTCACAATGCGCTCCCGCATATGAACAACGAGGACGTCCGCGTCAAATGCCTTGGCCAGACCAGCGACGACGGGCACCGTCTGGCTCGCATCCTCCGGACCCCCAACAGCCACAAGGATCTTCTGCAACATCAGGTCATCCTCCATGGAACCGAATCGTCCGCGGCTGGATTATCAGCCGGTTAGCATCGCTTAACGATCATGAGACGCGTTGAGGAGTATCGCGCCGAGCTCAGGCGGTTGACCGGCGGGACAGAGTACCGTCTGCGGACCGGGCCTTGGCTCCCGCACCCGCACGCCCCACCGCGAGGGCCGACCCCTCCACCACCAAGAAGCCGGCAGGCAAAACCAAGACCGCGTAGCGGGGCTACGGGGTGGCGGCGATGGTGATCTTTGGCTGCGCCGGCGGCAGCATTCGGTCCAGCTCGTCGCCTTCGACTGTTTCTTCGGCGATCAACCTGTCTGCGAGCTGGCCCAGTATGGCCCGCCGTTCGGTGAGGATCTTGCGCGCGACCTCGCGAGCCTCCTCCACAAAACGCCGCACCTCGTCGTCGATTTGCGATGCCATCTGCTCCGAGTAGTTGCGGCGCTCGCCGAGATCGCGACCCAAAAACACGAGCTCGTTGTTCTCACCCATGCTGACGGGACCGATCCTCTGGCTCATCCCCCACTGCGTGACCATCCGCCGCGCCAGCTGCGTGGCCTTCTTGATGTCGCTCTCGGCGCCCGAGGTAACGTGGCCGAAGACGATCTCCTCTGCGACCCGGCCCCCCATCATGCCGGCCAGCTGTTCATGCAGGGCCACCTCGTTCGCGAGGTGCTGGTTGTCGCCGGGCAGGCTGAGCGTCCAGCCGAGGGCCGAGCCACGCGACATGATCGAGATGCGATGCACCCGATCGGTGTTCGGCAGCTCGTGCATCACCACGGCGTGACCCGCCTCGTGGAACGCCACGACCTGCTTCTCATCGTCTGAGATGCGGACGCTCTTCCGCTCCGGGCCGGCGATGACGCGGTAGATCGCCTCCTCGAGGTCGCGCATGGTGATTCCATTGCGACCGGCCCTGGCCGCCAGGATGGCGCCCTCGTTGACCAGGTTTGCCAGGTCGGCCCCGCAGAAGCCGGGAGTCTGCCGGGCGAGAACGTCGAGGTCGACCTCAGCCGCGAGCGGCTTGTTGCGGACGTGCACGTCCAGGATGGCACGCCGGCCTCGTATGTCCGGACGGTCGAGGACAACGTGCCTGTCAAACCGGCCCGGGCGAAGCAGGGCCGGGTCGAGCACGTCGGGCCGGTTGGTGGCCGCGATGACGATCACAGCAGTGTTGGTGTCGAATCCATCCATCTCGACGAGCAGCTGATTCAGCGTCTGCTCGCGCTCGTCGTTCCCGCCGCCCAGCCCGGTGCCTCTCTGGCGGCCGACGGCGTCGATCTCGTCCACGAAGACGATGCACGGGCTGGACTTCTTCGCCTGGTCGAACAGGTCGCGCACGCGCGAGGCCCCGACCCCGACGAACATCTCCACGAACTCCGAGCCCGAGATGCTGAAAAACGGAACGCCCGCCTCCCCGGCGACTGCACGGGCGAGCAGGGTCTTGCCGCTTCCTGGGGGTCCGACCATCAGCACCCCTCTGGGAATGCGCGCGCCGAGGGCACGGAACTTCTCCGGAGTCTTGAGGAACTCGACGATCTCCTTCAGCTCCTCCTGCGCCTCTTCGACTCCCGCGACATCGGCGAAGGTCACAAGGGACCGCTCCGGCGACATCAGCCGCGGCTTGGAGCGGCCGAAGGACATCGCCTGTCCCTGTCCGCGCTGAATTGAGCGGTACGACCAGTAGATGAGGCCCCCGACCAAAAGCAGGATGAGCAGGTTGGGCAGGAACGTGATGAGCACGGTTCCCAGATCGGTCCCGGATGCGAACGTCACTTTCACACCGTCCGCCCTGAGGTTGTCGGCAAGCGTCACCGTCTGGTCGGGGGGCAACGCCACGTTGTACTTGTGGCTATCGGGTGTCATCGCGACGCCCGAGGTACCCGAGATCGTGATCTGGGACACCCGGCCGGCCTGTGCGTTGGCCACGAGATCCGAATAGCTCCAGTTCCCGGGCTGTGAGCCCGAGGTCAGGTACTGCACCAGCAGGATGAGCCCGGCGAGCCCCAACGCGATTGGGAGAATCCAGCGCTGCAGCCGCTTCATGAACCTATCGCCTTCGGGCGAAGCTCCGGTCGAAAATCGATCTCATACGTCACTTCAGCTTAGGCGACTAAGGTCCTCAGCGTTTTCGCATATGGGATCAGATCCGTGGAGCGCCGAACTAGGATCACAGCGATGGACGTCGCGCCGCCGCCACAGCAACACCGAACGTGAGCCTCAGCAACGGCGACACGCTGCACCTACTGCTGACGCTCAGCGTCGTGCTCGCGGCCGCCCACGCCGTGGGCTTCGTCTTCGTCAGGCTGCGGCAGCCGCGGGTGGTGGGCGAGATCATCGGCGGGCTGCTGCTGGGACCGACGGTGCTCGGATTTCTCCGTCCGGACCTGGCCCATCAGCTGGTCGCCGGGAGTCCGCCCACCACCGCCGTGCTCGGGGCCATCTACCAGCTCGGCCAGCTGCTCCTGATGTACTGTGCCGGAGCCGGGCTGCGCTCCCAGAACCGCCGAGGTGAGGGGCGGACCACCTGGCTCATCGCCCTGTTCGCCAACGTCTTTCCCCTCGCCGCAGGCGGCGCATTTCTCCTCGTAATCCACCCCGGACCACTGTCGGGGACGGCCGAGAACTACACCGCGTTCCTGCTCGTCTTCGCGTGCGGCATCGCGGTGACGAGCATCCCCGTCATCTCCCGCATCCTCGCCGACCTCGGTCTGCTGCAGACATCGTTCGCGAGGATCGTCCTCAGCGTTGCCCTGATCGACGATGTCGTCCTTTATGTCCTCCTCAGCATCGCGCTTGGCTTGGTCGCGCCCAGCCCCAGCGCCCAGCTCACACTGCCGAGCCTCCTCGGGATCCGCCCGGGAACTGCACTGTCTGACGCCTATTACGTGGTCGTCTCGATCGCCATCTTCGGTCTACCGCTGGTGCTCGGGCGGTCCTTCGTGGAGCGCCTGGGATCGTTGCGGCTCAACTTCCTCGGACGCAGCAACGCCCTCGCCTTCCAGGTCGTATTCATGATGGTGATGACGAGCGTGGCGTTGGTGCTCGGCATATCGCCAATCTTCGGCGCGTTTATCGCGGGCATCCTGGCCGGCACGCTCTCCGTCGATGCGGCGCGGGCTCAGGAAACGATCCAGACCTTCTCCTTCGGGTTCTTCATTCCTGTCTATTTCGCGATCGTCGGCTTGAGGCTCGACCTCATCCGCGAGTTCGACGTCCCGTTCTTCGCGGTCTTTCTGATCTACGCATGCCTGGTGAAGACAGTCAGCGTCTATGTAGGCGCTCGACTCGCAGGAGAGGCTCAGGAGAGCGCGGTCAACCTGGCGGTGGCGCTCAATGCGCGCGGTGGCCCCGCGATCGTGTTGGCCTCGGTGGCGTTCGACGCACACATAATTTCCGAGAAGTTCTACGTCGACCTCGTCCTCCTTGCGCTGGTCACCTCGATGATGGCCGGGGCGTGGCTCGACAGGGTGCTTCGACGCGGGACCTTCTTCAATGAACTGCAGCCAACCGATGCGGCGGGGGAGCGAACCGCTGGCAGAGATGTCCCCTGACTCCAGCCGGGCCGCCTAGAAGTCGATGCGCATCACGACGCGGCGGAGGGATGGCCGGCTGACTTCGGCGAACCCGGCGTCGGCGAAGATGCTGCGACTGCCGACATGTAGCTCTCCCCAGGTGATCTCGTGCCCGGGCTGGGTGATCATCGGGAGCCCTCGAGGGCACTGCCCCCCGCGTTGCCGCGCGAAGTCGACGGCCGCGCGCAAGCGCACGGCTGACGCCGCGGCGCCGGCGGGGGCAATTTGCCCCTGCCTTTGGTCGTCAGCTAGTGACGAAGGCGACAGTTACATAACATCGGAATCGATCACCCGATCGAGGATATGCGTTGGATAGTCAAGGCCTTCGCACGCTCCAGCGCCGGCCAGTATCCCGAAATGATTAGAACGCTCATAACTCTGTCCGAGCCTCACCGGGCCGCGCTCATTGACCGTCACGTGGACGATCAGGAGCGCAGGCAGAGCCTGCGCCGTCTCGACGACATGTTGGAAACCCTCGAACAGCTCAACCTCCACGATCGCACGGAACTGACCGACCATGCGGCGGCGCGCCTGGTCATGCTCGGCATCCGTGAACCGCACACCATTCCCATCCCACAGTTGATCGAGCACGTCTGGGCCATGCAGCAGCCTTACCTGACCACCATAGTCATCGAGCGGCGACGCCGCTTGCGCAGGAAGATTGACCCCACGTTGTGGACCAGCGCCGGCCTGGCCTGAACGCCGAGCCGGGCCAACACTTCAGCCGCGGGCGTGTATGGCGAGGGCGGACGTAACTGGTGGCCAGGGTGAGTAGACCCGCGTCGACAAGTCGACTCGGACAGCTCGGAGAAAAGCCTGACCCCCGGCGGGTCAGGGCCGAGGGCCAGGTTTGGTGGGAGGGAAAGTCCCAGTAGGTAAACGACGATTTGTAGCCTTTCTTGCGGTCGGGGTCAGCCACCTGGTTATTTGTGGGAAGGGGTCAGCCGGTTGTGCCAGCTGGAGATTCCCTCGCGGCTATGAATTCTTGGCACACTCGTGCCAGGTTTCGACTCCAAGCGTGCCAAGATTCCAAGGACTTTCAAGAAGCGTCACTTGGGAGTTCTCACGCCCATCCAGACGCAAAGCCCGTCTTGCGTGCTCTAACTCCCAGTTTCTTCTTGCCTCGCCATACAAAGGTGCCCCGCCAGGGATTCGAACCCCGGACCCTCTGCTTAGAAGGCAGATGCTCTATCCACTGAGCTAGCGGGGCAGCGGCGCCTTTCCGAGAGAATACGCAGGTGGGAGGCGTGTGGTGACCGATCGGCTGCAGCGGCTGAAGGAGATCCTCGGCGAGATATCCGACGTCAACCGGGCCGGCGCCGTGCTTGCGTGGGACCAGGAAACCTACATGCCACCCGGCGGGCTCCAGAATCGGGCCGACCAGCTCACGACTCTGCGGCGCCTGGCCCACATCCGCTTCACCGCGGACGAGGTCGGCGCGCTGCTGGATGACGCTGAGGGTGAGGTAGACGGCCAGCCGTTCGATTCCGACGAGGCCAGCCTTGTTCGCGTCACGCGCCGCGATTACGACCTGGCGCGCAGGCTGCCGACCGAGCTCGTGGCCGAGATCGCTCGCGCGGGGTCGACCGCGCGGCCTGTTTGGCAGAAGGCGCGCGAGGACGCGGACTTCAAGCTGTTCGCCCCATACCTCGCGAAGAATGTGGAGCTCAACCGGCGCGTCGCCGACGCGCTCGGCTACGAGGAGCGCCCCTACGACGCTCTCCTCAACCGTACCGAGCCGGGGTTGACGACAGACCAGCTGGAGGGCATCTTCGCCGACCTCAAGAAGGCGATAGTGCCCCTGGTCAACGATGTGGCGAGGCATGCGGACGCGGTGGACGACAGCGTTCTGTGCCGCGGTTTCGACCCAGACGTTCAGCTCAAATACGCCGTTCAGGTCGTGACCAAGCTGGGCTATGAGCTCGAGAGGGGGCGGCAGGACATTTCAGCTCACCCGTTCACCGTCTCCTTCGGGCCTGGGGATGTGCGGATCACCACGCGCGTGTCGCGCGACTTTTTCAACGAGTGCCTTTTCGGCTCGATCCATGAGGCGGGCCACGGCATGTACAACCAGGGGATCGGGTTGAACCTGGACCGGACGCCGCTGTGGAGTGGCGCGTCGCCTGGGGTGCATGAGTCGCAGTCGCGGCTTTGGGAGAACCTCGTCGGACGGAGCGCGGCGTTCTGGCGCCACTTCTATCCCAGCCTGCGCAAGGCGTTTCCGCGGCCGCTGAAGGGGGTTGATGAGGAGGGGTTCTTCAGGGCGGTCAACAAGTCGTACCCGTCGCTGATCAGGGTCGAGGCCGACGAGGTGACCTACAACCTTCACGTGCTGCTTCGATTCGAGCTGGAGAACGAGCTGCTCGAGGGGTCGCTCAAGGTGAAGGAGCTGCCCGAGGCGTGGAATGCGCGAGTCAAGTCTTACCTTGGGATCGACGTGCCAAGCGACCGGGACGGGGTGCTGCAGGACATCCACTGGTCGGGGGTCTCGTTCGCGATCTTCCCCGCTTACACGCTGGGCAACCTGATGGGAGCGCAGCTGATGGAGAAGGTGCGCACCGACGTGCCCGGGCTGGACGGGCACATCGAGCGAGGGGAGTTCGGGGTGCTGCTCACGTGGCTGCGGAGCAACGTCTACCGGCATGGGCGAAAGTTCACACCGAACGAGCTGATGGAGCGTGTCACGGGAAAGCCTTTGACCTCAGGCCCGTGGATCACGTACGTACGGCAAAAGTTCGGGGCGCTGTACGGGATCGAGGCGGTGACTTAACAGGCAGAGTTGTGGACCAGGCGGCGCGCCGTTAATTTGCGCAGCGTTAGGTGCGTGAGTTGAGGGGGAGGGCAACCACGCGGTGGAGGAGGGAGGGCCCTCGAAGAGGACTGCC
>JALYYG010000131.1 GCA_030946685.1 Candidatus Dormiibacterota bacterium | reverse complement strand
CCCAGACGTGTTGCCGACACCGTACATCGCCCACTCGTGGCCGCCATCGCTCGCGTTGCCGTTCGGGCCGGCGTCACCGAAATAGACGACGTCGCCCTTTCCATCGGGATTGGCGACCGTCGGTGATCCAGCGGTGATCCCGGCCAACGACTGCGACTTGCAGATAAGCGCCCCGGTCGTGGCGTTGAGCGCGTATTCGTGGTAGTCACCGTCACCGAAATACAAAGTGCCGTTCGACACCGCCGGAGAGGTTTCGATCATCTTGGAGAGACCCGCCGTCTTGGCGACTTTGTACGACCACACCTGCGTACCGGTCGCCGCGTCGTAGGCGTTCATATCGCCCTGCTGATTGCCCACGTAGACGATCGACTTGTTGAGAGTGCTGTTGTAGACGATCGCCGGCGAGCTGTAGCTCAGCGTCGTCGTTCCCAGGTTCGCGGTGTTAACCGACCAGTGGAGCTTGAACACCGAGGACGCAGACAGAATCGTCTCTTGCGACACCCCAATGTGCGCTTGGTCATGCCGCCACATCGACCAGTCCTGGAACCCCGCGGGGATGGCCCGGACGGATCCGCTCCGTGCAGCCGCTGGGCCTGCGTCGACGGCTGACAGCAACAGCACTATGGCGCCCACAGAGATGACGGCGCCGAGGGACACCCGTGCCCTCCGGCCGCTCGAACGCGAGGTTTCCTTCTGCACGACCATGCCCGTACCCCCCCCCAAGATGTGTCAACTGTGGCCTGAACCGGCCGGTCAGCGAAATGGGACATTTGTCCAAAGCTGGAGCGACCAGCCCTCGATGATGCTTGTCAGCTCTGCTGTTCGAGACCCCAGCGATGGCGGATCCGGCCCTCTGCGATCCCGAACAGCCGGTCGACCAAGATCCCGATCAGCAGGATGACGATCATCACCGCCAGAAGGCCCTCCGAGTCGGAGAACTCACGAGCGAACTGCAAGCGTGCCCCCAGCGAAGGCCTCTGCGCGATGATCACCAGCAGCTCCCCCGCCATCAGGCTCCGCCACGCGAACGCCCACCCCTGCTTAAGTCCGCCGATGAACGAGGGCAGGGCGGCAGGAAGCACGATCCGAAAATAAAGGGTGGCATTGCGGGCGCCCGCCACTCTCCCGTAGCGAAGCAGAAGCGGCGGGATGTGGTCGATTCCGGTGATCAGACCGTTTGCGATGGCGGGCGCGGCGCCAAGGACCACGACAAAGGTGATCGCCGCTTCGGAAAGTCCGAAGAGCAGGATGGCGAGAGGGAACCAGGCGATCGACGGCATTGACTGCAGCCCGGTGATCAATGAGCCTACGGCCGCCCTGACAGTCGCAGAACGTGACACCGCAAGGCCCAGGACGAGGCCGAGAACCAGGGCTAGCGAGAAACCGACTGCCGCACGCGTGCCTGTCGTCAGCAGCGCTGAGTAAAGGTCTGGATCGCGAAGATCCTGGCCAAGCCTGGCGAACACGCCTATCGGCCCCGGGAGCAGGTAGTCAGGACGCCAGCCAGACCACACCACGAGCTGCCAGCCTCCGATCAAGAGTGCCGCGGCGCCCAGAGGTGGCCAGGTCTTGGTCCACCCACGGCGTATCATCTCGCGGGCCCGGGCTCCCGTTACGCCGGTGGACATGGGGATGGCTTTAGTCGCCACGCAAGCGCACCTCCGTCCGGAGCTTCTCACCGATCTGATATGCGATGGCGGTCATTTCACCCGAATCTGTCCGCCGAGGCCGCGGCAGGGAGACCCGGATCTCGGCCGCGACCCTGCCCGGGCGGCTGGTCAGGACCACGACCCGGTCACCCAGGCGGACTGCTTCGCGAGCGTTATGAGTGACGAAAACGACGGTCATCCTGCGGTCTCTCCAGATCTGCTCGAGCTCGTCATGCAGCAGGTCCCTTGTGATCGCATCGAGGGCGCCAAATGGTTCGTCCATGAGCAGGACCTCAGCGTCCTGCGCGAGCGCTCGAGCAAGGGCAACCCGCTGTCGCATGCCACCCGACAGCTCGTGGGGTCGACGTCTGGCGAAATCCCGCAGGCCGACCATCGTCAACAGCCTTCGAGCCTCGTCGTGAGCCGCCGCCTCGGACAACTTGCCGCGGATCCGCATCGGCAGAAGGACGTTGCCCATGGCGGTCAGCCAGGGCATCAATGCGGGCTCCTGGAACATCAGGGCGACGCGCCCGCCCCAAGTGGTGACGCGTCCCGCGGTCGGCTGCTCGATGCCCGCAAGCAGGTTCAGAAGCGTGCTCTTGCCGGACCCGGAGGCGCCGACGAGACAGACGAACTCGCCGCTTTCGATGTTCAGAGAGATGTCTTTGAGCGCGGCCACCTCGCGTGGACCGCGACCATAGATCTTGCTTACCTCCTCGACCGAGACCCGCGTTCCGCCATCGGGCACGTCGCGGGACTCGACGTGCAGCAGCTTCACGTAACCGCGACCGCCGGCTTCCCGGCAGCGGTAAGGACGATGTTCAGCAACCGGATGTCATAGATACCTGCCAGGTTCTCGTCCTTGAGCAGTCCCAGTTGATACGCGTGGTCGGCAGAGGCTTTTAGCGACGATGCGATCGGGTCGTTGGTGAAAGTCAGGTTCTGCCACGCGGCGGCCACCACCTCGGCCCCCAGCTTCTTCGAGGTGATCTGCGCGATGGCGTCGTTGACGTCCTTCTGAGCCTGGCTCGGATTCTGAAGTAAGAAGTCCGTCGCCTTCATCTGTCCGTCCAGCAGGTGCTGCACGGTGGTCGGGTACTTGCTCAGGAAGTCGGTCCGCACGACAAGCATCGTGGTCACGAACTGCCGCCCCGGCCAAAGGCTCCGCTCGTCCACCAGCACGTGGCCGCCACCCTCCTGGACCAGGCGGGTCGCCCATGGCTCCGGAACCCAGGCGCCGTCGATCTGCTCGGCCTTGAAGGTCTGCAGGGTCGTCGCGTTGTCCTGCGGCATGATCTTTACGTCGCCGCCACCCGTCGTCGTCGTCTGGTAGCCATTGCCCTTCAGCCACCAGCGCAGGGCGATGTCCTGCGTGTTACCGAGCTGAGGCGAGGCAAGCGTCTTCCCTTTGAGGTCGGAAACGCTCTGAATGCCGGGCGAAACGACGAGGGCGGCGCCGCCGGAGGTAGCACCCGAGATGATGCGGATCGCCTTTCCGTGCGACTGGATGAAAGCGTTGATGGCTGGGTTGGGGCCGACGTAGGTGGCGTCGATCGAGTCAGACAGCAGCGCCTCGACGGCGTCGGGGCCGGCGTTGAACACGTGAGTCTTGAGGGAGGTGTGGGACCCCAGCGTCTGGGCGAAGAGGCCGTCCTTGACTCCCACGAGGGCGGCGGCATGGGTCAGGTTGGCGTAGTACCCGAGCCGGAGCTCGGAGGGGACGGTCTCGCCGCCCGACGGCGCAGTGGGGCCGCAGGCGACAACACATATAAGGAGGGCCCCGGCGATGCCGAAAGCCCTCAGTCGTGAACCAAATCCGGTGATCAATTGCTGCTCCTCGCTAATGTGAACTAAATATAGTGAAATAGTAGAGATAGCGGCAGCTGTCGTCAATCCTTCTATTCGGTGGGTTGGCTCCTACTTGTCCCGGTCTAGTTCGATCGTGACGGGCGCCTCGTCCTGGCGATATATCGTCACGAGGGCGCGGATCTCCGGGGGGAGCTCGCCGGCCACCACGTCGGCCAGGGTGACGCCCTCGAGGACGTACCGCACGTTGGTGCGTACTGCACGCCAGACGTCGGCCAGGGGCGCGGCAGGGCCTCTGTGCCCGAGCTCACCGACGCGAGAGTCGTGCAGGTTGACCAGCGGCCCCTCCACCACCCTGTAGATCTCGGCGAGGGTAATCTCAGCCGGCGGCCGGCTCAGCGAGTAGCCCCCCGCTGCTCCGCGGCTGCTGCGGACGAGTCGTGCGCGCTTCAGCTCGGCGAGGATGCCCAGGAGGAAGCGGAGCGGGATGTCCTGCGCCGCGGCCAGGTGCTCGGCATTGACAGTGTGCTCGGAGGGCTCGCTGGCAAGCTGTGCCATCGCGCGCAGGGCGTAGTCGGCTTTGGCGGAGATCCTCACTGGCTTCTTGGGCAGGATAGCCCCGAACGCGTGCGCCGAGCTGTGAGCGCTTGGGCAGCGAGGGTAGTCAGTTATAGGGCAGTAGGGATGGGAGGTGGCCCGCCAGCTCTAGTCCATTGGGAGGGAGTTACTTCCAACAGACCACCTTCCCCTACAAAATGTTGCCGGTCACCGGGTCACTTCGCAATAGTTGTTTCCCATGTCCGGGGACATGGAAATCCATGACCCGGACGATCCGACCGAGGAACGGCCGCCCATGTTCCCCGTTCCCAGAGCCCTCCCACCTTCGGGGTCTTTCCCAGTAAGCGCCACCCTCATGTCCGGCCCGCTTCGCGAGCGGGACATCCTCGCCCTTAAGGGGGGGAGGGGGAGGGACTGCGGTTTGCGTTCGCTACCAGCTGGCTGTCGTAACCGCTCAACGTCGCCACCGGTACGGACTGGAATCCCGCCGGCAGCTCGACTGAGGCGGCTCCGAGGGAGATCGCAGTCAGGATGGTGGCTCCCAGGTCGCCCACCTTGGCGCGGGTCGCCGTCTGGAAGGCAATCGGCGGCCCCAATGACTTCATGTTGTCGTACATCGCCTGATACTGGATTTGTAGCGGCGTGCGAAGCGAGTTGTTGGCGAGCACGCATCGCGCACCGAG